>CALHVX010000018.1 GCA_938036875.1 uncultured Pseudomonadales bacterium
GCAAAAGGCAGTGATAACAACAGGGCAACGGTCACAATCCACAAAAACCAGCGGGTGTCCCGAGACCCATAACGGTCTGCAAGATAGCCGCCGAGCACAATACCTATCCCGCCTGGGATGCCCAGGATTAGACCCAGGTAGGTGCCAACCTCACCGGTGTCCATGCCGTGCGAACGAATCATGAACGACGGGAACCAAGTGGTCACACCGTAGCCAACAAAGGCGGTTAAGCCGCCGCCAATAGAAAGGTGACGAAAAGCGCGCTTGCTCCACAGTGTCTTGAAGGTTTCCATGACCGAGGGCTGATCGGTGTCTAAGGTTTTGCCTTCGGCCATGCCGCGCGGTGGTTCGCGCAGCGAAAAGCGTACGAGGACGGCGAGGAGTAAACCTGGTATGCCAACAACAAAGAAGGCAACGCGCCAGCCAAAGAACTCGTTCATCCAGCCGCCGGCAATAAAACCGAACAATATCCCGAATGGAATCCCCAGGCTGTAGATGCCAAGCGCGGTAGCGCGACGGTGCGCTGGGTAGTAGTCGGCAATGATGCTGTGTGCCGGTGGGCTACAGCCCGCTTCGCCAACACCGACGCCAATGCGCGCCAGCGCAAGCTGCCAAAAATTTGCAGCCAAGCCAGATAGGGCCGTCATGCCGCTCCAGATGGTGAGCGCTAGTGCGATGAGGTTGCGGCGGTTACCGCGGTCAGCGTAACGAGCGATGGGGATACCGAGAACCGCGTAGAACAAGGCGAACAAGAAACCCGTGAGCAACCCAAGCTGCGTGTCCGACAGCAATAGGTCAGCCTTAATGGGTTCCAATAAGATGGATAAAATTTGGCGGTCAATAAAGTTAAAGGTGTAGACGACAACCAAAACGCTGAGCGCGTAGCGGCGGGTGGCTTCGCTAAAGTAGCCTGGTACATCTTCGGTTGGTACTTGCTGCGGGCTGGTTGGTTCAGCCATAAGTTGATCTCTCCCCAAAAGTGTTAATTCTCTCCGGGGCGAATCCTATCCTAGTTGGTGCTCTGGTGGGATGGGGTGTTGGTACTGTGGATTATTGATTGGTGATCGCAGATCGGTGGCTGAAACATTTGTTTTGCTTCGCAGGGCCATGGGGGTGATGGAGGGTTGGTGCGATTCCTATGCTTAAGCTGTGCAAAACGAATCTTCCAGCCACCGCTCTGCACTGCCTTGTGTTAGTCCAACAATGGCCCGCCCGCGAGCAATGCTCTGATGCTTGATTCGAGAGCATGCTTTGAGTTGCAGATTCTTTGGGTTATTTGGCTGTGATCGCAGATCGGCGGCTGAAACATTTGTTTTGCTCCGCAGGGCCACGGGGGTGATGGAGGGTTGGTGCGATTCCCATGCTTAAGCTGCGCAAAACAAATCTTCCAGCCACCGCTCTGCACTGTCTTCCGTTAATCCAATGCTGGTCTGCTCGCGAGCACGCGTCTGCTGCAGGATTAAAATGGAGACTTCGAATTGCGGATTCTTTGGGTTTATCTTGCTGTGATCGCAGATCGGTGGCTGAAACATTTGTTTTGCTCCGCAGGGCCACGGGATTGATGGAGGGTTGGTGCGATTCCTATGCTTAAGCTGCGCAAAACAAATCTTCCAGCCACCGCTCTGCACCGCCGTCCGTTAGTCCAAGGTTGCTGAGCCCGCAAGCAGGCGTCTGCCGCAAGATCCAAGCGCAAGCCTCGAATCACAGGTTCTCCGGGTCCATGAGATTTAGTTTTACGCAACTTAAGCATGGGAATCGCCACCATTAAGCCATCACTCCCGTGGCCCTGTGGAGTAAAACTAAATGTCATGGGGTCGGAAAGCCTCTAGTTAGAAGCCATCCGAGGAACCCCCGACTAGCGACAAACAAACCCAAGCAAGCGCCTAGGCTTTCTTACGAGTAACCTTAACAGGCAAGTGCGTATAACCCTTCACAAAAGACGAGAAGGTCCGGCTAGGCTCTGCCTGCACTTCGATGTTCTCGAAACGCTCCAATATCTCTTCCCAAAGAATTTTGAGTTGCAGCTCGGCTAGACGGTTACCCATGCAGCGGTGAATACCAAACCCGAAGGACAGGTGCTGCCGAGCATTGGGCCGGTCTATGTCGAGCGTTTCTGCATCGGTGAAGACGGACTCATCGCGGTTACCCGAGATGTACCACATCAACACTTGATCACCTTTCTTCATTTGCTTGCCGCCCACTTCGATATCTTTGTTAGCGGTTCGGCGCATATAAGCCAGGGGTGTTTGCCAGCGGATTAGTTCAGCAACCATTTTGGGAATTAACGCTGGGTCCGCTTTGAGCTTGGCGTACTGCTCGGGGAACTTGTTCAGAGCGTAGACGCTGCCAGACATGCTGTTGCGGGTGGTGTCGTTGCCGCCAACAATCAGCAGCAATAAATTGCCCAGGTATTCCATGGGCGGCATGTCGTGGGTATCTTCGCCGTGCGCGAGCATGGAGATAAGGTCGTCACCCGGGTTTTCTTTGCGTTCGTTCCACAGCAGGGTGAAGCGCTCCAGGCATTCCAGCAACTCGTCGCGTCGTTGCTCTGTAGTTTCAACCAAACCGCCTTTTTGCGGCACAGCAAAGGTGATGTCTGACCAACGGGTTAGCTTACGTCGCTCTTCGAACGGGAAGTCGAACAATGTGGCTAACATCATGGTGGTCAGTTCGATAGACACGGTGTCTACCCAGTCAAAGGTCTCGTCTTCAGGTAGTGCATCCAACACCTTGCGGGTGCGTTCGCGAATTAGCGGCTCCATATTGGCAAGATTGCCTGGTGCTACCACGCCCGCCACGGTTTTACGCTTAACGTCGTG
>CALHVX010000019.1 GCA_938036875.1 uncultured Pseudomonadales bacterium
TGAGTTAGCTGAGACCATCAACGACTAACCGCCCTATCAAATCTGCCACTGGCCAGCCCTGGGTCAAACAGCATAAGATTTAGCTCAATACTGTCGCAAATGGGGTGGGACGATGAAGCTAGGATTGATGCTGGGCTATAGCGGGGCAAACCTAAAAATACCGCTGGATAACGTAAAGTTAGCGGAACGCTTGGGTTACGACTCGGTCTGGACAGCCGAAGCTTACGGTAGCGACGCTATCACCCCGCTGGCCTTTATCGCCGCACACACCGACCGTATTCGCCTGGGTACTGCCGTTTTGCAGCTTGCTGGTCGCACGCCAGCCAACGCCGCTATGGCCATGGCCACCCTAGATCAGCTGGCCGGCGGCAATCGGGTGATTTGTGGTATCGGCGTATCCGGCCCACAAATTGTTGAGGGCTGGTATGGCCAACCTTGGGGCAAGCCTTACTACCGCCTCAAAGACTACGTCAGCATCATGAAGAAGATCTGGGCGCGCGAAGAGCCGGTGACCCACGACGGTAAAGAGATCCAACTACCCTTCCACGGCGAAGGCTCTCTCGGTATCGGCAAGCCGCTCAAGTCTATCCTGCATATGAATCCCGATATCCCCATTTGGTTAGGTACCGGCATGGAGTCCACCGTGCGTCTCACCGCCGAGATTGCAGACGGCTGGCTGCCCCTCGGTTATGTACCGGAGTCAGCCAAACTCTACGACACCTGGATCAACGAGGGGCTCGCGCGCGGTGGCAAAACGCCCGATCAGTTTGAACGCCAAGCCATGACCCAAGTGCAGGTCACCGACAATGTACAAGGGGCCCTGGATAGGCTGAAGCCAGGCATCGCGTTGTATGTCGGCGGCATGGGGCACAAAAGCAAAAACTTCCACAATGAGATGATGGTGCGTCGCGGTTACGGCGATGCAGCCGCAAAAATTCAAGAGCTGTATCTGGCCAAGCGCAAAGATGAAGCCATTGCTGCGGTACCCGATGAGTTTGTTGACGAAGGCGCCTTGATCGGACCACCAGATCGCATCAAGCAACGCTTCAAGGCCTGGGAAAATGCTGGCGTTAGCGGCCTGACCATTTCAGGCGATGAGCAAGCCATTCGCTTGATGGCCGATTGCGCGCGGCTGAATTCACCTGCCTCATAAACAGCAAGAGAAAAACAAGAGAGAGGACAACCCACATGAGCTATCCCGGTACTTGGGCAACACAATTTCCAGACAAGCCTGCTGTGGTTCACGCCACCTCTGGCGAGCAGATAACCTTTGGTGAGCTAAACGCACGCTCCAACCAGTTGGCGCAGCTGTTGTGGTCAAAAGGCTTACGGCCCGGAGATCACATGGCCATCTTCATGGAAAACAATTTGCGCTACTTTGAAATTGTTTGGGCAGCCATGCGTTCGGGTTTGTATATCACCACGGTGAACCGCTACCTAACAGACGAAGAAGCGGGCTACATCATCGACGATTGCGAAGCACAAGCGTTGGTGACGTCTAAGCATTTGAGTGAGATTGCAGCCACCCTCCCCAACTTTGCGCCCAACTGTCACACTTGGTTAATGTCAGATGGCACCATCGATGGCTACCAAAGCTATGAAGACAGCATTGCAAGCTACCCGGCCGAAAATCTAGCGGATGAGCCCGCCGGGCAGTTCATGCTGTATAGCTCTGGTACCACGGGCCGCCCCAAAGGCATCTACCGCCCGCTCACTGGCACCAAAATTCATGAGGACACCGGCGCTGTTGGCGGTTTGCAACAAGCGCTGTGGGGCTTCGATACCAATACGGTTTACTTATCACCAGCACCGCTCTACCACTCCGCCCCAATCAGCTTTTGCACCTCGACGTTAGCGCTAGGTGGCACCGTTGTGATGATGCAACGTTTTGATGAGATGGGGGCTCTTGCGGCAATACAAGAACATAAGGTCACCCATAGCCAGTGGGTTCCAACCATGTTCACCCGCATGTTAAAGGTGCCGGCGGAAGAACGCACAGGGTATGACCTATCGAGCCACAAGGTGGCTATCCATGCCGCTGCCCCCTGTCCGGCTGGTATCAAGCAACAAATGTTTGATTGGTGGGGACCCATCATCTACGAATACTACGCCGGCACCGAGCTCAACGGGTTTACCCACTGTGGTCCGGAAGAATGGCTCAGCCATCCAGGGACTGTGGGTAAACCGATCTTAGGTGAGCTGCACATTTGCGATGAAGAAGGCAACGAGCTACCCACAGGTGAAGCTGGGGTTGTGTACTTTGCCCTGCCAGAGATGTCGTTCAGCTATCACAAGGCGGCGGAAAAAACCAAAGATGCACAACATCCCCAACACCCCAACTGGTCGGCACTTGGGGATGTAGGCTACGTAGACGAAGACGGTTATCTGTATCTAACCGACCGTGCCACCTTCATGATTATCTCGGGTGGTGTGAACATTTACCCTCAAGAAATTGAGGATGCGATGATCATGCACGATGCGGTTGCAGACGTGGCGGTGATTGGCGTGCCGGATGAAGAGATGGGGGAAGCCGTAAAAGCGGTGGTTCAAGTCATGCCTGGGGTTGCTGCGGATGATGCCCTAGCAGAGACTTTGCTGGGCTACGCTCGAGAGCACATAGCGCACTACAAATGCCCCAAGTCCATCGACTTTCTCGACGAACTACCTCGACTGCCAACAGGCAAACTCTACAAGCGTTTGCTCAAAGACAGCTACTGGGGCAAAACCGGCTCGCGCATCGTTTAGATCCTCTAGAAAAAGGGGAGCAACCCGATTTGCTCGCCTTCACCCCAACCGCTAAGGTTTAGCCTTGCTCACTGCAGGCTAAACCCAATGACGATATTTGCCACCCTCCTTTTAGTATTGCTAGGGCTTACCCTCTTTTTGGCGCTACGCTACCGAGCACCCGACCATAGCCAGTACGATGCCCCTCTAACCGCCCCACTGATGGCGGATAGTGAAGTGAGCGATGCCCATCAGGCTGTTGTAGCCAAGCTAGCCGATTTTAACAGCAAGCCGGCAATAAACACCGCCGATGCTCGAGAACGTATGGAAAACCTGTTCTATCGCGAGGTGGATGCCAAGATAATTCCAACCGATGTGAATGGTGTTCCGGGTGAATGGGTTCTGGCCGAGGGTGCTGACCCAGATGCGCGCTTGTTGTATCTACATGGTGGTGCGTTTCGCGTGGGTAGCCCACGCAGCCACCGGCATCTCACTAACGAGCTATCACAACGCTGCGGCATGGCCGTACTCGCCATCGACTACCGCATGATGCCAGAACATAAAATGCTGGCTTGTCATGAAGACGCCCAAACCGCCTATCGGTGGATACTGGGCAACGGCCCCAACGGTGCCGGCTCACCGTCCTCACTATTTGTTGCTGGGGATTCCGCTGGTGGGAACCTAACCTTGTCCGTCATCGCTTGGGCGCGCGACCAAGGCTTAAAGGCGGCCAACGGCGCTATTGCATTTGCGCCTGCTACCGACTCCACTTTCAGCAGCCCGACTTGGAAGGCCAACCTCAAAACAGACCCCTTTCTTGGGCCTTCGTTAGGGCGTGTACTAGGTATCCCAAAGTTTGTGCTGCACATCGGCGCACGGTTAACCGGCGGAGCACCGCCCAACGCGCCCGTCTTATCACCATTGTTAGGAAAGCTATCGGGCCTGCCGCCAACCCTGTTGCAAGCCAGCCGAGATGAAATGTTGTACGGCGACTCACAGCGTTACGCCAACAAAGCACATGCTCAAGGTGGGGATGTCACACTACAAGTTTGGCCGAAGATGGTTCACGTGTTTCAGGCATTCCCTGAGTTACCCGAAGCGGACGTTGCGCTGAACAACGTTGCGACTTTTGTGAACCTACATCGTGGGGTGAATTGATTTGCGCCTGCAATACGCCGCCTTTTTACCAGCTTATTCTGAGGCGACACAGACCGCCAAGGTTATTTAGCCGCCTCTGCTGCCGCACTATCCAGGGATTCCCACTGCGCCTCGCTTAACTTGATTTGCTCCAGCAGTTTGCGTACCCCAGCTGTTGATCGAGACCCGTGCGTAATCCCCAGGTAGGTTGCAACCCGCAACTCCCGATCTTTGATCCATGGGAGCAATTTCGGTTGATCGGCAGCCAAAGTAGCGTATGCCTCATCACGCAAAGAAGGGCTGGCTTTGCTGGCAAGCCAACGCTGCATAGCCCCGTCCTCCGACCGAGCCCAGCGCCAAAGCACGGTGCGAAGAGCATCCATACGCTTTTCTTCATCGGCAATTTCATGAAGCAATCCCGCCGCTGATTCAGGACTGCGGACCATTGCTTGAACAATTAGTGATGAGAGCGGTTCGTCACGTATCGCGGGGCTAAGACTAAGAACCTGACTTATTGTCCCCTCCGGGTCTGCGTCGTAGCGCTGAAACGCCAACCGCGCAAACATTTTAGCGGCGTAGGGAGTATCTGAGAGCGTTTGCGCTAGGGTTTCGAGCCGATCCGGGTCACTGACCGCGAGTTGGGCAGCAATTGCACTGGCCCAACCTCCGCGGAGATCCGCAGGTAGCGTCTCGGCAAACGCCAGTGCAGCATCCAAGTCGCGTCCGCTCCAACTGCTCGCAATGCTCATCAATGGATCATGAGAAGAGTTTCGGGCCTCCGGTGTACGCTCGATCAACCACCGAATCGCAGCGATCGGATCACGGTTGGCCCATATCTTTGCGACTTCGGCGAAATGTTTTCCTCGACTTTCAGCTTCTGCGGCAGCGAGGTGTGGTTCAGTGGCCGCAAGCTGTTGTAATGCCAAACCAATAATACGGCGCTTGCTACGCGTCGACTGAGCATCAACAAGCGCTAATGCGGCCTTGGGATCAACCCGGGCAAGACCCTCAAGTGCCGCCTGCGCAGCCAAACGCCGATGGGGTTCATTTAGCCTGTTCGACCAAGCCAGCAGCTGACGGGGCGCTTTGCTTGCCAGCTCCATGGAGTCCCAGGCTAACAATCGACCAATCTCGCTGTCGTTAAGTTGTGCAAGTGACAAAAACAAGTCAGGCATCTTTTTTGCGTCCAGCTTGTGGGCAACGCTAGCCAGAAGAAAGACACGCAAATCTGAGGAAGCTAGCGCCATGATGTGCGGCAGCATCGCCTGAGGGTTCGAGTGGACAAGCGTTTGAAATACTTCACGGTATAACTGCGGATGCGTCTCAAGCCAGGCAGCGGGCAAATCGTGAACCAACTCGATGCCTCGGCTGTCGACCCAGAGCCTCAAAAACTGACGTAAGACAGGTTGTTTATGTCGCGACGTGGCATTGAAAATCTGTACAGCGGTGGCGATGGGATCAAACCAAACCAGATCGCTGAGTACGCGTTGCAGTCGTGCTTTAGCAGCTGGACTACTGTCCGACCCTTTTTCTAAACTGTCGAGCAGATGTTGCAGCTCGCGTCGTTGATCCTCTCGACTGTCGACTTGCGCGTGATCCTCTAAACCTAACTGGCTCTTGCGGCCCTTTGAATCAATCGAGTTTGCGCCATTCTGGAGATTCGCTACTGAACCTGCGAAGGGTCCGAGCAACACACCCGCTGTGAGCAGCCCGCCACACAAAGCGCCAAGCAGAACGCCGGAAATTACTTTTCCCATGTTCGCCTCCTTCAAGACCAGCTTGGCTAGCCGGTCATCCTGAAAACCTGACTATACAGACCCATCAGCGAAGCACAGAAACAACAAATAGCACAGACAAGCCCTGTCAGAGCTCGGGTAAATTTGTTGCGGGCTTCAACCTCGCTGCAACACCCAAATCGCATCCACCAGATTATCTTCAATGAAATGATTCTCTGAGGACTGCATAGCGGCGAACTCCATAAAGGCATCCCCCATATCCGGGTGTTTCAGCGCAAGCATGGTGGCACGCCCGGCGATCATGGCGCCCTCGTCGTCTTCTTGCTCTTCGTCCAGCTCGGGCAACACTTCAGACACCAACTTATCACCTTGGCTGGTTAGCCGCGCCAGCGTTTCTTTGTGCTTCGCGTATTGCTCAAAACCAGGAAAATCTGCAGAGCCATCGTCTTGTACAAAGGCATCGCTGATCACTAGATAACCACCCGGCTTTACGTAACGCCGAATAATGGCAACGGTTTCATCCAGCCGACCGATGACATCACCAAGGGCTGCAAAAACAACCAGGTCAACCGGGTCCAGCGTGCCGGCCAACTTAGCGATATCACCTTGCAAGAACTGGCAGCGATCGGCCACACCCTCTTCAGTCGCTAAATTTTGGCCATGGGTGACAAAAGGTTCAAACAGATCTATACCCAAGACATTCAATCCAAGCTCGGTGGCAATTTCCACTGCCACCGCTCCTTTACCGCAACCTAGATCGATCACCTTAGCGTCAGCAGGCAACCCAAGCTTGCCAATGGTCTCGGTGATCAGCTCTGCATCGCTGCCTAACTCTTCTAGATCGGCCAACAGCTCTGGTAGATAAGGCAGTAATTCTGGCTCTGCTTCCAACGCATAGGCCACCATCTCTTCTTCAGTACGCATTGCTTAACCTAACCTTCCCATCGTTTTGTCGTTAGTCTTGAGGCTCGCCAAGTTCAGCACAAAGCTCACCCATACGCATCTCTGGCTCTCGGGTTTGCCCACCGAGCTCTAGGAACTTGCGCATGTTACGTTGCGCACCGTCTGTGCGCAGCAAACGTTGAAACAAGTAGGCTTCATCGTTCATGCCTTCGTGCAGGGGTTGCTCTGCACCGTTCACCGCTTGCTTGGCTAGGCGAACCGCCTCAACCGGAAAAGAAGCAATGCGCGCTGCCAACTTGGATACATGCGCATCGATTTTATCGGCCGCAAAAATACGGTTGAGGTAACCCCAGCGCTCCGCCGTCTCTGCATCTAAGTCATCACCACCCAACACAATCTCCATGGCACGACCAAAGCCAACCAAGCGTGGTAAGCGTTGGGTACCCGTACCACCAGGCAAGATACCTAAAGGTACCTCCATCTGGTTGATCTTAGTTTTGCCAATCACACCAAAGCGCATGTCGCAGCTAGAGGCTAACTCGCTGCCACCGCCACCCACCCGACCTTCAATTTGGGCAATGGTGACCTTATCCATGGTCCGAAAGCGTTCGCACATCTGGTGGTAATCGTTGAGCTCATTGTCGCGTTCAGCGGGAGTGTCGATGGGAAAATTCAAAATGGCGCTGACGTCAAAATGCGCCAAGAAAAAATCCGGGTCAGCGCTTTTCAAGACCACCACTGACAGACCATCATCCGCTTTCAGCTCAGACGACAGCGCCGCTAGCTCCGCATACAACGCTGGCGTAATCACGTTCATGGGTGGGTTGCTGATCGTTACCGTGGCAACGCGGTGCTTGACCACCACGCTTAGCAAGTTGTAGTCGTAAGCCATATTCATCCCCTCTTCGTTGTCTAAGATCATTGTCTGATATTCTCACCAACACCATACTCCAGCGCCTTGCCAACGCAAGTTTGGGCTACAATCGGGTCATCCAGATAGCGAGCGAAACATGTCACAGTCTAACCACCAAGCTAAACACCTAGAAATCATCGACGCAGTAGATAAACACGCAGAATCATTGCTGGAAGTTTCACATAGTCTGCACGCCAACCCTGAGCTGGCCTTCGAAGAGGTGTTCGCCTGTAAAACCTTGTGCGATTCACTAACCAGTCATGGCCTAGAGGTTGAGGCCGGGGTATTTACGCTACCAACCGCATTTGAAGCGCAGCTCAAAGGCAACAGCCCAGGCCCCACCGTAGCCATTCTGGCTGAGTATGACGCTCTGCCCGGCATTGGGCATGCGTGCGGACACAACCTAATTGCCACTGCTGCCCTAGGGGCAACGCTGGCCTTGGCCGCTACTGGCAACAACTTCCCAGGAACCGTGCGACTCATCGGCACACCCGCTGAAGAAAAAGGCGGCGGCAAAGAGCTCATGGCTCGCGCTGGCGCCTTTGAAGGTGTTGATGCCGCCATGATGATCCATCCAAGCGGCGTTAACCTCACCACTATGCCAAGCATCTGCATCGCTGAGGTAGAGGTTATCTACCACGGCCGCTCGGCACACGCCTCCGCCATGCCCCACCGAGGCATTAACGCGCTCGACGGATTGTTGCTCGCTTACCAATCCATTTCTAACCTGCGCCAACACATACGCGACGGCGAACGCATCCACGGCATTGTGACCGACGGCGGGCAAGCACCCAATATCGTGCCCGAGCGCGCCGCGGGCGATTTCTACGTACGCGCAAAAGATGCTGCGGCGCTAGAGCGCCTAAAACCACGAGTACAGGCCTGCTTTGAGGCTGGCGCAACCGGCAGCGGCTGCACGGTTGAAGTGAACTGGGCCGGCGTTGACTATTTGGACATCAATACCAATTGGCCCCTAGCAGAGCGTTTTCAAGCGCACGGTGAAGCGCTCGGCCGTGAGTTCTACCCGGTCGAAAAGCTCGGCGGTAGCGGTAGCACCGATATGGGTAACGTCAGCCAACGTCTGCCGTCTATTCACCCCATGCTGGCGTGCGCGCCACCGCAAGTGGTGATTCACAATCCAGAGTTCACCAAGTGGTCGGGCTCCGAGATGGGTGATTTAGCTGCGCTAGATGGCGCAAAATCCATGGCGCTAACCGCGTATGACTTTCTGACCAGTCCTGACCTACAGAAAGCAACGAAGCACGCTTTTGAGATCTCTCAAGGACTGAGTTAGTCCCCAACGACTATGAGCGCGCAAGACATTTGGATATTCGGTTACGGGTCGCTCATTTGGCGGCCAGACTTTGACTATCTAGAGCGCCAAACCGCATCGGTTGCCGGTTGGACCCGACGATTCTGGCAAGGCTCCCACGACCATCGCGGTACACCCGACGAACCTGGGCGCGTGGTGACCCTAATCGAAGATTCAACGCAGACCTGCACCGGCGTTGCCTACCGACTGTCTGCTGATGCCGCGCACAAGATATTTGATGCCTTGGATCACCGAGAAAAAAATGGCTACGAACGCCTAGAGCTTTGCGCTACCACACCAACCCAAAGGCAGCTCAACACCATTACTTACGTTGCAACACCCGATAACTTTGCCTATCTAGGTCCGGCTCCGCTAGCCGCGTTAAGTGCGCAAATTGCCAACAGCATCGGGCCTAGCGGTCCCAACACCGAATATCTATTCGAGCTGGCGGATGCACTGCGCACGCTAGAGGTGGACGATGCCCATGTATTTGAGTTAGAACAACAGGTACGCACACTCTTGTCTTAATCTGAAAACACAAACCGGGGCAACAACCCATGCACACCGCTTTTAGCGCTAGCCACGAAACCTTTCGTGAAGAGGTCCAAACCTTCTTAAGCCGCGCATTGACGCCGGAATTGAAGCGCGCCCAGCAATGCTGCCCCGGCATCTTCTTAGACTACGAGTACAACATCCAGTGGCACCGCATCTTGCACCAGCAAGGCTGGATTGCCCCCAGCTGGCCAAAGGAGTTTGGTGGCACCGGTTGGGACTTAGCCCAGCGTTACATTTGGACCACGGAGCTAACACGGGCTGGTGCACCAAGCCTGGCACCCATGGGTTTGGGCATGTGCGGCCCTATGTTGATTGGGCACGGCTCGCCAGAGCAACAAGCGCAATACCTACCGCGCATTTTGTCCGGCGAAGACTATTGGTGCCAAGGCTATAGCGAACCTAGCTCAGGCTCGGATTTGGCCGCGTTGCAACTCAACGCGATCAGTGACGGTGATCACTACCGGCTCAACGGCACAAAGATCTGGACAACCCACGCACACTACGCCAACCGCATGTTTCTCTTGGTGCGCACAGACAACAGCGGCAAACCTCAGCAAGGTATCACCTTTTTGTTGCTGGACATGGATACCCAAGGCATCAGCGTTGAACCCATCGTTTTTGCTAGCGGCACCCACGAAGTGAACCAAGTGTTCTTCGACAACGTACGGGTGCCCAAAGCCAATGTGGTTGGCCAAGAGAACCAAGGTTGGACGGTTGCTAAATACTTGCTTGAGTTTGAGCGCGGTGGTGGCGGTGCCGCTGGAATGCAAACCGCACTAAGCCGAGTGCGAGAGCTTGCGGGCCAAGCCAGCGATGGCTATGGCGAACCGCTTTCAGCACAACCCGAGTTTGAGGTTAAGCTGTTGGAAGCAGAAGTTGCACTGGAAGCTATGCTCTTCAGTGAATTTCGTATCATGGCAGCACTATCCAAAGGGGAAAACCCCGGGGCGGAATCTTCAATCATGAAAACCTTAGGCGCCAATATGCAACAACGCTTAACGGAGTTGGCGGTTGAAGCCATCGACTACGCAGCCTTGGTACACCAACCCGAAGCACGAGACCCTGGGCAAAATGTCGCCGCAATAGGACCCGCAAACGGCATCGTGGCTTTTCCGCGTTACTTCAACCTACGCGCCTCATCCATTGCCGGTGGTAGCAATGAAGTGCAACGCAACATTATGGCTAAGCTGGTGCTAGGTCTATAAGTTACCCGCCTAAACCTGGCTGTAACGCAACATAACCCGCTTGCCGTTGATCAAGCCGTTGTGAAACTTCGGGCCCCAGTTGTCCCACTCATCGGCGTACTTGCGGCCCATGTGCTGCAGCACGGGAAGATGCTCCGTAGGATCAACGGTGAGTGCACCAACGGCATCCATTTGTGGAAGCTCTAGATACTTACCCTTTGAACGTTGCCACAAACCAACGTCACCCACCCAAATGCGTGCCTGGGTTAGCCCTTGGCGGACCGCTTGGGCACGCCAAGCGTTGTTATCGGTCACCACATAAAGGTGCTGCCCTAGCGCCGCAAACCAAACTTCTGCTTGGCAACTGCTGAGCGCGCCATTGGACTGCAGCGGGCTGATGTAAATCAGTGGACTAGCTTCGGTACCCGCGGGTAGGCTTTTGCTGAGCTTATGATGGTTCGCGTGAACCAATGCACTCAGGCCCGTTGCAGCAACGCCGGCGGTCGCGGCTGCTGCGGCTAAAAATTGTCGTCGACTCCACATACCCTTTCTCCTGTTGTTGGAACAATGATCAGCGCATGGCGCGCGCTAGCGCTTTTTTGGCCGCCATAACATCGGCTTTTTTCTTGGCTTTATCTTTTTCCGCTTCTGCAACTGCAAGCTTTGCTAGTGGGGCCTCAAGGTTGCTCCCGACTAACCACTCCTGCAACTGCGCCATTTGTTCTGGTGTGGCTTCTAAGGCCGCTTTGGAATCCCCTTGCAACAAGGAGATACGGTGCTTGCAGTGCTGCCCGTTTTGCCCGGCTTGGCAAGTACACAACGCGTTTACCTTGGTCTCTTTACGTAAAAACACCACTTCGTAAGGATCTGATCCTGAGCCTTGGACCATAAATACTAGCTCTGCCATAAAAGCCTCCGCCTAATGATGAAACTGCGCGGCGTTCTTCAACATATGCGCTGGACCATGGGGATAATTTAGCGCGGCGTTCTCGCCGTAGATGCTCTCTTTCTGCTTAGCAAAGTTTGCGCGATTTTTCGCCAAGGGAGCTAGCTCGTTGG
>CALHVX010000020.1 GCA_938036875.1 uncultured Pseudomonadales bacterium
GGCCAGATTCCAAGTATGATGCTCAGCGGTACGGCGGATCCAGCCGATCCCTTTGGCCAGTTTACGGCGGGCGTGGGCGTAGCTTTTGTGCTGGCAATGCTTGTCTCTGCAGTGATTTACGGCGCCATCATTGCGATGATCCACGCTGTAGCGAATAACCAATCCTTATCCATGAGCCAGGCATTTGCTGTTGGTTTGCAACGTTTCTTCCCGTTGGTGCTTTGCGGGTTGTTCTACACAATAGCCATATTTTTGGGGACCTTAGCGCTAATAATTCCTGGCATCATCTTGAGTTTGACCTTGTTGTTTGGTGTATACGCGGTAGTAACCGACAATCTAGGGCCTGTTGCTGCGTTGAAATACAGTCACAACTTGGTATGGGGGAATTGGTGGCGTACTGCGGCTGTGGTCGGTGTGGGCACTTTTATTTTTATGGTCGGGATGATCTTGGTCGCAATGATCAGTGGCTTTGCAGCGGCGGCCGGTAGTGATGGCATCAATCCTGAGAGCGTCCAGTCTAGCCCGATACTAAATTTTGTGGTGTTGCCGCTGATTACCGCGGTGCTGTCGCCTTTGTTTTATACCTTTATCATGGCGGCGTTCAACGATTTAAAGCTACGACATAGCGGTGCAGATCTTGCGGAACGTATTGGCGCGGAGCTTTAGGTTCCCATGCTCGGGGAGCTCGAGCGATTAATCTTTTCTTGTTGTGTTAACAAGAGCGCTTAGAACTACCGCAACGGTTAGAGGTAACTCGTTGTGGTGGGCGTTGGTGATTGTTGCGTTCATCATGGGTGGCCTAGCCAGCTCGCCTTCTCAGGCGCAAGGCCCAACTGCGGTAAGCCTTAGTTGGTCCGAATTGGAGGCCGGCTGTGAGGCGGCCAACCTTTCGGTCATCGATTTGCAGCAATGCCGAGTTCAGTTGGCGCGCTGGCGTTCAGAGTATGACGTGCCACAGCAGCAACCCGATTTGCTGATGCCAACGCTAGATCGGGTTCTGGCTGAACTGCCTGTTGAAATTGCGCCAGATTTGAGCCTTTGGGATCGATTCTGGAAATGGCTGCGCGCATGGTTAGGCAATGATTCGGCGGAAATGCCAGCATGGCTCAAAGACTGGCAGCTGCCGGAGACCTTTGCGGACTGGTTGCTTGGCCTATCGGTTGGCGCTTGTGTGTTGCTAGCGTTAGGGATTGTTGGCAATGAACTGTTGCAGCTGTATCGCAGTCGAGCCATGGCCCACGAGCCCGGCGTGCAGGGTGTAGGTTTTGGTGCCAGCGTCATTGCCGATTTACCTACACTGGCGCAAGTGTCTAGCTACCCCCTCCAAGAGCAGCCCGGTTTGTTGCTGCACATTGTGGTGCATACATTGCAGCAGCGGGCGTTAGTCCCGCGGCAGGTAGGTCGCACGCATCAAGATCTGTTGCGGCAAGCGCCAACGCTCGGTGAATTGGGTAAGCCGCTAGCTGATATTGCCCTGGCAGCTGAGCGTTCTACCTACGGCGATTGGCAGGTCTCACCAGAAGACGTTGAGCCCTTGCTGGCAGCTGGGAAGCAGCTGGTTGCACCAGACGCTGCAACCGACTCGGATAAGCGTGATGAACGATAGGCTTATCACCCTACTGGGGGCTCTGTGTGCGTTGTTGGTTGGCATTGGCCTGTTCTTCCAGCCTAGTGGTCAACCGGCGTTAGGCAAACCCAACACCGAGCAGCGTAACCCGCAAGGCTACTATGCGATGTTCCAGTGGTTGGAGCGTAGCCGGGTACCGGTCGTCAGCCTACGAGAACGTTTGACCGAGTTAGATCGTTTTAGCAGTACCGGCAACATCTTGATGATAACCCTGCCGGTAGAAAATGCTTTGCGTTCGCGGGAGGTGGAGCAGCTCAGGCGCTGGATAGCTGAAGGCAATACTTTGCTCTTGTTCGCGGCGCTCAACGACACACCAAATTGGACATCCGGTGTGAACGCTTCCAGGCTTTTTGATGACCTAGAGGACCTCACTCAGCTACGTTTCGAGGTGCTTGAGCAAGACGAGCCGGAAGAGGGTATGACCTTAAACGATATTGAACGGCTGTTTACATCGCAAACCATTGTGCTGAGTCCAAGCGCGGCTGAGGGCGGCAGTGGTGGCGTACATCCACTGCTGCGGATGGTAGATGACCTGCAAAGCGTTTCAGATAGCGGTAGTTCTAAGTGGCGAATTGTTGAACCTTGTGCACCCTGCACGGTAGATGACGGTGAAGCTTTAGTCGGTTTCGATGCAGATGTGCAAGAAGAGGTTTCTGCACAGCCGGCGCAGTTGGTGCTTAACCTTGCAGTAGAAAGTGGTACCCAACAGGCTGCTTTATGGGAGCTGCAGCAAGGTCAAGGGCGTGTACTGGTCAGTGCGGTTAGCGGACTCTTTAGTAATCGCAGCTTGGGTTCAGGTGGCAATGCGCAATTGTTGACCAATATTGTAGCCTGGCATTTAGGATCTAATGGCCAGTTTATTGTGGACGATCTGCATCAAGGTTTATCGGTTCTTTACGATCCCGCCGCCTTTTACAAAGATCCACGTCTAGGGTTCAGCCTATTATTTTTGCTGGGTTTTTGGTTGATTTACCTAGTTGGAACCAACAACCGTTTGGCGCCGGTTGTACCAACCGACAACTCCCCACGGCAAGGCCAGTACATAGCAGCGGTTGGCGGCTTCATGTCCCGCAAGTTAGCACCAGCAGATACAGCGCTATTGATCTTTGATCGCTGGTTTGGTGAGCTGGATCAACGCGTGTTTGGCGGTGATGCGGGCCGCGGGGCTAGCAAGAACTCAGCAGAAATTTGGCAGCGCCTGATAGCCTTGCCAACGGTAGATCCAACGTTAGCTGCAGATTTGCAGCTACTGCATGGGCAAGCGCAGCGCGGTGAAGCGGTCAATTTGCAAGAGCTACACAATCAACTCCAACACATGAGAAAGCTAATCGGATGACAGATCAGACGAAGGGTATTGCCCAACATTTGCAAGAACAGTTGGGCCAAGTGATTTTTGGCGCGCAGGACGTCGTCGAGGCTTTAGCGGTGGCTCTAATCGGTCGTGGCCACGTGCTGCTTGAAGGGCCTCCGGGCTTGGGTAAAACCCTGTTGAGCAAAACCTTTGCCAGCGTGCTTGGGGGAGAGTTCAAACGGATTCAAGGCACGGCAGATTTGCTGCCCACGGATATGACCGGGGTGCATGTCTTTAACGCGGGCAACCAACAATTTGAGTTTCAGCAAGGCCCCTTATTTGCTGATGTGGTGTTGGTGGATGAAATCAACCGCGCCGGACCAAAAACTCAGTCCGCGTTGCTTGAGGCCATGGAAGAACGTCAGGTGAGTGTGGATCGAGAATCCTTTGCGCTCAGCGACAATTTTTTGGTGATTGCAACGCAAAACCCTCGGGAATTCGAGGGAACCTACCCCTTGCCTGAGTCTCAGCTTGACCGCTTTATGCTCTGCGTGTCCATGACCTACCCAGACAAAACGGCCGAAGCCAAGGTCTTAGAAGCCTACAACTTGCCTGAGGCAAGCCATGCCAGTGAGTTGCAGCGTACTGCAGTGCTGGCAACGGATGCATTGCAGCAGGCCCGAGCTGAGCTAAGAGAAGTGCACTTGGCACCAGAACTTTTGGGCTATGTGCTCGATATCGCCGCTGCAACACGTAGCAGCTCTAGCGTGAACTTGGGGTTGTCTACGCGTGGCGCGTTGGCCTTGGCGCGATGTGCTCGAATAGTCGCGGCATTGCGGGGCGGTGACTACGTGATCCCAGATGATGTTCGCAAAGTAGCCCCTTGGGTGGTTGCCCATCGTTTGTTGCTCACTCCGGAAGCAGCAATTGAAGGCCTTGATCCGCTGGACGTGATGAATCGCCTGCTGGATTCGGTAGCGGTACCTGGAAGCTAGTGAACCTTACCCCCCTAAGCTTCGGGATCATTGCGCTCATTTGCTTGATGGGCGTTGTACATCAGTGGAGCCCGCCGGAAGCGGTACCCTGGTGGCGTGTGGCTTGCTTTGTGACGTTGCTAGGATTTTTGTATGAGTGGTTGCGTGCACGAAGCCTGCCTTTTCGGGTCGGATTGCAGGCTGGCACTGGCAAACTGCGCTTGGGACGGGATGAGACTTTAAACCTAGAGCTCCATAACGCATCGGCGCGGCCGGTCCAATTGATGGTTGCCAACGCGCTACCATTTAGCATGCATGCGGATCGCGGTACCCAGGCATTGGATGTACCCAAACGAAGTTTGGTTGAGCATGAAGTTAAGCTGCGAGCGACTCAATTGGGTGAACACGCTTGGCATAGCTTGCCTATGCAAGTGCGCGGCGCGCTAGGTTTAAGTTGGTGGTCCGTGCAACAACCCTTAGACGCAACGCTTACCGTTGTGCCCGATCTCATGGGTGGTCGTGCTGCAGTGCCTGGCAAAACGGCGCAGGGGGCAAGCCAAGCTAAGGTTGGGTCCGGCTATGAACTTCACCAGCTGCGCGAGTACGTTCCAGGTGACGCGCGTGACCAGGTGGATTGGAAGGCAACGGCGCGCACGCAAAAGCTGATGACCCGTTTGCGCACCCAAGACCAGCATTTAGACGTTGTGGTTGTCATTGATGCGGGCCGTACCAGTCGAACCCAGATAGATGGGTTATCTCAGTTAGGTCACTACGTAAATCTCACCGCAAGGTTTGCTGAGCATGCACTAGCGTATGAAGACCAAGTGGGGCTGGTTGTTGCCTCCGATCAGCCAACGGCCGCTATTGCGCCGGCTCGTGGGGTACGGACGTTGCGCAATATCCGCAGCACTTTGGGCCAACTGGAAGCTCAACCGGTGGAGTCAGACCTGCTTAGCGCCGCGTTATGTGTGCGTCAGCTGGTATCACACCGGAGCTTGATTATTGTCTTAACCGATCTGTATGGATTAACCACACGTAGTACCTTGGCGCAAAGTATTGCCGCCTGGACACCAAAACATTTGCCGCTGGTTGTTGGTTTGGTGGGTTCTGATCTGGATACAGTGGCACGTCAAACCGCACTAGAGGCCGATGACGTATACCAGTCGCTGGCAGCTAGCGAGTATCAGCGCAGCTTGTCGTTAGGAGCGCAAAGCGTGCGGCGCTTGGGCGCGCATACCATCTTGTGTCGGCCTGCGGATTTAGAGCGAAACCTGTTTGCGCAATATGCGGTGCTTAAAGCGCAGCGTCGTATTTAGCCTAGGCTGTTTGCCGCACCAAATTTTGGTAGCCGCCAACCGCACAGCGCGAAGATAAACAGCAGCCAGTAGCCTATGCCGATGATAAGGCGGGTGTTTAGCGAGAAGTCCGGATTTGGAGAAACGTAACCCTCAATCACGCCGGCGCCAATCAAAAATAGCACGCAAAGTACCATTAGCTTACCCCCATCTCGCACGGCGTCTTGAAATGCTTGTACGCGGGTTTGATGCCCAGGTCTGGCTAACGCACGCCCCGCGTGGAAACCAATAGCGCCGGCAATCGCTATGATGCTGAGCTCAACAAAGCCGTGTGCGCAAACAAACTCAAACAACCGATTGGCAAGGCCATATTGGGCGGTGAAGGCAAACACGCCGCCCAGCATCAAGCCGTTGAGACCAATGATATAAATGGTTCCCAAGCCATATAAAGTGCCTAGCGCCATAGCGGTAAGAGAAACCAGTATGTTGTTTGTGAAAATTTGAACAGAGACAAGAGAGGAGGGGAGGATGTTAAGCATCCCGTCCGTCCACAGCTCACCGTTTTGTACCGTTCTTATCATCGCCTCTGACGCGAATAGGCTTGCAAGCTCAGGGTAGGTATCAACCAACCACCAACCCACCAGCCCAGCTAACATAAATCCGAAGGTCACCGCCAAGATGGTGGGTAGTAGGAGCTTGGTAACCGCGGGCACTTCGTGACGAAACAACCGCTTAAGATTGCTTGTGAGTCGCCTTGGCTGCTGAAAGATTGCCCGGTGTGTATTGGCGTAGAGGCGCTCTAAGTGTGTGGTCAGTTGGCCTTTGGGGGCCAATCGCCTAGCGATTGCTAGATCGCGTGCCAACTCCGGATAGGCGGCAACGGTTGCGCTGACCAACGCTTCTGGAACCGCTTTGTCGTGCTCTAGTTGTACATTGTTGCGCTCTAAGGTCTGCCACTGTTGTAGTCTTGCTTCAAACCAGCGTTGGGGTTGCCGTGCCCAATTGTTCGCATTGCTCTGGCTAGGAGGCATTAGCGGTCAGCAATTGATGTAACTGAGCGTCTGAGACAGCCGCAGGTGGCTGGCCATGAATTTTGGTGAGCAATTGGGTCGCCAGCTGGTTCCGGGTGGTTGGTGCAAGCTCATTCCATCTTGCTAATAGCTCACCGATGAGCTCTGCATTATCTATGCCGTGTTGCTCGACACTCTGCTGGCCAAACTGAAGTTGCTGCATGCCAGTGTCTTTTGACTCTTCGTAAACTAGCAGCGTACCAGCCGCCAAATCGCCGATTCGAACCGAGTTTTTGGTGATGACCGTGGTAACCAATCCGACAATGTAACCGGTAGGCAAGCTATCGAGGAGTCGCAACAGGTTGCGGATCAACAAAGCGCCGATGCTAGGGGTTTCTCCTGCTAAGTTAACAATGCGAATTCCGGCTATGCGTTTGCCGGGCGTTCGGCCCCGCATAAGTATCTCTAGAACTGGGTGATAGAGCATATAGAGTGCACCTGCGGGGATTAGGACCGTGAAGCTGTAGGCGCTAAAACCGGCGCTGTCGCTGTCTATGAGCTCTAAGCTGCCATGGAGTATGAAGGTGCCGAGAGCCCACCAAGCGATGGCTAGCAACACCCGAATGTGCCAGTCGATGGTGTAGGCGTAGCTGCGGCCACCGGGGCCTGCAATGTCTAGCTCTAGGTCAACGCCGGTGACGCTGGGAATAACGATGCGCTCGTTCATGGTGGTCATTATAGCAAGACCCACCGTCGAAACCTTGCGGTAGGACCAGGCTGCAACATCTAAATTTTGCTGCTGATCACAGCCTGTAGCGTAGTGGGCGGCTAACTCGCGGTAGCGGCCCGCTAGCTGTTAGAATCTGACGCAAATCAGAGGTTTATCGCGTGAAAAATTCCTTTCCTTCCCATCCAGATGAGTTATCTAGTGCTTGGTTGAGCGAGGTTCTGGGCTATTCGGTCCATGACTATGAGGTCACCTATTTTAGCGAAGGTGCTGGCGTCATGGCTTGGGTAACCCGGCTGTTGTTGCAGACGGACCCGGGCCATCCCGACTCCATCATTGCAAAGTTCCCGTCACCAGCGCAAACCAATCGTGATGTGGCGGCCGTCTACAATATGTACGGCCGCGAGGTGCAGTACTATCAAGAAGTGAATCAGCACGTGGAGTTGCGTGCTCCTGATTGTTATTACTCAGCCCTGGACCCAGCAAGCCAAGATTTTGTTCTGCTGCTAGAAGATTTGGGGAATATGCAGATCGGTGATCAAGTGGCGGGTTGCAGCTTGCCCGATGCGAAGTCTGTGATTCGCACTTTGGCGAATTTTCATGCGGCCACTTGGACGGCTAGCGACTTCCCTCAGCTTAGCTCACACAACAACGAGGCACAGCGTGAAGGCATGAAGGGTGGGTACGCCGTGGGTTGGCCAGTTGTGCTTGAGCAGTTTGGTGAGCAGGTGCCGGTAGCAGTACGCGCGCTTGCAGCACGGATGCCCGAGGCGGTCGCCCAGTTGCTCGAACAGATGTGTCAATCGCCTGTCTGTTTAACCCATGCAGACGTTCGCCTAGACAATATCTTTTTTGCTTCGACCCCGGGTGCTGGCGGCGGCCGCGACGTGGCTTTGGTTGATTGGCAGTCAGTTTGTACTTCTGCACCGGAACACGATGTTGCCTATTTCATCACCCAAAGCCTAACGCCGCAGGTGCGCGAGCAAGAGGACCTTGTCGCTTACTACCATCAACAACTGGTTGCTGCGGGTGTGGATTACCCGCTGGATCAATGTCGCGAGCGGTTTCGAGTCAGTGCTTTGTATTTGCTCTGCTATGCGGTTGTGATCTCTGGCACCTTGGATTTAGGCAACGAGCGCGGCCAAGCATTAGGGCGGACAATTATCGGCAATACCTTCAGCGCATTGGAATCGCTTGGTGCCTTTAGCTTGCTGGAAGAATTGGTCGGATAGTGGCAGCAACAAAAACTCACAATGCAAATCTAACTTAAGCGAAGCAAACGATGACTCAATGGAAAGCACCCGATCTAACCGGCAAGGTTGCCGTAGTAACCGGCGGAAGCCGTGGCATAGGTAAAGGCATAGCCGAAGGTTTAGGCGAAGCTGGAGCGACCGTTTACATTACCGGTCGAAGTTCTATAACCCAAAATCCGGAAGCAACGCTCACCGTTGAAGCCACGGCAGCCAATGTGAGTGCATTTGGTGGCAAGGGCATTGGCGTTATGGTTGATCATCACGATGATGCACAAGTAGCCGCGCTCTTTGAGCGAGTAGGTAAAGAGCAGGGTCGGCTCGATATTTTAGTGAATAATGTTTATGAGATACCCAATCCACCGGCGTTTAGTGGCGGGTTCTGGGAGCATCCGCTGTCGGTCTGGGATACCCAGTGTGGTGTTGGGCTTCGGGGCTACTATGCGGCTTCGGTTTTTGGCGCCCCATTGATGGTGACCCAACCCGGTGGTTTGATCGTGAACATCTCTTCGCGCGCTGGGCTTGGCTACGTGTTTAACACGGCCTACGGGGTAGGCAAGGCGGGTGTTGATCGCATGGCTCAGGACATGGCCCATGAGTTGCGTGACTATGGTTGTGCGGCGCTATCACTATCACCCTCAAAGGTGAAAACAGAATTTATCTTGGAGCAAGTTGCTGCAGGTGAGCTAACGTTAGACCCTGAAGTTGCTCAGTCCGTGCGCTTCTCTGGTCGCTGTATAGCAGCACTTGCGGCTGACCCGCAGCTAATGCAAAGGTCAGGTGGGATATTCACGGTTAATGAAGTTGCTGCGGACTACGCGGTAATTGACCCAGACCGGGAGTAGTTTCAGCGTGATCAAGTGTTTAAGGCAAGTCGTAGGAGTAGAGATGTTGAGCAAGTGTCAAACGCTAGTGTTGGTTGTTGTCCTGGGCCTAAGTGCCCAACTTGAGGCAGCGCAATGGCGCAAGGCGTCGGATTGGCTGGGTATGGCTGTGGTCACCAGCAACGGTGATAATGTTGGCAAAGTGGAAGACTTTGCCCTTGATCTAGAGTCCGGTGAAGTGAACTACGTTGTGGTGTCTGTTGGTAGTTTCCTTATAAAAGATGCGCTAATTGCGGTTGCGCCCTCAGCGTTTGTACTCGATTCGGGGCGTTTGGTTATCTCGGCAGATAGTGTTGCTGATGCAAAGCGCTTTGGCGAGGACAGTTGGCCAACCCAGCCTGATGTGCTGGCAGGCTCAACAGCTAAGGGATTGAATACGACAACCGGCAGCAACGCTAACCCTGGGGTTCAAGCCGGTACCAGCTTGCCCTCTTCTGGTGTAGCCACTATCAGTAGCAACCGTCGAACGGCGACTTTGTCTGCAGACGAGCGACGTATAGAAGACGTTCAGCCAGCGGCGCAAGCAGCAGCATCCAATGCAAACCCGGGCGCAGGGGCTTCTGCCCCCGTCATTAGCCGCGTTGCTAATGGTCCGCTACCCAGCTTTGGTGCTTTGGACAAGAACCGTAACGGTGTGCTAAATCGTCGTGAGATTGGTTCTTGGCTCACTCAAAGTGATAGCTATGGTGAGGTTGACCTCGACAGCAGCGGTACCGTTGATCGATTTGAGTTTGACATTTTTGCGGCCCAGCGCAAGTAAGAACAAAAAATAGAGGAACAGGTTATGACCGTAGATTTACGGGGTTCGGTTGCCATTGTTGGCATCGGTGAGACAGATGTGGGGGTGCTGCCGGAGCAAGGCTCGACGGAGCTGTGTGCGGAGGCCGCTCGGTTAGCCTTGATTAATGCAGGATTGCATAAGAAGGATGTGGATGGATTGATCACCTGCAACCCCTGGGTTGAGCCACATTTGTACCACGCAGAAATGTTTTCTGAATATATGCAAATCTTCCCCAAGTTTTGCATGACTTTAAATGCTGGTGGCGCGACCAGCTTGACGGCAGTTCTGCGTGCCGCTTCAGCGATTATGACCGGGGTGTGCGAAACCGTGTTGATTACTCACGGTGATAATCCTCGATCGGGGATGACGGGTGCTGAAACCGGCCAGAAGATGACTACTACGTTGAACCCACAGTTCGAGTTGCCCTATGGAGTTGGCCTGACTAGCGGCTACGCCATGGCAGCACGTGCTCATATGCACCAATACGGAACCACCCAAGAACAATTTGCGCAGGTAGCGGTTTCGGCGCGCAATCATGCGGCCCTCAACCCCGCAGCAGAAATGCGTACCCCGATTACTATTGATGATGTACTGGCATCCAAAGTGGTTTCTGACCCTCTGCACGCTCTTAACTGCTCGCTTTGGTCCGACGGCGGGGCAGCGGTTGTGGTCGTTGCGGCAGAACGGGCAAAAGATTTTCCTAACAAACCCGTATTTTTTCTGGGTTGTGGGGAAGGGCACTGGCATGAGCATTTGTTCCAAACTCGCTCGCTGACGACTACAGCGGCGAGCGAGTCCGGCCCGCGCGCTTTTGAGATGGCCGGGATGCAGCCTAGCGACATGGACTTTGCGAACGTCTACGACTGCTTTACAAACGTTGTATTGGTTGAGTTGGAGGACCTAGGTTTTTGCCCGAAGGGCGAAGGGGGCAGCTTTGTTGAAAATGGCAATATTGAGCTTGGCGGTTCGCTGCCAGTGAATACCCACGGTGGCTTGTTGTCCCATTCGCATACCGGTCATCCTGGGTCGATGTTTGCGCTTACTGAGGCCGTGACCCAGCTTCGAGGTGATGGCGGTGCACGACAAGTGGCCGATGCGCAGGTTGGGTTGGTGCATGGGCAAGGCGGCGTGTTAAGTAGTCACGCCACACTAATTCTTGGGACGCAGGCGGCATTATGAGCAGCAAACCAATGGTAAAACCGGTCCCCAAACCCACGCCAGAAACCCGCCCCTTTTGGGATGGATGTGCGGTGGGTGAGTTGCGATTACAGCACTGCAACAGCTGCCAGCATGTGCAGTATCCGCCTCGTAAACTTTGTTCGGGTTGTTTTTCGCAAGAGGTTGAGTGGCGGGTTGCGAGCGGCCGTGGCAAGGTCCTGTCTTGGAGTATGGTTACTGCGCCCAGTGCGCCAGGGTTTCACGAAGAAGTGCCATTTTTATCGGTGATGATTAGGTTAGACGAAGGCCCAGTAATGCTCAGCGTTTTGCGTAACTGTGCGGGTGATGCGGTCGATTTTGATATGCCGGTCAAGGTGATTTTTGAGCAGCGCACGGAAGAAATTACCATCCCATACTTCGAGCCTGCTTAGCTACCGGCGCCGTCTGGTAGCGATTTGATGTACAGGTCGTGCTTGCTGTACGGAATCTCGATGTTGGCCTGCGCGAACGCTTTGTAAACCGCCATGTTGAGTTCGTGCGAAATACGACCTCTGTTGGCGGGTTTATCGATCCAGCACAGCAGCTCGAAATCTAAGCTTGATGCACCAAAGGTTCGGAGCCGTACCCTGGGGCTAGGATGGGTACAAGTTTGGGGATGCGCGTCTCCCGTGGCTTGCAACACCTCACACACTTGATCAACATCGCTGCCATAAGCGGCCCCGACTTGAATACGAATCCTCATCTTCTCAAAGGGACCACCGCTTTCATTGGTGATCTTAGCGTTTGCTATCACCGCGTTTGGTACCGTGACCTCAACATCACCTCGGGTGAGCATTCGTGTGCTGCGCATACCAATGCGCGTGACCATGCCGCGCTCGCCGCTGTCTAAGTTGATGTAGTCACCCATTTTGTAAGGCGCATCGGCAACAATGAACAAACCTGAAAACAGGTTTGCAAGCGTATCTTTGGCGGCAAAACCCACGGCGATGCCGACAATACCGGCGGAGGCAAGCCAACCAACGGGGTTGATCCCCCAAATCATTAGCATCACGTAGCTGGCAAGCAAAAGGATGATGAGCTTGCTAACTAGATCGAACAAAGGGATGGTGCGCGCTTCGATGATGTTCGCTCGATCGACTTGCGCTAGGTTATCAAGGATGGCGGTGGAGATTTTTAAACCGGCCAACATCCAAGTCACCACCACATAAGTAGCAATGACGTTGATAACAAAGCTCCCACCAAAGGGTAGCCTTGCAACCAGCACCGCGATGTACAAGCCGAGTCCAAAGACCGTGGCAAAGATGGGTTTGCGCAGCAGAGCGATGATGGTGTTGTCCAGCGCCGATTCTGTTTTGCTAGCTAAACGTTGCAACCCGTTCAGTAGGATCACGCGTACAAAAAGCGCAATCCCAAAGAACAGCATCGCAATGATGGCCCCGCCAATCACCGGGAACTGGTTGATCAGTTCCCAATAAGACTGCAACGACTCGGGTATCCAAGCATCAACGTTTAGCGGTTGATCACCTAGGGTGCTGGTGTAAATGTCGGGTTCTGCATCTGCCGCAGCGGGTGGGGCGGGGGTTGTACCAAGAGCATCAGCCAAGGGTGGATTCGCTTAGTGGCGATAGTTGTCGGGTAGCTTACGGCAATTGATGTCTGGGCTAAAGTTTGCGTTATAAAGTCGAGCTAAAGAGTAGCAACCTCTTTATCCCTAGTCGGTTTAGAAGTGGCGAGTCAGCCGGATGCCGTCATTGGATAGGCTAACTTGCTGGTTCCAGCGTCGTTGCCAAACCAGAGCAATACCGGATTCTTCACCTTTGGCGCGTCCAAAGTACAAGCTCTCACCTACCTGCCAACCGATGAGTCGAGTTGCGTGATTTAGATAGTAACGGTTGACGCCTAGGGCATAGCGGCTGCGAATTTGCACTGGAGGGTTGGCTCGTTCATCGAGTAGGCGTAACGCATCAATCTCTTGGTCGGTCCAAAGAATAGGTTTGGGTTCTTCACCTTTATCTTCTGCAGCAAATGCGGCTTGGGTTGCGCTAATAATAAGTGCGGCCGCCGCAACAAGCCGTATGGCCTGCCGTTTGCAGGAAAGCCAACGGTTGGGTGTTTCTATCTTGGTGGCGGTGTCGTTCGTGGTGTCGTTCGTGGTGTAGTTCGCCGTGTTAGCGGCTTTGTTGCTTATTTTTGCTGTTAGCATGTTGATGACTGCCTCGATCCATCTTCCATTGATGCATTGTCTCAGCAAAAGATGCAGAGATTCTGTTAACAAAGGGGAGTCTGGTGAAGAAAAAGTGGTTTGTGACTGATTACTGTCCTATTTTGGGCGGGTGAGGGTTAGTAGTTACTAACTTTCAAGGGTTTTGAGTAGGTGATAGGTATACTTGGGCCTGTGGAAGTCGTTTTTCAACCTACTTTCTTAGTGGGTTCGTTTTGCACGGTTAGCGGGGAATGGGGATGCTGAAGTCGATTCAATTAGGGGAGCGTAGCGGGCTGCGCGTGTCTGAGCTGTGTTTGGGAACCATGAACTTTGGGGAACCGGGTCGTGGCCATCAGGGGGATTGGACCTTAGGGTTGGAAGAGGCACGACCGATATTTAAAGCGGCCATAGACAACGGTCTTTACTATTTTGATTGCGCAGATGTCTATGGTCTTGGTGCTACCGAACAAGTCGTTGGGCAGCTGCTGCGCGAGTTGCTGCCACGGCAGGACTACGTTCTTGCGACCAAGGTGGCGATGCCGATGGGCAAAGGTCCCAACAATGCTGGCTTGTCACGCAAGCACATCATGGAGGGCGTGGATGCGAGCCTAAAACGTCTGGGTCATGACTACGTAGACCACCTTGTTATCCACCGACACCCGCATGGCGTGCCCGGTCACATCGACGTGCCAATTGAAGAAACCCTCGAAGCCTTACATGACGTCGTCAAGGCGGGTAAGGCGCTTTATCTTGGCGGCTCGTCCATGTTTGCCTGGCAGTTTGCTGAGCTGCAACACACGGCAGTGGCCAATGGTTGGACCCCTTTTATATCGATGCAGAATCACTATAACCTCATCTACCGAGAAGAAGAGCGGGAGATGTTGCCCTATTGCGAGCAATCGGGTGTTGCGGTTACCCCTTGGTCGCCGCTGGCACGTGGGATTCTTGCGGGGGCTTATGCGGGTGGTCTGGATAAAGGATCCACAGCGCGTTCTACTGGTGTTGATCGTAAGCGGACAGAAGGTCTGTATCGCGGAGAGATGGATTTCCAGATTGCGCAGCGTGTTATCGAAACCGCAGAGAAATACCAAAAAACACCGGCGCAGATAGCGGTGGCTTGGTTGCTGCACAAACCCGCGGTGCATGCACCCATTGTTGGTGTATCAAAAGTTAGCCAGTTGGAACAGTTGGTTGATGCCGCTAACATCGAATTGACCGTAGAAGACATGAACTACCTTGAAGAACTTTACCAGCCGTTAGAGAATTTGCTCTCTATCGGTTACTCATAACATAAATAGGACACTACCTAACATGCAAAGCAAAGAAGTACGACTCGCCTCGAGACCAGTCGGTATGCCCAAGACTAGCGATTTTGAGATCGCCACCGTTGATCTCCGCGAGCCAGGCGAAGGTGAGATTCAGGTGCGCAACGTCAGCATGTCGGTAGACCCCTATATGCGCGGCCGTATGGTTGACCGCAAAAGCTACGTACCACCTTTTGCCATTGGCGAAGTCTTGACCGGTGGTTGCATTGGTCGCGTTGTAAAATCAAACGCGAAGGGCTTTAACGAAGGTGACCATGTATCCAGCATGTATGGCTGGCGCGAAGGTTATACCGAAAGTGCTGAGGGCATCGAAAAATTGGGCGAGCTGACAGCGCCTGCCTCCGCGTATCTTGGTGTGCTAGGTATGCCCGGTATGACCGCCTACGCTGGTCTGCTGGAAGTTGGTGCGTTGAAAGATGGCGAAACGGTGTTTGTGTCTGGTGCAGCCGGTGCAGTGGGCAGCATTGTTGGTCAGATTGCGAAGTTGCGCGGTTGCCACGTGCTTGGTAGCGCGGGTAACGCGGAAAAGGTCTCATGGTTGCAAGATGAGCTTGGGTTCGACTACGCCTTCAACTACAACGAGGGCAACATCCTGCAGCACTTGCGCGAAGGTGCTCCCAAAGGGTTGGATGTGTACTTCGACAACGTTGGTGGTGAGCATCTGCAAGCGGCCATTACCCACATGCGCCAGTTCGGCCGGATTCCCTTGTGTGGGGCCATCTCTGCCTACAACGATACAGAAGCAGCGCCAGGACCGAATAACCTGTCTATTGCCATTGGCTTGGGTTTGACGCTGCGAGGTTTCATCGTGTCTCACTTTAACCATCTAGGTCAGCAGTTTCGTGACGAGATGGGCGCTTGGGTCAGCAGCGGTCAGATCAAGTACCAAGAAACGGTGTACGAAGGTGTTGAGAAAGCACCGGATGCCTTTATTGGTCTGTTCACCGGTGCGAACACCGGCAAGATGATCGTGAACTTCTAATGCGTTTAGCCGGGAAGGTTGCGCTGGTCACGGCAGCGGGTCGAGGGATTGGTCGCGGTACCGCAGAATGTCTGGCACGAGAGGGCGCCAATATTGTGGTGAACTCCTACAGTCCGGATACCACGGAAGCGACGGCCGAACTGGTTCGTGCGCACGGCGTGCAAGCGTTGGCTTTCCCTGGTGATGTCACCGATGCAAGTGTCATCACCAAGCTGATGGAGGCTAGCCTTGCGGAGTTTGGCCAGCTAGATATTTTGGTGAACAACGTGGGTGCGGGGCCGAAAGAGGGCAAGGCGCCAGATTCTGGCCCCCTAGGGCCCGTTGCCGCCCTTTGGGATTCGTTGTACGACCAAAACCTGCGTGCGGCTGTGCTGATGATGGAAACCGTTATACCGCATATGGTTGAACGTCGATTTGGCAAGATCATCAATATCTCGTCCATTGCGGGTCGAACCTCAATGTCGGATAAGTTGTTGGCGACCTTGATTCACCCGTCGTACGGTGCGATGAAGGCGGCGTTGGTTTCTTACACGCAAACGTTGGCCGAGATGCTTGGGCAGCACAATATCAATGTGAATGCGGTTTGCCCTGGTATTGTGTACACCGATGCCTGGGAGAAAAACGCTAAGGTTGCGATCAAAGCGTTTCCAGAATTTGCTGGTCGTGAACCACGAGAATGGTTTGAGGGCATCGCGCGCGGAGACTATCCGCATCTGTTTGATCGTACGCCTATGCGGCGGGAGCAAACGGTAGACGATATTGGTCGTGCGGTAACCTTTCTTGCTAGCGAAGATTCCATGAACATCACGGGGCAATCGCTGATGGTTGATGGTGGCATGGTTAAGCTCTAGAGCCTAGAGCTCACACCGGTACATCACCACAGATGGTCACTCGCTCAACCACGCGTCGCGCAGGCCAGTAGTCGGATGCAGCGTAGTGTTGGCAAGCGCGATTATCCCAAAAAGCGATGGAGTCGGGTTGCCACCGAAAGCGGCATTGATATTCAGGCACGCGTGCTTGGGCGTACAGTAGCTCAAGCAGGGATTCGCTTTGTGCAGCATCCAGGCCGTCGATCTCTTTGGTGAAAGCGCGATTGACGTACAGGCTTTTCTCACCCGTTTCAGGGTGTGTCCTGACCACCGGATGGTGTGGGTTGGGGTAGGTGGCATCAAACTTGGCAACCTCCTCGGCGGATGCGCCGTTAGAAAATAGGCCCTGGCGAAAGTTGTTGAAGTCGTGCCTGGCGGTTAGTCCTTCTAGCTTGGCTTGTATATCTTCCGGTAGCCCATTGTAGGCCGCTGCCATATCGCAAAATAGGGTGTCGCCACCATAATCGGGCGTTTGCAAGGCTCTCAATATCGAACCTAGCGAAGGTTGTAAACGCCAGGTGACATCGGAGTGCCAAACGTTTTCTTTGCCTGGAGACGACTCGTCGTGGGTGATACTTAGCACCTCAGGATACCCGGGTTTTTCGGGCGCAAAAGGGTGTACCTCAAGGTCACCAAACCAGCGCGCAAAGCGTAAGTGATCTTCAGTCGTAATGGCTTGGTCGCGAAAAAATATGACCCGCCACTCTAACAGCGCACGCTGTACCTCTTGCATTACCGCATCGCTTAGTGTGTCGCGCAGGTCAATATTGCTAATTTCTGCGCCGATAGTGCCCGTGAGCGGGGAGACGTTGAGGGTTTGGTAATCGCTTGCTGGGCGGTATTGGACCTGGCTCATGGCACCTCTCGAGGATTGTTTAAGACCTGAGTTAGAGCCTTGTGGCTCTGTGTAAGGCGAGTCTAACGCAATCGGCGGCTATTTTGCTGGCGCCTGTGCCATTAGCAGTGCTTCGGCTGTTATAGTCGGGGTTTGGTTAAAATCATAAAGGGCAAAGAAGATGGGAAAGCTAACGGGCAAAATTGCCGTGGTAACCGGGGCAAGCCGGGGGATCGGTAAAGGTATCGCATTAGCCTTAGGTGAGCAGGGTGCGACGGTGTATGTGACCGGTCGTACCACGGGTGATGGCGAACGCACCATTGATACCGCCGCACGACAAATCACCGAGGCGGGTGGTGAAGGCCGAGCCATTGCTTGTGATCATGGTGATGACGCCCAAATTAAGGCGCTGTTTGAAAAAATCGCCAGCGAAGTCAGCCACATAGATTTGTTGGTAAACAACGTCTACAAAATCCCGAATCCTCCCGCTTGGGGCGGTGGTTACTGGGATCATCCCATTCAAGTTTGGGATGACCAAGTGGGCATTGGCCTACGCGCGCACTACGTGGCCAGTTGGCATGCCGCGGCGCTGATGTTTGCCAGCCCGACGGGTGCCGCCATGGTGAACGTCTCGTCTCCTGGGGGTCAGAGCTATCATTTCTCCAGTTCTTACGGCGCCGGTAAGGCCGGGTTAGATCGCCTCACCGCCGATATGGCTGTCGAGCTTGAACCCAAAGGCATTCCGGCCGTTGTGCTGTACCCCGGATCGGTGTCTACCGAGTTCATACAAGATGCCGCTGAAAGCCAAGGCATGGACTTAAGCAATTCCCAAACGCCTTTGTTTGTGGGTCGTACGGTTGCGGCGGTCATTCAAGCGCCAGACTTGATGAAACGCTCAGGTTCTATTTTGTGGGTCGAAGATCTGGCGGAAGAGTTCGACATCTTAGATGAGCACGGCAAGCGCCCACCACCCTATGAGCAACGTGTGACCAAGTAGTGGTGGCGTTAGCTGCTAAGTGAGTCACATCAAATTTATGGCTGCGTTTTGTTTGCAGGGCGCAGCTAGAGAACAAGGGGTGAAACCATGAAGTTATACGAATCTCCATCACCAAATGCCTTACGTGTTCAGGTATTTATGAAAGAGAAAGGGGTTGATTGCGAGCGCGTAGCCGTAGACCTTCGCGCTGGCGAAAACATTAGTGAAGCGTTTTTGGCGAAAAATCCAGGTGGTCGCGTCCCGGTGTTGGAGCTTGATGACGGCACCTATATCAGTGAGACCGTTGCGATCAGTCGCTATCTTGAAGCGCTGCATCCGCAACCGAATTTGTTTGGTGATGATGCGCTGTCTATGGCTAAGGTTGAGATGTGGCATCGCCGGGTAGAGATTAACTTCTTGTTGAACGTTGCCATGGCCTTTCGAAACATAACCGGTTTCTTCAAAGACCGTGAGACCTGCGTACCCGAATGGGGCGAGGTTGCGGCCGGTCATGCGCTGGCGGCGGTTCCTATGTTTGAATCACAGCTTGGTGAGCAGGAGTACTTAGCCGGTGATAATTTTAGCATTGCGGATATTACGTTGGCTGTTGGTTGGGGTTTTGCTAAACAGGTTAAGGTGGTGCCGTTGCCCCAGTGTCCAAACATTGAGCGTTGGCTCGCTCAGGTCCAGGCTCGTCCTAGTTTTCAGGCAGACTAGTGGTTATGGCGCAATCCTCTAAAAGCAATCCGGTGTTTGGTTTCTGCGTCCCTAGTGGGCTTTGGAATATGGAGCTTGATCAGCAGCGGGAGCTTGTCGCTCGCGTTGCAGACCTAGGTTTTGAACATTTGTACACAGCGGATCATGTGTCCTTTCGAGATGGCTCGGGTAACGATGGCTTTGTTGAGGTAGCAGCGCTCAGTGCTTTGCACCCGAGTATTGGGGTGATGATCAGTATCTATTTGCTACCGCTAAGGCATCCGTTGCCAGTAGCTCGACAGCTGGCCACCATGCATAAAATTGCGCCGAATAGAATGTTGTTTGGTGTTGGTATTGGTGGCGATGATCGGCACGAGGTAGAAGTTTGTGGGGTTGACCCCAGCACACGTGGCCGTCAAACGAATGAGTCCCTGCAGGTGATCCGCGCGTTGATGGCTGGGCAAACCTTGGATTTTGCAGGTGAGTTTTTTCAGCTAGAAAAAGCGCGTATCAAGCCCACCATTGATCCGGCCATACCGATTCTTATCGGTGGGCGTTCAGATGCCGCACTGGCCCGTACCGCAGCCTTCGGTGATGGTTGGATTGGTGTGTGGTGCTCACCCAAGCGCTATGCCCAGGCCACTGCATCCATCAGCCAGCTAGCAGCCCAGGCAGGTCGAGATGATGTACGTTGGCAGCACGGTTATCAGCCTTGGGTCGGTGTTGCTGACACCAAGGCAGAGGCGCGTGCCTTGGTTGCTGCAGCCATGGAGAGCTTTTACAAGCTGCCGTTTGAGCAATTTGAACGCTATATCCCCTATGGTACCCCGGCTGATGTTGCCGCTGACTTAAAGCCCTACATGGACGCTGGTTGCCATATTATGAATTTAAAGGTGGTTGCTGGTAGCAGCGACGATGAGATTGCTGGCGGCGGTGAGGTTCGACAGCTACTCCTTTAGTGGCATGGGTAGTATTGGATTAGTAATGGATTAGTTAGCGTGGGACCTAGGCCCACGAATGGTGTACGGTTAGGCTAACTCACAGCGAAAGATTTTTTTGATATGGCATCAGAATCTAACGACACTGATTCCTCTGTGCTGCAGCCAGCCAAACCGCCGCTAGCGCGTTCCATCAAGGTCGCCTTCGGTGTCGGCCAAATTGCTGAAGGCATCCAAGCCGCGGTCTTTTTAACCTTCCTACTGTTCTTCTACAACCAAGTGCTCGGTTTGTCTGGCGCGCTAAGCGGTTTGGCGTTAGCGATCTCACTGATGTTTGATGCGGTGACCGACCCGTTGCTAGGTAATCTGTCTGACGCTTGGCACTCTAAGCATGGTCGTCGTCATCCCTTTATGTATGCGGCTGCATTGCCACTAGGTTTGTTCTTCTTCTTGTTGTTTAACCCGCTAGTCAGTGGTGAGTGGCCCCTGTTTTGGTGGTTGTTGACGATGACCGTGTGTTGCCGCGGTGCCATGACTTTGTATCATGTACCCCACTCAGCCCTTGGGGCCGAGCTTAGCGAAGACTTTCATGAACGCACTGAACTTGTGGCCTGGCGTCATAGCTTCGGTGCCATCGCCTTTATCGGCGTATTTTTGCTGGGTTTTCTAGTCTATTTTGTACCAACCGCTGATTATCCCAATGGCCAGCTTAATCCGGGAGCCTATGGTGGCTTTACCGGTTGGCTTGCCGTAGCAATGGTGTTGTCGGTTTGGTATTCCGCCATAGGCACTAGAAGCCGCATTCCGTATTTGCCCAAGGCTTCATCTACCCAGCGTTTCACCTTCCGTGCTGTCGTTTTAGACACGCTGCTAGCAATAAAGAACCCGTCGTTTCGTTCGCTCATCATCGGTTTTGCCATCATCATCGTGGCCTTTGGTGCGGCAGGTGCACTGGGTTTGTACATGTTGACTTTTTTCTGGGCGCTGGAACCTGGGGCTATACTGCTGGCGTTGCTTGCCGGTCCTTTAGGTTCGATTGTTGGTTACGCCACCTCTAAACGTCTATTCGACCGATTGGATAAAAAGGCCGGTGTTTTGGTTGGCGCAGGTATTTGGATCGGCGCCCACGGAAGCGTTGTACCCCTATATCTGCTAGGCATATTCCCAGAGCCCGGCTCGATCGGTATTTTGCTTGTGGTATCGGCATTTGGTGCCGTAGGTGCGATTGGTATTGCCTACCTGTTGGTTGGCATGGGCACCATGCTCGCAGATATTGCAGATCAGCATGAGCTAAGCAGTGATCAGCGTAACGAAGGAATCTTCTTCGGCGCCTTTTCATTGACCAACAAAAGCTCTGCGGCATTAGGGTCGTTGATTGGTGGTAGCGCCTTAGATTTATTGAACTGGCCCACGGGTAGTGCGATACGCTCCGCCGCTGACATACCTGCGGATGTGTTAGTGAATTTGGGGTTAACTTGGGGGCCATTGGCGCTGTTGATGGCATTGCCGGGTTTTTGGTTTTTGAATTCGTACCGCTTAGATCGCAAGGCGCACGCAGAAATATTGAGCGAACTGCATGCGCGACGTTTAGCTGTTGCCGATGCTTCTACGCTGGAGAAGTGAGGCTATATCGCACCGGTTTACGTTGGGCTGGCAAGTTTTGCGGCTCATCTGCCTTTGTTTTGTGCTCAGTGCCTGTGCCCCAAAGCAAAGCGAAGTATCCGGTGGTCAGCCTTGGTCACCAACTAACCCTGGGTGTTTAGCGCCAGCTAAGCCTGGGGGCGGCTTTGACCTAACCTGCCGTTTAGCCACCGATGGATTAGCGTTAACCAAGCTCGTTGAGCAACCCATGAGCGTTCGTTTTAAACCTGGGGGGGTTGGCGCGGTTGCTATGGCGCAAGTGTTGTCCTCGGGGCGTGACAATGCAGATCAATTGGTCGCCTTTAGCGCTGGGTCTATTTTGAACATTGCCCAAGGCAAGTTTGGTCGAGGTGTGTCCCACCGAGAGGTCCAATGGTTAGCAGCGGCGGGGGTCGATTACGGTGCCTACGTAGTGCGTGCCGATGCTCCTTGGGAGAATCTTTTGCAATTAGCGCAGCAGCTCCAGGCGGATCCGTCGAGTATTGTTTTTGGCGCGGGCGGCACGGTTGGTAGCCAGGATTGGATGAAGACGGCGCTGTTGTTTCGCGAGCAGAGGCTGGATCCCAAACAGATGCGTTACGTTGCATTTGAAGGTGGCGGTGATTCGTTGGCCGCTTTGTTAGGCGGTCATGTGGATGTGATGCCTGGGGATGTGGCTGAGCTCGTTGGCCTGTTGGGCACCAACAAGATACGGGTCTTGGCCGTTATGTCTGCGCAGCGGCTGGGCACACCGTTTTCTCAGCTTCCCACAGCAAAAGAACAAGGCTTGAACCTGGTTTGGCCAATCTTTCGTGGGTTCTATCTTGGACCGGATGTCTCCGCTGATCAGTACCTGTGGTGGCAAAGTCGTTTTGAGACCTTACATGCAACGCCTGCCTTCATAACCTTGCAACGCCAACGCGGTTTGCTGCCTCTACCTCTTGCTGGCCCAGCATTTGTGACTTACGTAGAAGAGCAGGCACAACGTTATGAGCGTTTAGCTCGGGAATTTCGATTGGTGCCCCAATGACTAGTACCCGGGCTAAGGAGCGGCTTGCCGATCGCATTAGCGGCGGGCTGCTGTTGGTTTTGGGCCTGGCTGTTGTCGTGACCGCTTACGGTTTTTACGTGCCTTATCAATACGAGCCGCTTGGACCTAAGGCTATGCCTTACTTGGTCGGTGGCATCTTAATGTTGTGTGGCGTTAGGCTGGTGGCTGTGCAGCCTCAGCGGGCGATGGCGCAAAGCCGAGCGCAGGGCATCGGGCTGTGGTGGCACCAGTTGTTGCTGATGGCCCTGTTGTTGGGGTATGGGTTAGCTTACGAGTTACTTGGGTTTGTGGTTGCCAATATTATCGTCAGCTTTGGGTTGGCGTGGCTTTGTGGTGCTCGCCTAATCTGGTGTTGCGCCGTGGCGCTGGGTTTAACCTTGGCTGGGCACTTGGTCCTTGTGCAGGTGCTGGGTTTACAGCTCCCCGCAGGTTTGTTGCAGGGCTGGTTGTAGTGGAGCCTTAGTTGTGGAGTACCTCACCGAAATATTTGCCAGCTTGAGTCTTGGGCTCGGCGTGGCCATCAGCCCAATGAACTTAGGGTTAGTCTTAGCCGGGTGCTTGTTTGGTACTTTGATTGGCGCTTTACCAGGGTTGGGGCCGGTGAACGGCGTGGCCATTGTGCTGCCGTTTGCTTACACCCTTGGTTTAGAGCCTGCCTCTGCATTGATGTTGTTAGCCGGTATCTACTACGGCGCTGAGTATGGTGGTCGGATCTCCAGTATTTTGCTGAATATCCCGGGTGATGCCGGAGCGGTGATGACTGCGGTAGACGGCTATCCGTTGGCGCAACAAGGTCAAGCGGGGCGAGCGTTAGCCTTGTCTGCCATTGCCTCTTTTGTTGGCTCCATGATGGCTTTGGTTCTGCTGGTCCTTGCCACGCCAATATTGGCCAAACTAGCCCTGGCTTTCGGTCCCAGGGACTTTGTGGCGTTGCTGGTGTTTGCTTTTGTCTGCTTAGCTCGGGTTAGTGATGCCCGTCCAGCAAAAACCCTGTCTGCATTGGCCCTGGGTTTGCTATTGGCAATGGTTGGCATTGATTCAGGGACCGGCTTGTTTCGGTTTACGTTTGATTTGCCTAACCTGTTTGATGGTGTGGATATGTTGGTCGTGATTATTGGCCTGTTTGCCATCAGCGAAATGTTTGCCTTAGTGGAGCGTACCTTTGAATCCGTCTCTAGTGCTCAAGTAACGCGATCGGCGCAATTGCTGTTGGACATGTTGCGCTTTCGGTGGACCTTAGTTAGGGGTTCACTGGTCGGATTTTTTGTTGGTCTTTTGCCTGGTACCGGTGCCTCTATCGCCAGCACCATTGCTTATGGTGTAGAGCAGCGGGTGCAACCGGCTACTTCTAGCTCAGGGCTCTCACCAGAACCTCAATTTGGTCAGGGCAATTTGCGTGGCCTGCTGGCGCCGGAATCGGCGAACAATGGCGCTGCGGTTGGTGCAATGGTGCCGATGCTAACACTAGGCTTGCCCGGGTCTGGCACAACGGCAGTGATGTTAGGTGCATTGTTAATGTTCAACGTTACCCCAGGCCCCTTGCTCTTTACCACCAACCCAGAGTTAGCCTGGGGTCTAATTGTTTCCATGTTTATTGGCAACCTATTGTTGCTGTTGCTAAACCTGCCTTTGATCGGTTGGTTTGTCCGGTTGTTGGCGGTGCAACGTTATCTGCTGGTTCCTTTGGTTGTGATGCTGACCTTTGCTGGTGTCTACGCGATACAGGGGGATAGGTTTGATCTATTGCTGATGGTTGGGCTGGGTTCGCTGGCCTTTGGCTTACGCAAGCTTGGTTTTCCCTTGGTTGCGGTTATTTTGGGTTTTGTGCTCGGCGAATTGTTCGAAGTGAACTTGCGTCGCGCGCTGAGCATTAGTAACGGGGATTGGCTTGCCTTGTGGCAAGGTCCAGTGGCTCTTGGTTTTTGGATTTTAGCCCTGGGTGTTGCTGGTGCGGCTTGGTTAGGTAGACCCGTTCGCCAAGGGCCTGGTTAGATGACGGCTGCTAGCTATCAGGTTGATGTATTGGTCATAGGCGGTGGTAATGCAGCACTGTGTGCCGCGTTTGCCGCGCGAGAGCAGGGCGCTAGTGTATTGATCGTTGAGAAGTCGGTGCAAGCGCTGCGTGGGGGGAACTCTCGCCACACCAGAAATCTGCGTTGTGCTCACGATATCCCGTCCGGAACCTTGGTCGAAAGTTACACAGCAGAGCAATACTGGCAGGACTTATTGCGGGTTACCGGTGGTGCCACGAACGAAGACCTTGCTCGCCTGCTAATCGAGGAATCTGCCGACATCCGGCAGTGGATGGAGCAACGGGGCGCCCAGTTTCAGCCGGCTCTCGCGGGTACCTTAAGCCTAGCGCATAGCAATGCCTTCTTTTTGGGTGGCGGTCGAGCCTTGCTAAATCGCTACTATGAACACGCCCAGCAGCTTGGCATCAAGGTTTGGTATGAAGCGCAGGTGCTTGAGCTTGATGTTCAGCATGGGCAATTTGAAAGCGCTAAGGTTTCACTCCAGGTTGATGTTAATGGTGTAGCCCAAAAGCAAAGCTGTGAGGTACGAGCGCAGCAATTGATTGTGGCCAGTGGCGGTTATCAGAGCAACATCGCATGGTTGCGCGAAGCCTGGGGAGAGGCCGCAGATAATTTTTTGATCCGTGGTACTGGGCAAAACACGGGTGAGATGTTGGCGGCGCTAGATGCGGCTGGAGCAATCACTCATGGCGATCCCAAGGCTTGCCATGCTGTGGCTATTGATGCGCGCGCACCCAAATTTGATGGCGGTATTGTCACGCGCCTTGATTGCATCCCCTTTGGGGTTGTGGTGAATACACTAGGTGAGCGGTTTTACGATGAAGGCGAAGATATCTGGCCTAAACGTTATGCCATCTGGGGCAGCCTGGTGGCAGAGCAACCAAAACAGTTGGCTTATGCGGTTTTTGACGCTACCGCAGCGCGGGACTTTATGCCGAGCGTTTATCCAGCGTTACAGGCGCCTTCATTGGCTGGCTTAGCGCAGCAGCTTGAGGTGCCTCAGACAGAGTTTTTAGCCACCCTTGATGCCTACAATGCCGCGGTGCAACCGGGCGATTTTGATCCCACCACCTTAGATGGTTGCACTACCCAAGGGCTAACACCTGCGAAAAGCCATTGGGCTCGACCCATCGCAAAGCCACCGTTCTACGCGTACCCCTTACGCTGTGGCATAACCTTTACTTACCTGGGTGTTGCTGTGGATGCGCAAGCTAGAGTGTTGTTTGCACCAGTAGACGGAGCAGGTAAGGTGGATTTAAACGAGCGACCGAGCAATATCTTTGCAGCCGGGGAAATCATGGCGGGGAACATTTTAGGGCGCGGCTATCTAGCAGGCATCGGCATGACCATAGGGGCGGTGTTTGGTCGCTTAGCGGGCACCGCGGCAGGAGCAGCGTTACGTGGCTAAACTAACCAATGCCTTTATCCGACCCGGCGTGTTGGCGGCAAATCCAGCGCTTATTGAAACTAAAAATCTGTTAGCACCCGGCAATGCAGGGCCACAAGAGACCCAGCGTGTGCTTAGCATATGCAATGCTTGTCGTTACTGTGAGGGTATGTGCCCGGTCTTTTCCACCTTGGCCAACTATCGTGAGCCTGGACTGGCTGAGTTTGACTACCTGGCGAACCTTTGTCACAACTGTGGCGCTTGCTTTGATGTCTGTCAGTATGCCGAGCCTCATCCTTTTGCGTTGCAGGTGCCCGAAGCGTTGGCCGAGCAGCGCTTACACAGCTACGAGCGTTTCGCCTGGCCGGCAATCTTTGCTCGAGGGCTGCGAGCACAACCCAAAGTTATGCTTGTTGGCCTGTTAGCGCTGCTGTCTTGTTTGCTGCTGGGTCTGGGCTTGGTGTTGGGTGGCACAGGTTTGTGGGCCAGTTATGCAGGCCAAGGTAGCTTCTATGCCGTAATGCCCCATGCGGTTATGGTGGTGTTGGCTGGAAGCAGCTTTGGGTTTGCCATGCTTAGTCTTGCTGTCAGCGTCTATCGCTTTGCACGTCACCTTGAGTTGGACCTAATGGCGCTAGCCCGTTGGCGGGTGTGGGCAACCGCATTGTCAGCAGCAGCCACCTTGCGTTATCTCGGAGATGCCCAAGGTTGCCAATCGTTGAGCGAATCCCAGCCCGCTTGGCGCCGAGTTTGGCATCACACCATGGCTTACGGCTTTGCGTTGTGTTTTGCCTCAACCTGCATAGCAACCTTGTACCACTATGGGTTTGGTTGGGTTGCTCCCTACCCTTGGTTCAGTTTGCCCGTAATCTTAGGCGCTGTGGGTGGTTTAGGTCTGGTGGTTGGGCCCGTAGCGCTAGCGTATCTCAAGCGGGCAGAAACTCAAACAAGCGTTCCGATGAAAGTGTCGAGAACTGGCGAATCGGCGTCGAGCATGGCAACAAGGTCGCCGGGGACAGAGCAGTTAAATCTGAGCTTTCTGCTTCTATTGGCCTGGGTCAGTGCCACTGGGCTTGCCTTGCTCATTGGTCGGGACCACGCCAGCATGCCGGTGCTCCTGGCGGTGCACTTGGCTGCGGTGTTTACCCTCTTTTTGTTGTTGCCTTTTAGCAAGTTTGTCCACGCTCCGTATCGGCTGCTAGCCCTGCTTAAACACTCTGCAGCGACAGCGCCCGGCACCTAGCTGTGGCGCGGTATAGGGCGTGAAAATGGGGGCGTAGAGCACATTGGACTTGCTGCTGCCAGACAACGGCTTCTGGCGTACAATGGGGGCTGAATTTAGTAGAGGAAACAGTACTATGGCCGAAGCATATATCATTGATGCAGCCCGCACCCCGCGTGGCATTGGCAAAGCCGGTAAAGGCGCATTGTCAGAATTGCACCCACAACGCCTGATGGCACAGGTCCTTGAAGGCCTGCAAAAGCGCAACGATCTCAATACCCAAGAAGTCGACGACGTTGTTGTCGGTTGCAGCACCCAGGTGGGCAAGCAGGGTGGTTGTATTGGCCGTATGTCGGTTCTCGATGCGGGCTGGGATACTCGAGCTGCCTCTCTAACCCTAGACCGTTTTTGTGGCTCAGGCATTACCTCGGTAAACATCGCTGCTGCCAACATCATGAGCGGCATGGAAGACTTAGTGGTTGCTGGTGGCGTTGAGATGATGTCCTTCACCGGTTCTCGCGTACCGCCTGAAGGGGAGCAAAACCTAACTTTAGACTCAGGCAACCTGCATTTGCGTGACCTACACCCACAGCCTCATCAAGGTGTGTGTGCGGACATGATTGCAACGTTAGAGGGAATCACTCGTGAAGAGGTGGATGCGTTAGCGGTTGAGAGCCAAAACCGAGCACAACATGCCATTAAAGAGGGTTACTTCGACAAGTCGTTGATTCCCGTCTACCACAATGATGGACGTTTAGCGTTAGACAAAGAAGAGTTTCCGCGTCCCGGTACAACGCTTGAGTCCCTGGCGTCGCTGCCAACCGTGTTCTCCAACTTTATGGAGCTACCCATCGATGCCACCGGTGAGACCTTCAATGAGTTGGTGGCTCGCGCCTATCCTGATATGAAGATCAATCACGTGCATCATGCGGGCAACAGCTCTGGTGTGGTTGATGGGGCGGCAGGTTTGATTTTGGCTAGTGATGGTTACCTGAAGACTTCTGGCCTCAAGCCTCGAGCACGCATTAGAGCGATGGCAACCGTTGGTGGTGATCCAACCTTAATGTTGAATGAGCCGGGTCCCGCTGCGCGTAAGGTGCTGCAAAAAGCGGGTATGACGATAGACGATATCGATCTGTTTGAAATCAATGAAGCGTTCTCGGTTGTTGCGTTAAAGTTCATGCGCGATCTTGGATTAGACCCAGCTAAGGTAAACGTCAATGGCGGGGCTATGGCATTGGGTCATCCTATTGCAGCAACAGGCTCCATGCTGATCGGCACCGTGCTAGATGAGCTAGAGCGTCGTGATCTGAGCACGGGTTTAGTGACCATGTGCACGGGCGGCGGTATGGCTCCAGCCATCATCATCGAACGTGTTTAAGCAGAGCACGTCCTGAGCCTGAACCGGTTTTACCAGGGGCGCGAAGGGATAGCTAAAGTGAGAACCAGCAACAGTGTTGTTGCTGGAGCGTATTTTTTTGAGGTAGCCAATGGGCTACCTTTTTTGCGATCAAGCCAAGAGGAATCATTAGGTGACACAACCCAACGAAAATCGGCAACTGCATTCGAAAGTGACCAAAGACGGCAAGCTTGAACTGAGCATCGTCACATCGGCACTCCCTAAGCCCGAAGCGAACGAAGTTGTCATTCGTGTCGAAGCATCCCCTATTAACCCCAGCGATTTGGGTTTGCTGTTTGGGCCGGCTGATATGACCACTGCCGTAGCCGGTGGTACTGCTGATAATCCAACCGTAACGGCGAACATCCCACCTAAACTCATGGGTGCCATGGCGGCTCGGCTAGATCAGTCGTTAGCAGTAGGCAACGAAGGTGCTGGTGTGGTGATTGCTGCGGGCGACAACGCTCAAGCATTGATGGGTAAAACTGTCGCTGTGCTTGGAGGCGAAATGTACTCAGAGTATCGAGTGGCCAATGCCAAGCAGTGTTTGCTATTGCCCGAGGGTACAACCCCAGCGCAAGGTGCATCCTGTTTTGTGAACCCACTAACCGCGCTTGGCATGGTAGAGACCATGAAGTTAGAAGGTCACACTGCATTGGCGCATACGGCTGCTGCGTCAAACCTCGGGCAAATGTTGCAAAAAATCTGCCTAGCTGACGGTGTTGATCTGGTGAATATTGTGCGCAAGCCAGAGCAGGAAGCTTTGTTGCGTGGTATCGGCGCTAAGTACGTGTGCAATTCCAGCAACGAAAATTTTCTCGAAGAGGTGACGGCAGCCCTGGCGGCAACAAAAGCAACCTTAGCTTTTGATGCCACCGGTGGCGGTAAGCTGGCTGGTCAACTGCTTGGCGCAATGGAAGCAGCAGCGGGCTTGAACGCCACTGAGTACAGTCGTTACGGATCTACAACCTACAAGCAGGTGTATATCTATGGTGGGCTGGATCGAAGCCAAACCGTGTTAAACCGAAACTTTGGTATGGCCTGGGGCTTGGGCGGTTGGTTGTTGCCGCCATTCCTAGCCAAGATCGGTCCAGAGGCCGCGCAAAAGTTGCGTGAGCGGGTGGCGAGTGAGATCACCACAACTTTCGCCAGCCATTACACTCAGCAAATCTCCCTAACCCAAGCCTTAAACCTTGATGTGTTAGCGGGCTACGGCAAGCAAGCCACGGGTGAGAAGTACCTGGTAGTACCTCACTCTGGCTGAGTCGCAACCATATCCCAAGCCGGCCTATGCATGGCTGGTTTTGGCGCTGTTGTTGATTGGGTCGCTGGTTGCCTTTGTTGACCGTCAGGTTGTGGCAATTGTTGTCGGCCCAATGAGCCGCGATCTGGGTATTGGCGATGCTCAGATCGGTTGGCTATACGGCATCTTTGCCCTGTTTTATGCGGTAGCCGGGGTCCCCATTGCTTGGTTGGCGGATCGCTACTCACGCAAATGGCTGATCGCCATAGGCGTTTTTCTTTGGTCGCTCATGACGGTTGCCTGCGGCCTCACACGCAACTTTTGGGAAATTTTGTTAGCGCGTGTTGGGGTAGGGGTTGGCGAGGCCAGCATTACACCAGCTACCGTGTCCATGGTGGGCGATCTGTTTCCGCGGGAGCAAATCCCGCTGGCCTTAAGTATTTATCAAACCGGTGCCATCATTGGCTCTGGCTTAGCCTTTGTCATTGGTGGTGTGGTGCTTGGTATCGTTGAGCAAGCGGAGCCTTTGGTGTTACCAGTGGTGGGAGCGTTGGCACCCTGGCAGCAGACCTTTGTTTACGTTGGTTTGCCAGGCTTTGTGTTGGCGTTGATCATCTTGATGCTGCGCGAACCTACGCGCCGTCACCTACCAACGGCAACCCGCGAGCCTGTGGCTGCCACTACGCAGAAGTCGTTGGAAACGCGAGTTGATGCACCCCGTGGTTTTGCGGAGTTGCGCGGTTTCTATCGTAGCCATTGGCAAACGCTAGCGCTCCACCATTTGGGTTTTCTGTCCTTAGCGCTCATGGGCTACGCCTTTGTGTTCTGGACAGTGACCTATTTTGTTCGAGTCCATGGCATGGGGGCGGCGGATGCATCGCAAACCTTTGGTTGGATCTTTCTCGTTGCTGGCCCAATGGGGCCTATCTTGGCCGCGCTACTAGCGCAACGGTTGGCCAAGTCCGGGCGTGCAGATGCGAACATCTCTGCCGGCATGATCGGTGGATTGCTGGCGTTGCCGGTCATTGTTGCCATACAGTTTGCACCATCTGCGTTGGTAGCCTTTGTCTTATATGTGCCGGCAATGGTTCTTGTTAACTCTCCTTTTGGCATCGCGAACGCCGCATTGCCGTTGATAGCACCGCCGCAGCTGCGTGCACAGGTGGCTGCGGTGAATATGCTGGTGGGTGCAGTGGGTATGATGCTTGGACCGCCATTGGCGGGCTATTTTAATGAGCAAGTGTTTCCGGGCCCCGATGGGGTGCGTTACTCGCTGTTATCGTTAACCTGCATTTTTGGATTTTTAGGTTCCCTATTGCTGTGGTTTTGCCGGCCTTTTTACGCTCGTAGCTTAGCTCAAGCGGAAGCGCAGATAGCGGCAGACGAAGCAGCTTTAGCGGCCTTCGCATAAGCCTTTCGCTCGTAAGAGCCGCGCTGGTATGCTGAGGCGAGATGGGGATTAACATTACACAGGGGTGAATCATGGTACTACAAGGATCCGAAGCAACGGCTGGTGCAGGAACGCTGGCGTTAGTGCGGCAACAGGTGGAATATTTGCGTCGTCTGTATGCGCGAGCAACCGATTTGTTGGGTACGGGCAAGGCAGAAGCCATTGCTGAAGGCACCAAAATTTATCATGAGATATTTACGCCAGATGCTGATTTGCGTACCTCGGGTGGAACGGCGAAACCTTTTCAAGCAACCGGGCCTGATGCCTGGGCTGATGTGGTTGTGGATGCGCTGGAAGAATATGGCGCTACGCAACACCTCATTGGTACCCAGCTAGTTCACATAGATCAGCTGACTGAGCTGGATGGTACGGTCACCGCGGGTCATGCCACCATGTCGAGCTATCTTCAAGCTTGGCACAGCACGGATGCTGGCAAGTTGTGGCTGTTTATCGGCACCTACGAAGATGAGGTGCAGTTTGTGCCGGGTAAAGGTTGGCAAATTTGCTCCATGAATCTGATCCAAATCAGCGGAGAAAACCGACAGCTTGCCGATGATTAGCGAACGAGCAACAGCGCGCCGGCAATACCGCTAATGTCAAGTAGCGCATTTGGGGTCGCGTTGCAGTAGTCTTGATGGATCGCGTTATACTTTTGGGGAGCTAAGTGACAACGTCGGCAACAACAAGATCCGCAACAGGGTCCACAGCAGGGTCCATCACAACGGGATCCAACAAAGGCGCGTTATCGCGCCGCAGTTTGTTTGCCTATGGGATCACTGAGCTACCCATCAATATGTCCATGTTTCCGGTCTTAGTGTTTGTCCCCAAGTACTACACTAGCGATTTGGGGGTTTCACTTGCGCTCGCTGCTAACCTCATCTTAGTTGTTCGATTATTTGATGTAGTTACCGATCCATTGGTGGGTTATCTCAGCGATCGAACTCCAGGCCCATTCGGGCGGCGCGCGCCTTGGATCGCCGCCGCCACGCCGCTCATGATGCTCAGTATCTACATGCTGTTCCTGCCGCCTGAGGGTGCCGGTGCGATGCACCTGTTTACTTGGTATACGTTGTTATCGCTGGGTACGACGATGATGCTTATTCCTTACTACGCCTGGGGCTCGGAGCTGTCGCCGGACTACAACGAGCGCTCGCGTATTACGGGTTGGCGATCCCAGCTGGGCGTGGTTGGAAGTTTGTTAGCGCAGGCTGTACCTGTTGCAGCAGCCTTCTACTTTGGAATTAAAGGGAGCGCGTCGGTTTTAGAGATCGTGGCCATCACTATGTTGGTGTTGATGCCGATTTGCGTAACCACTACCTTGGTCAGCGTGCCCCAGACGAAAACCTACACCCGCTCCACTATTCCGTTCTGGGAAGGGCTAGGAGTTATGTGGGATAACGGGCCTTTTAAGCGTTTGATTAGCGCGTTTTTCTTGGGCTCTCTGGCCTTAAATATCACAACACCTCTATATATTTATTTCATTGCTTTTGTGCTGAAGGCAGAAGATCAAGCGATTTACATGCTGTTTTTCTTTTATCTGTCTAATTTGGCGGCGGTGCCGTTTTGGGTTCGGTTGTCCAGCAAAATTGGTAAGCACCGAGCCTACGTTGCAAGCTTTGCCATTATCTCCATGGCTCATCCTTTTTATCTACTGCTTGGTGAGGGTGACTTTTGGTATATGTTGCCCATAACGTTAGTGACTGGTTTTTCGGCTGGCGCTTTTGCCGCGCTACCCAATTCGATGAAAGCAGACGTGATTGATTTGGATACCATTAAATGCGGTGAAAACCGTGCGGCTTTGTTTTTCTCTACCTGGTCTTTCACGCAGAAACTGGCCGCCGCCGGTGCGACTTGGCTCGCCCTTATGGGGCTGGCACTATTCAACTTCAATACCACTCCGGGTGGATTTAACGATGCGGATCAACTGTTCGGTTTGCGGTTTTTGTTTGCGCTGTTGCCTTCGCTGTTTTTTTTAACGGCTGGCGCGGTGATCTGGAACTACCCCATCACCGAAAGGGTGCATCGAGAGATGCGTGAGTCGCTACAGCAAAAGGGGCTGGAGAACGTGCCGGCGGTAACCACCAATTAAGGGGTGGCCGCTAGCTAAACCACTCCTCAGGCATGGCGTCTTCCATCAGCTCAATAATGCTGATGTTGCGAATCTCAGTTTCTGCGCTCACCTGGCTGGCGAATATCGAAGGGTTGTTGGTGCGCGCGTAAACCAACGCGTTAGGGTATTGGTTCTTTAGCCAAAGCGCCGTCCGCAAGTTGTGCTGCTCTTGTCCGGTGCCTAATATAATGGTGGGCTCGTTCTGGGACAGATCAAAAGTGCTGGCTAGTTGCTGCCAAACTTCCGGATGAGAAATGTCACCTTGATACACGCGGCGTTCGATGTCGTGGGATAACCGTTGTTGCTCTTCCACCACTAAAACGCGTCGATTTGCGTCAGAATCGATAATTGCAATGCGCTCGATCTTGTCGCCAGCCTCGCGTTGGAGGCGCTCAATAATGGTTTGCCCAAAACGACCAAAGCCAGCCATCACTACAGTGTCCAGGGATTCGGTTTTTTGAAAGTGAGCTAGCAGCTCTCGGCTAACCAAGTCTTCTGCTGCTAGTTGATAGGTGTTAAATATTTCAACTTGTTTGGCAATTTGTGTATTGCTCATGGCGCGCATGAATCTCAAGCTATGGCTGCGTAACACGATGGACCCGGCGAGGTTCGGGTAACGCCGAAGAATAGTGCTGGCCGTTTCGAAGGAGGGGAAGTCGTGTTCCCCAAACAGCAGAACGCGTTTCGCACGATTTAGTCTAAGCCTTTTAATTAGGTAGCCCTGGCTTAAGTCACCGCGCAGTACGGTGGCGTTGTAAGACTGCTCCAGCTCTTGGCTGCGGGCAAAATCAAACTGAGAATCCACAACCACAACCCGTGCATTCAGACCTCGCTCGGTGAGTTTGCGCAAGTAACTTTCAGCTAGCGCGCCGGACCCGCCAACCACAATGTGGTTGTTGAGGCTGCGGAGCCCCCAGCGCTTGGGTGACACGGCTTCGATGATAGCGGTGAGCAATGCGGAGGCAGTTAAGATGGGCGCGCAGAAGAAGGCGGCCCACAGGACCATACGAGCAAGCCAATGCCCCCCTTCTGGGGTGCCAATATCTAGCCCACCCAAGACAAAAAGCCCAAGGCTGTAGTAGGCCTTGGTCAGTAAGTTGGACTGGGTTACATCGGGTCGTTCGGAAAGTTCAACGCCGCTGGCTAGGGCGATTAACGCTGCCAGGAATATCGAGGCAGCGGTCCACACACGCCAACTGGGCCGCCGTTTTCTAAGTATCTCTAACGCCATTGCTTGCGGGTTCCTTGATCAGGCCTATGGTAACCGTGCAGCACTCACTTCGGTATAAATTTTCCATCTCATCGCAACAGTTGTGTCCTAGTTAGGCTAAAATTGTGCGCTGAAAATGTGCTGGTTTCGAATTGAGGTTAGGAATGCAAAAGACACAAGATAGAGGCGCTAAGCTGCAACGTTTGATGGGTGCTGTTGCCCTGCTCTTGAGCATTCTTCTGGGCACCTTGGCTTGCGATGGTTCAAGCACCTCCGAGCAGCGTACGACAACAGCGCAAGGCACAAGCCTGACAATCGATGTTGCTAGCAACCCCGAGCGTAATGCCTATTTCGGTGACCTGCATGTACACACGGAGTTGTCTTTTGATGCCTATCTCTTTGGTACGCGACGCACTCCAGATGATGCCTATGAGTTTGCTAAGGGTGGTGCTATTGAGCACGCGTCTGGCTTCAGCATGCAGATGAAAAAGCCGTTAGATTTTTTAGGCGTTTCTGATCACGGGTTTTACTTGGGCATGATGCGAGAGCTTGCTAACCCTGAATCTAGCTATAAAGATCATGAGCTAGCGCCTGCTGTCAGCGCAGCGCCAGGGACGCGAGCGGCATTCGCTAGCGTATTGCGATTTTTAGCCGATGAAGATCCGCAGTCCTTGCAGGATGTGGACGTTACCCGCGCTGCTTGGCAGGAGGTGGTCCAAGCCGCCGAGAAGCACAATGCGCCCGGTGAGTTCACTGCGTTTATTGCTTATGAGTACACAAGCTCCGGTCCGGAGTTTCAGAACTTGCATCGCAACGTGATTTTCCGAGGCAGCGAGCATCCCATACAACCGTTCACGCGCTTGGACTCTTTGAACCCAGAAGACTTGTGGGATTGGATGGATACACAGCGAGCTAATGGCATTGAGTCATTGGCCATCCCGCATAACTCTAATGGTTCGGACGGCTGGATGTTCCCTTTGACCAACTGGGCGGGAGATCCCATCGATGCAGGTTATGCCGAGCAGCGTATGCGAAACGAGCCGCTTGTTGAAAATACTCAGGTCAAAGGTACTTCAGATACTCACCCGTTGTTGTCACCAAACGATGAGTGGGCTGATTTTGAGATCATGCCTATCCGTGTTGCCTCAACGCTGCCAAGCAAGCCCCAGGGCAGTTATGTGCGCGAAGCTTATTTAAACGGTCTGCGAATGGAGCAGGAGTCCGGTGTTAACCCCTACAAATTTGGGGTTATCGGCTCATCAGATACGCATAACGCGGCGGGTTCATTTGAAGAGGATAACTATTGGAGTAAAACCGGCGTGCTCGATATCGAGCCTAAGCTTCGCGGTTCGGTGCCGTTGGACAAGCCGACTGAAGACGGCGAGATCTATGCCAACGGTGCCTCTCAGTACTGGGGTGGGTCTGGGCTGGCGGGCGTTTGGGCCGAGTCTAATACCCGGGATGCTATCTACGCTGCGTTTCGCCGCAAAGAAACCTTCAGTACCAGCGGTCCCCATATTCAGCTGCGCTTCTTTGCGGGTTTTGAGTTAGCGCCTGGGTTGGTGGGTGACGATGACAATATTGCGCAGCTGTACCGAGTTGCGGTGCCCATGGGTTCGGATTTATTGGCACAAGGGACCAAAGTGCCTAGTTTCTTTCTTTGGGCTTCACGCGATGTGGATAGCGCACCATTGCAGCGTTTGCAGGTGATCAAGGGTTGGGTCGCCGATGGTAAAACTCACGAGCAAATTTACGATGTTGCTTGCTCTGATGGCGGGGTGGTGGACCCTAAGACCCATCGTTGCCCAGATAACGGCGCTCAGGTAAATCTAAGTGATTGCTCGGTTACGCCAGACAAAGGGGCCGGTGAACTTCGCACGGTCTGGCAAGACCCTGACTTTGCGCCAGGGCAGCGTGCTATCTACTATGCCCGGGTGCTAGAGAACCCTATCTGCCGTTGGTCTACCTGGGATGCCGTTCGTGCGGGCGTGGAGCCACGACCGGATATGCACACCACCATTCAAGATAGGGCCTGGTCGTCGCCCATTTGGTACCTCCCTTAGGCTTAGCTGGTCGGATGTGAACTCAGTGCACGAAAATAGGGTGGTTTTTTGTGATACTAGTTCCTGTAACTGCTCAGTGGAATGGACGCGTCGAGCAAGGCCCAAGGGCCGAACTAATTTCACTAGGCAATAAGTATGCATAAATCGGCGTTCCAAACTTCTGCTCGTTCAACCACTCTTGCGGGTCGCAGCGATAGCTTGCTGGGCTCTATTGGCCTACTAGTCTTGTTGTTGTGTTTTGCATCAACGGTCCACGCGGCTGAGCCTGTACCACAGGTAACCTCAATTGCCCCCAAAGTCTACGATCTGAATAGTCGGCACGGTGTGTTAGCCGTCTACCAGCGGGTGCAGACCATTGCAGAGCAGCATTGCGTGGCCAATACAGATCTTGCTCAGCCGCTCAACGCTGCAGAGCGATCCTGTCGGGACCGAGTTTTGGCCCAACTGCTGGGTAAGCTCGCGGACCCTTACTTGAGCTATTTGCACGAAAATCCTGAAGCGCAGCGTTTAGCAGAGCGTTAGCATCCAAAGGTTCTGATATTTGCCCGAATTCGGGCAAATATCTCGAAATAATTTAATTTTCCCGTACATTTGGTTGTCATGAATGATGACCTAGCTGATCTCGCAGCCCACCTCACTCAAACCTCGCTATTGACCCGCGACACCGCTGAACGCCTGATCGGTGATGTGCTTGCGCATCACGATGAAACGGTTGAGCAGTTTGTGGCCCGGCGCCATGGCGAGTTGGTCGCCCAGGGTTTCAAGAACGAGCAAATCTTTACTCGGCTGGTTGAGGAATTGCCAACCCGTCGATTTGCAGCCCCCAAACTCAGCGTCCGTCAGGTTCGTCGTCTCATCTACGGTTAGTTTCTATTCGGTATTAGGAGAAGCCCATGTGTGGTGTGGTTGGATATGTTGGGCAGCAACAAGTGTTGCCTTTGTTGCTGGAAGGCTTGCGGCGGTTAGAGTACCGGGGCTACGACTCATCGGGCGTTGCAATACAGCGCGGATCAAAGCCTCAGCTTGCGGTGTTTAAACGCCAGGGCAAGCTGGAGAATTTGGTTGCCACTTTGCCGGCTAAAGTGCGGGCCACTTGCGGCATAGGACACACTCGTTGGGCAACCCATGGCGAGCCAAATGATGTGAATGCTCATCCGCATACCGATGCCGCCGCGCAAATTGCGGTTGTCCACAATGGCATTGTGGAAAATGCTTCTGAGCTCAGAGCGCGTTTGCAGGCCAAGGGTATCGAGTTCCAGTCTGAGACCGATACCGAGGTGCTAGCGCACCTAGTCGCTGAGCAACAAACCTTGCTGCCAGAGATTGATCTCACCACGGCGGTGCGTTTAAGCCTTAAACAGGTGGTGGGTGCTTACGGCATCTTGGTGATGGACGAGCGTGAGCCGCAAACTTTGGTTGCAGCGCGATTAGGCAGCCCGCTGTTGCTCGGGGTGGGGGATAAAGAGTTGTTCGCTGCGTCTGACCTGGGTGCTTTGGTTCGGCATACGCAACAAGTGGTTTACTTGGAAGAGGGCGACATTGCCACTCTTACGCCAAAGGGATATGTCATCACCACGATGGATGCCCAGATTAGGCAAGCCTTACCCGTAACCGTTGCCGAAGACGCTGAGAGTTTTGATAAGAACGGCTTTGCGCATTTCACGTTGAAAGAAATTCATGAGCAGGTTGATGTGTTGCAGCGCGTTCTGGGTGGCCGCCTTGATGAGCGTTTTGCTACGGCGCGGCTAGATGGACTCAATTTAAGCGCTAAAGATCGATTGGGTGTGCGCCGCATAAAAATCTTGGGTTGTGGCTCGGCCTTTATTGCGGCCAGCATCGGAGCCCGGACCATCGAGCGTTTGGCGCGCATTCCTTGTGATGCGGAACCTGCTGCCGAGTTTCGCTATCGCAATCCGATCATAGAAGAAGACACCCTGTATTTTGCGGTCTCTCAATCTGGTGAAACCTTTGACACCTTGGCGGCGGTGCAAGAAGTGCAGCGTAAAGGCGGAACCGTTCTGGGTATTGTGAACAACGTTGGCAGTTCTATCGCGCGAGCCTGTGATGGTGGCTTGTATCTGCATGCGGGTGCGGAGATTGCGGTGGTCTCCACCAAAACATTTACGGCAACCTTGGCAGCGTTTTGCCTTATTGGCTTGTACTTTGCCCGCGGCAGGGACTTATCACACAGTGAGGGTATAGCGGTGGTTCAAGCGCTACAGCTGTTGCCTAAGCAGGTGACGCAGCTCCTTGAGCAAGCGCCCGGCTATGCGACGGTAGCCAAGCAGGTGGCCCGTTTTGACCATGCCTATTTTGTAGGCCGTAACGAAGGCTATTACCTAGCAATGGAAGGCTCACTAAAGCTAAAGGAAATTAGCTACATTCACGCAGAAGCCTACGCAGCTTCGGAGCTCAAGCATGGTCCGCTAGCATTGGTTTCCGAGACAACGCCTACTATTGCACTTGTCCCGGAAGATGATTTGGTGGCAAAAAATTTATCAACCATTGCTGAGGTCAAAGCCCGTAAAGGGCAGGTATGGGTAGTAGGGCAAGGGGCGGTACCAAGCGACAACGCGCAGATGCAGGTGATGTCCGCGCACCCGATCACGACCCCCATTTTGATGGCGCTACCTTTGCAGCTGTTGGCTTACTATGTAGCCTTGGAGCGTGGTTGTGATGTGGACCAGCCGAGAAATTTGGCTAAAAGTGTGACGGTTGAATAGCCTTCGTTAGAGAGGGGGGTGTTTGTCTCGCAATTGAGCAAGCCAGGTCGATCGTTGCTGACACGCCTGGCTTTGCTGCTACTTAGGGTTTTCTTGATCTCTCGATTTCTATTTACTTACAGTGACCGCCGGTCAGCATGTCTATGGAACGGCCGGTTAATCTGCGTGAGTTCGGGCCGAAGAACAGTTCCCCAGCGTTCTCGCTGAGTTGCAAACAAAGCTTGCTTGCAATGCTGGCTTCAATCGTTACTTCATCAATGCCCTTCCAAACACGCAAATCGAACTCAGCCTTTTTGTTGCTAATCATCTCCAAGCGGTCGTGCTTCTCCAGTTCGCGTGTGTCACCCAAAGAGAAGGCCATGTCACCAATAATGGTGCCCTTAAAGCGTCGTTCTGCGCCGGTTGAGGTGGCTCGCAAGTGATACGCCTGGGTGCAGGTGTTGAACCAAGCGAAGAACCCTGAGTTAGACCAGGTTGCTTGCGCTGGGCGTCCACAGTTGTTGCCCTTGTTTGCACTGGTTGTGTTCTTCCCACGGGTAATCGGTGCCTTCACCTCGGTGGCTACAGGTTCTGCTACAGGTTCTGCTACAGGTTCAACGCTAGCTGGTGCTGAAATGCTTGCCGGCTCGCTGGGCGCTGTGGGTACAACCACTTTTGTGGGCGTTTGTACCGGCACATTGATCGGTGTCGGCAGGCTTGTGGGTGTAACCGTTGGGGTAGCCACGATAGGTTTACGACCCAGTGATTTCCAAACCTTTACCGGTTGCTCTGGTGCAGGCAGTTGCGGGGTTGGTCCCGGAGCCGGTTGTGGTGCCGGTTGTGGCGCAGGAGTCGGAGCTGGCGTAGGCGTTGGTACCGGCTCAGGGGTCGGTGTTGGTGCCGGCGTGGGCGCGGTTGCCGTTTCGGGACGAACTAAAATGGCGGCATCGTTAGGTGCTAAGTTGATGCTAGTTACGGTTAAGCCGTTATTGATCGGGTCTTGACCTGTGCCTTTGATTCGTTGAAAACTGCCGTCTAAATCCACGGTCTGCCATTTGGTTGTTGCGTTAACCACCACAATGCCTTTTTCATAGTCACGACGGAACAGGTTTGGATCACCGCGGAATACTTGCACATCATCGAGCCACATGGCCGTGTCCTCACGCCCCATGGAGAATACCGGTCGAAATGTGCCACTGCTCTCTGCGGTCATGGTGTACACAATCCGAGTCCAGGTTGGGGTTAGCAGATAGCTGCCCATATTGGTCGACCAATCAAGCCCAACGAATAGCGTGCGTGGCTCGATAGAGCGCGCCAAGAAAGAGACTGTGTATTGCTGGCCCGCTATTAGATTGATAGAAGAGCCGCGAACAGTCGCGCCGCCAACCGCTCGTTGGTAAGAGCTATGACCATTGATCTTTAGCGCTTGAGCTCCAACTCGCTTGGTGTAGGTGTCTAGGGTGACATCCACATTTTTCATCAACCAGCCGGTAGTGCCACTTTCAAAGCTACCGTTGCTGATCATGTTGTTAGTGGTTGCGAACGCATCCGTATCGTAGATTCGAGTGCGAGGCCCAAGCGGTCTACCGAGCCATCCTTTGTGCGCACGTACTTCGCTTTCATCTTGCGTGTTTGATGCAATAGCATGCCCATAGGTTGCGGAACCATCGGTGGTATCCACAGCGTACTCATCGAACCATGGATCTGGGTGCGCATCCGAATTCTGGCGACCGTAGTAGCCGTCGCCCAATAGGGTTGCGCCAAATCCAAAGCGGAAGTTGGCGTTGTTTGTAGGAGGGTTAGCGGTAGTTCCCCTAACCGTGTTTGGGTACAGCTTGGTTGGTGTCTTGCTAAGCGCTTCGGTGTAACCACCAGCGGTAGCGTGTAGCTGCGTGTGAGTGAGATAGCGGTGCATTTGAGATAGTGCGCCGCCATTGCCTGTGTAGTCTGGCGTTGGTGAGAACGGGTCTTTGGTAGATAGCCAATTCTCCATCTGCACGCCGTTCAGAGCGCTAAGGCCGCGGGTGTCGCGGTAGCCGCCAACAACACGTTTGTTTGGAAATTCGGCTCGCACTAAATTGTAAAAAACTTCTAGGCCATCCGTCCAAAGCAGTTGGCCGTTGCTGCCGATGCCATTATCTGCCACAAGATCGTTGTCAACGTCGGCTTCACTTGTGTCCAGCATGGCAGCATCTTCGTCAAAGTAGATACCATCAATACGTGCGCTGCTAGTCTGGCCGCGACCGTTTTTGTACATGTTTGGTTTGATCCACTCGGCCATTACTTGGGCGATGGTGCGACCAGTGGCATCCACAGGAGCGGTGGTGGACAGGTTGTAGGCCCAGTTTTTGTTGGAACCGCCAGTACCTTGCTCGTGCACCGCGATGATTGAGTTGGCGCCATGCCATAGCGCGTCGGACTTGTAGCCGCGCGCAGCCAGGGTGACCTGGTGTGGTTGCACGTTGGTGTTGATCGATTGAATAAGCACGTGTTCAGCATTGTTGAACGAGCCAGCGGGCGTGTCGTAAATGACGGCGTATTGGCCAGCGCGAAGACGGGTTGCGTCAGCAACGTTCAGTTGCAGTGCGGTGCTGTTAATGCCGGTGGACAAACGAGTACCTGCGCGGTACAGCCAGTGTCCAGCATAGACCGCACAATTGCCGGTGCTAGCACTAGTTTCATTAAACGTCATGCCCATCGACAGTTGGCACGGATCGCTCATGTTGTAGCCAAGATAACTAACCGGGTGGAAAGAAAAATGAAACTCAAGTGCAGGGTTGATTGCTTGGGCAGCAGCAACTCGGTCGATCATGCCAGCTTTAGCGCCGATCAAATCGTATTTTGTGATTCCTTCAATCGGACCATGGTCGGATTGAGTTTCGGTCATAATCACTTTAGGGAAGTTGCCCGCAACCGTTGGAGCGCCTGGGTCGAGATTGGCATCATCAAGGTGAGGATAGGTTTCCGCTTGGGTAGTAGCAGAAACTAGTGAGCAGAGACAGAACAAGGCAAGGAGTCTAGCTTTCGTCATCAAACAACCTAACAAGTTTGGTTCGATCCCCGTCATCCACTGCTGGGCTCTTACCTTTTTGTCGTGCGGTTGGTCCCTTCCGCGACTAGCGGCGCTATCTTAGGTACAAACGGCTTACAAATTGAGGCGCGAGATCACAATGCGGTGACCCGCCATGGGCCGTTGACGTTTTTTTCCTGGTTGTTACTAACTAAGTCACATAAATACGGGCATTGCCCTGAGAAATGGTTCGCACTATCGACATTCTTGCGGGAAATTGACGCGAGTTGATGTGATGGAGTTATTGAGGATTAATCCCATCGTTCGGGTATTATCTCCAACGTGTGTTGCGAGAAGATTAAGTCGGATAGATAATGGCAAGCACCAACGCTTTGCAAGGATGCAACCGATGACCGGTTGGTTTTGGCTCGCTCTAGGTTTGATGAGTGTGGCAGCAGTGCTCTATCTTTTGTTCCCAGCCAGTCGCGCAAGAATTTTGCGTAGGTTTTTGGGTCAAGCGGCATCAGCTGAAGTGGATCGACTGCTTAGTACGCACCGCGCGGTGTTAGAAGACAACTTTACCTTGTGCATTGGGCAGACCTATAAGGTTTTAGTCAATCGTGCGCCGTTGCTGCGGGGTATGCAGGTGATCTATCGTGGTACTCATCAAGAACCTGCGGATCGTGGTTGGGATTATTTCCACCAGTTTGAGGTAGAGGATGGTGGCTTGCTGGTTCTGCCCTTAGAAAAAACCCCACGCACCGTGGCCGATTCGTTGCTCGTTTTTGCCGATGTAGAACACCCGCAGGCGGGTACTTGGCGGAACCCATCTCTGATGCAGGGTTTATATCACCGTGCCAAGCGTATTCGAGAACTCAGCGCTGAAAACGTGACAGAAGATATGAGCGGCATCGGCGAAGCCGTTCCAAGGCTCTTTGAACTCGCGTTGGCTGGCCCGGATAATAGTCCATTCGTGAGCGCATTGCAGCGCGTGGCCACTGAGGCTCGGCCGCTTCTGTCGAGGCTGGATGATTCGGTTTCTAGGGATCTAAAGCCGGCGTCGGAACGCATCCTAGCGATGTTGGGAAGCAAAAAGCACATTGCGGAGTATCGCGAAGCGCTGTTGTCGGCTGATCCTATTGAACTCCGCAGAGCAATTAAGCGAGTTGCGCAGATTGGCGACCGGTTGTCCGAGCCGCGTCTGCAAGAGCTAAAGCAGCACAGCAATATGAATGTCCGTTTTGCCGTGCGTGATGCCTTAGCCAAATTGGCGCAAAGCGAGGATTGAACCTCCAGCGTCTAACGTAAAACGTTCTCACCACCGTCTTCCAGATTCGCCGGCGGTAGCCAGTAGTTAAACTGTGGTGTCCATTCAGATTCGGTGATACCGGCCATGCTGAGTAGGTCCCATGCTGGGCAAAACTGATCTCCTGGACCAAACACACAAGCATTCTTACGCAACACTTGATCTCCTTGACGTTCGTAGACCACAGCACCAGGCATGTTGTTGGCACCGGCTTGAGCCGATTGCTCTTCAATGTAGGCACCGCCCCCATGTGAGGCCAACCGAAATCGCCAACCCCGTGAGCTGGCGAACTTGCGTTGTTCAGCGGGCGTATCTTTGGATACCAAGACCACGGACATGGCTGATTCTAGATGGGCCACATAACCGTTGAAGCCATCAGCCCACAGGGTGCAGTAGCGACAGGCCTGCCCCATGTTATGGATCAGCAGCAGCTTGTCTTGATCACCAAAGAGCTCCAGCAGTGAGCTGGTGCCTTGTTGTGTTGCAAACTCGTAGTGCCCAACGGGGGTAGTAGGGCTGTCTTGCCTCAGTTTTTGCAACTTGAGGTTGAGGTGATAGATCTCTTGCTCTAGCTCTGCAATTTGTGCATCAGACATATTGGATTCCTCGGCTCAAGACAGGTGTGCGACTAGTTTTACGCCTGTCTGGACAAGGTTTCTAGGGTTTGTTTGGTAATGCGGTTTGGCGTTTTGATATAGCTTGGTACCATGAAGGCATCACTTCATCCTATCTAGGGGAGCAATATGGCGGGTAACGCAGCAGATATTTTAGAGATTCAACACTTAGGCCAGGTGTATGCCGATGGCGTGATGCAACGCGATGCAGAAATTTGGGGTAATACCTGGGCTGAGCATGGTGCTTGGCATCTATCGCCGGATATGGAGCCGGTTGCCGGTCGTGAAGCGTTAAAAGGGTTCTGGACCCAAGTGATGACGGGCTACCCTCATGTGTTGCATTGGGTACAGCCAGGACTGATCTCTGTGAGTGGGGACAAGGCCACAGCACGCTTCTACGTGCAGGAGAACATCAAAGATGCGGAAGGCAATGCGTTCCGAGTGGCCGGGGTCTACAACGATGAGTTGGTGAAAGAAGCCGGCGCTTGGAAGTTCATGGTGCGTCGCTTCAGCACTATGTACCGTGGTCCGGTGGATATGAGTGGAGACTGGATGGGGTATCCAGCAAGCTAAAGGCGCTTAGACTGAGTAGCGGCTCGGTGGATAGCACCGAGCCTTTTTCGCTAGGCGTTTGCCTTATCTATTTCAGGTTAACCTTGCCAAGAATGTACTCACCGGTAATGGTGCGCAGCTCCGGATAGGCTTTGGCCGTCTTCTTGCTTTTGGTTCGACGCTGCTCGCCCCATTTTTTCATGAAGGCATCGCTGCGCTCTTTGGTGTAGGTAAAGTCAGCCATAGACTTCATGGTGATGATTAAAACGACGTTGAAGTCACCACTTGCTGGGAGGCGGCTGGTGTAAATATTGAAATCTTCGATATGCCCCAGATCTTTAGCAATCTGATTCGATGCTACCCATGTTTGGACTAGGCCCTCTAAATATTCTTCGCCTTTCCCGGCATTGACTTTGATAGTGGTCATGGACACCACCTCATCGTCAATCTCGTAGTCTTCGAATTCTCTGAAGTCAGCCCAGCTTGCGGTGCTGAGAAGAAAGCCGGCTAGTCCGGTTAGCAGTCCAAAAAGGCTCGATAGTCGCATGTTAAATCCTGTTGATTGGTTTTGGTTGGTTGTGCTCTGGCGGTCGGCTCCATAGCTCGGAGGCGTCCACTCCCGCTGTGGATAGTTGAACCCAGATAAGGTTGAAAACCCTTCGGGAAATGTCCAGAATTCCCAACTAAATGTCCTGAAACCAACCTAAGTGTCCCCATTAGATGAGCTTGTCTGAGAATCTGCCTCAAACCTTCTCGCCTTTGGCTGGGGAGCCTTTCCGGCTTTTGGATCTATTGGTGTATCCCGACCGATCTGTCCTGGTAGGTCCTCAGGGGGAGCGTCACCTAGAGCCGAAAGTGATGTCGCTGCTGGTGCATCTAGCCGACCAAGCGCCGGCCGTTGTGCCCCGTAATACCCTGCTAGATAGTGTTTGGGCTGGCGTGGTTGTGTCGGATCAGGTCCTTACCCGTTGCGTTTCTGAGCTGCGAAAAGTGTTGGGTGAAAAAGCCGGGGTGCCCCAGTACATCGAGACCATTCCTAAGCGGGGTTATTGCCTCAAACATCAACCCGAAGCCTTGAATGAAATAGCAGAGTCACCAAAGCTCATGTTGAACCTGCTTAGAGACGATCTGGATACGGTGTCCGTTTTGCCTTTGCAACCGCTTGGCGAAGAAGAACAGGGGGTGATGTATGGAACGGGTTTTTCGCGCGATCTAACCCAGCTGTTATCCCTAGTTCCGGGGATTCGTGTGGCGGCGTCCAGTTCGGTCGAGCATTTGTCGCGCGGCTCACATGGTCCCTTCGAAATTGCCGAGATGTTGGGCTCCCGTTATGTGGTGTCTGGATCCATGGAGTTTCGTGCGGGTGCTTTTCGAATGCGAATAGAGCTGGTGGATGTGCAAACCCATCGGCAGCTCTGGTCACAACGTTACGACGAGCAGATTGGCCAGTTCTTTGAGGTTCAGGATCAGCTGAGCCAACGAATCGCACGCTCGCTATGTTCGGCGCTTGCTGCAGGCAAGGTACAAGACATGGCCTCGCGGGCCCCGTTTGACCCTAGTGTGTTTGAGCGCATCCAAATGGCAGAAGACGCGCGACGTAATTACAATCGAAGCGCTGCAGAGTTCATTGTGGAAAATCTTGAGGTGGCGTTAAACCTCCAGCCCGATAACGGTGTCGCGCATGCCTTCCTAGCGATGCAGCTTGCCCAAAACTTGGTCAGTGGTTGGAGTGGTGATGCTGCTGTTACTGCTCAAAAAGCGTCGATACATCTGCGAGAGGCGCTGCGTTTGTCACCGAATGATTCCAGGGTGTTGATGGCCGCAGGTATTGCCGCCTTGATGCGTGGTGAGCACCAGCAGGCAATGTTGTACTTACAAGACTCGCTCACTAAGAACCCCAATGAGCCCCATGCGCTAGCAGAGTACGGAACCGCTAGGTTTTATGTGACCAAGGAGTTGGCGCCAAGCTTGGCTTTGATACAGCTAGCGGAGGACGCAGCCCCGCAGCATCCTAGATTCTCCATCTGGGCCTATCGTCGAGGGATATGCCACTACGAGGCGGGTGATTATCGAGCAGCCGTTGCTGCCTTTGATGAAGGGATTGCACGTACGCCCAATTACCATCACACCTATCTGACTAAGGCGCTGGCGTGGATTGCGCTTGGTAATGAAGCGCAGGCTATGCAGTCAATATTGCAGGGCGTAGGGCATGCACCGGGTATGGTATGTGAGACTTATTTGAGTGGTGTGGCCTCTTTTGGCCTGACGGTTTCGAAGGATCAAGCGTTGGGCTTTCGTCGACTTTGGAGCGAAGCACAGACTTCTGGGCTTAGTCGCAGTTAGCAGCGGGCTAAAATTTAGTGGGTTGTGCAATTGGTGCCCCGACGAGGATTCGAACCTCGGACCTGCCCCTTAGGAGGGGGCCGCGCTATCCAGCTGTGCCACCGGGGCTGGATCACGCCTATTCTACGCTGCCCAGGCCGGGGCTAGCTAGCGTTAGTCCTACCCTTGCTGAACCGGCTATTACTTAATCTGCTGGGTGATCTGCTTAACCGTGCTGTGGTTCATTAGCTGGTGGATCTTGGGGTTGGCCATCAGGCTGGCGAAGTCACCGCTTTGCAACGCGCTTTGAATCTGCGGGTCATTGATGATCGCTTGTAGCGCTGGGTCTTGTGCCATGGACTGAATCTTTTGCATCATGGCAGGATCGCTGGAAATGCGCTGCTGCACCCCTTGGAACATGCTGGCCAGCTGTGGGCTGTTGGTATCGACCTTTGCGCTAGCGGCCGGCGCAGCGGTCACGGGTGCTGTGGCTAGAGCCTTGTTGCCGTATCGAATTAGCTTCACGTCGCCTTGCTTCAGATCGATCTCGCCAAGGCTGTTGGTTCTCACTCGGTAGCTTCCGCCTTTGAGCGAAATAACCTCACCTAAAATTTGCGAGCCATCGTTGAGTAGGATGGTAGCTTGCTCGGCTAAAGCAGCTGGTGCGCCAAAGCTCAAGGCAGTAAGCAGCAGAAGTCCGTTAAACGATCGAAAATGCATCATGTCAGTTACCTTTACCTAAGCTTGTGTTTGATTGGGGGTGATTTCCTGCCCGCATGCTACGCCTTGGCTCTGTCCGCTGGCGAGGACTTCTGCACAGAATGGACCATTGCTCAACCTGAGTCGGTGCCCGAGCCGCTAAAAGTTCGGATCAGATGTCTAAAGTGATCGCGTCAGCCGTTGGGAGCTCGTTGGCGCCCAACACAGCATTCTTTTCTTGCTTGAAGTGCTCGTAGTCCCCAATCACCACCTGCCACACGTAAAGGCGTTGCTCGCCATCCATGTCCTGCACAAAAGGGCTAAAGCCCATGGGCACCAATCGAAAGCTGCCGTCCTGTGAGCCGTGCAGATTGTCCCGAATAAACTGCTGGTACTTGGCCAGTTGCCCAGTGCTGATAATATCGATGAACGCCACGCTGTGTTCGTGCTCTGCCTTTAAGCGCTTGATGAGGTGCGCTGGGAATAAACCGCCCGTCCAGCGAGCGTTAATCTCGATAACCACAATGTCGTCACCGTTCACAAAGAAGTCGATGCCACAGTTGAAGCCTTGTGGTGAGCTATGCCCTAACTCACGCACGTACTCACCCACCTTTAGGCAGATCGCACGTTGTTTCTCGGAGAGGGTGAGTTGCTCGCTGATGTAGTTTCCCACCCACAGACCATCCGCAAAGAGAATCTTGCGTACGTTGGTAATGCTGATGTTGGTATCGCTGACGTTTAGATCCACCGTCATCTCGGTGTATTGGGAGGTATCGAGCTGCTGCTGTAGCACTAGATCTAGCTCCGGCTCAAACTCTGCTATGTAGGCCTGGGCTTCGGTAATATTGGTGACGGCAGTGACATTGCGTGCTCCTGCCAGCCCCAAAATTTTAACCATTACCCGGTTGTTGTGCTGGGCAAAAAACTGAAGGGTTTCGGTGTTTCCGAGGTCCTGCTTTTTGCAGGTGAGCGTTGCAGGTATGGGTATGCTTGCCGCAGGCGCTGTTGCGGCAAAATGCATCTTCGAGTTTACTTTTTTGCTGAGCTGCCAGGCTTCTTGGCTTTTATGTAGCGTAAGGTTACTGCCGCTGATCATATATAGGCCGAGTAGGTCTGTTGGCAGTTGGGTTTGGGCAATGGCTTCATAGAACTTGTTGTTTGGAAAGTAGTGGTAGTGCTCGAGCGGTACAACATCGGTGAATAGCTCAGCAAAGGTGCTTTGGTAGAAGCTCAACAAGTCTGCCCAAGGTTGCTCATTAAAGGCATCGTGCAGCGCTACGTGGTCTTTGCTTTGCCCCATGTAGGTAAGCGCCACTTGCAGCATTGCTGTTAGTGCAATGTTGGCCTCGTGGTCCGCCCGTTGTCGCGGCGTTAGGTCCTGCTCGTTGAAGAAGAGCAAGCAATCGTCTGCGTAGAATGTGTAGTACACCGACTCATCTTGACCTGGGGTGAAAGGCCCAAAGGGTAGCGCTTTGCCTCTATTGTTCGTGCTACAAACATTCATTGGCCACTAATCCACTTTGATGTCTTGCGCCTGCTGGGCTCGCTGAAAACCTGGACGTTCTTTGAGTCTTTGGAGATAAGCTTGGGTTTGCGGCTTGTAGTCGTTTGCAATATCCAGCGACTCACCCAAGAACAACGCGTAGTGAATGGCGATGTCGGCGACCGTGAAACGGTTGTCGACTAGGAACTCATTCTCCAGCAAATGAGCGTCCAACATGCGCAGGCGTGCGAGGTACCACTTGCGGTAGTCGTTGGCCACCTGGGGGTTGCGGCGCTCTTCGGATTCCAGCCGGGTGTAACGCAGGACCAAGGTTTGTGGGAAGGTTAGGGTGGCATCGCTATGGAACATCCAATTCAAGTATTGGCCGTACTGCGCGTGACCTGCTTCTAGACCTAGGTCGTAGCGTTTGTAGGTTTCTACTAAGTACAGACCCACGGCTGATGATTCGGTCATGTGCGCATCGCCATCCACAAAATAGGGGATAGTGCCTAGCGGGTTTATTTGCAAGTACTCTTTCTTTAAGAAGCGGGGCGGAAAGGGCATGACCTCAAGCTCGTAATCTAACTCCATCTCTTCTAGCGCCCATAGTGCGCGCAGTGAGCGTGCGTCTTTGCAGTGCCAGAGTTTTCGTTGTGCGGTCATGCTGTTTCTCCTAGCTGAGATGTAGAGTCAAAATGCCCTAGCAATAGCGGCGTTAGCATTTGCCACCATTGTTTGAGGACCAATTTTTGGGCGGCACTAGTGAGACCGTATTGTGCCTCGATTAACAACCCGCGTAGCAAACAACGGTTGGCGCACAGCAGGGCCTGTAACTGGGCTTTGCTCGCCTGGTTTAGGTCGGGGTATTGTTGGCAAAAATGTTCATCGATCACACGAATGCTGTCTTCCAGCTCACGGTTGATGCGTTTGTGGAGTACCGGGTCGGTTCGCGTCGCTAGCAAAATTTCTAGCAACGCTTGGTACGGTCCGGTGTTGATCATTTTGTCCCAGGTGTTTTTTAACCACTTAGCCAACGCTGCTTCTCGGGTTGCTGGGTCGCTAAGTGCGCGATCTTGTTTGGACCATGGCTGTTGCTGTAAAGGTCGGCGCAACAAATGTTGTGCGGTAGCCGCCATCAGGTCTTCTTTGGTGGGGTAGTGATGTTGCAGTGCGCCTTTGGATACGCCAGCGATGGCTAGCACCCGACTGATGCTGGTCTCTGCATAGCCATATTGGGTCAAGCAAGTCACCGTTGATTCGCACAGCAACAGGCGCGCTCGTTCGCTTTTTTGCTCTTGGCGACTTGGTTCTATTGCTGGCTGTCCGGTTGGCATAAGTGGCGCTGATTCCCCAGTGGCGCATAAGTCGGATGATTGATCCCATCATAAGGCAGCTTATGAGATAAAACCATCCAATCGTATTGTTTTTTTTCGGCGCATTGGTTAGGCTGCCTTGGTCGACTATTTCCTTGGGGGAGGACTATGTCTGTAAGTAGAGAATCACCGGCTCAAGAGGTGCTGAAGGTTGCCAATTGCAGCGGCTTTTATGGCGATCGTTTGTCCGCTGCGCGTGAGATGGTTGAGGGTGGCCCCATTGATGTGCTCACTGGGGACTATCTCGCTGAGCTCACCATGACCATCCTTTACAACCAACAGCAGAGCCGTGGTGGCAATGCAGGTTATGTAGGCACCTTCCTTAAGCAGCTGCGCGATGTGATCGAGCCTTGTTTGGAGCGGGGTATCAAAATTGTGACCAACGCTGGCGGCTTAAACCCGGCAGGCATGGCAGAAGATGTTCAGGCTTTGTTGGATGAACTTGGGATTAAGGCAAAAGTTGCCTACATAGAGGGTGACGACCTGTGTGCCCGTATGGTCGACCTAACAGCGCAAGGCGAAGCCTTCTTGAACATGGACAAAGGGATACCTTTGGCCAGCGTTGATAATCAGGTGCTGACCTCCAACGCTTACCTTGGTGCTTGGGGAATCAAAGAGGCCTTAGATCAAGGTGCGGATATTGTTATCTGCCCTCGTGTGACGGATGCGGCGGTAGTGATTGGGCCTGCCGCTTGGAAGTTCAATTGGCAACGACAAGACTTTGATGCCCTTGCGGGGGCGCTTACGGCTGGGCACATCATCGAGTGTGGCGCTCAGGCCTGTGGTGGTAACTACTCCTTTTTTCAAGAGGTACCCAGCTTTCGTAATGTGGGTTATCCCATTGCGGAGATCGAAGCAGATGGCAGCTTTACCATAACTAAGCACCCCGGCACTGGCGGTTTGGTTTCGGTAGGTACGGTCACAGCACAGTTACTCTACGAGATATCGACCCCCGCCTATCTAAACCCGGATGTGATTGCGCACTTTGATTCCATGAGCATTGAGCAGGTGGGTGATGACCGTGTGCGAGTGAGCGGCTGCCGCGGATCGAACCCACCACCAACCCACAAAGTGTGTATCAATACCTCGGATGGGTTTCGTACAGGTACCGAGGTGTTGCTAACGGGTTTGGATATCGAAGCCAAAGCGGAGGTGTTTTGCGATGCGTTGTTTGACTCGCTGGGTGGTCGGGATCAGTTTACTGAAGTGTCCACCCAGCTGATCAGAACGGATCAAGATGACCCGCAAATGAATGAAGAAGCGCATGCGAGCCTGCGAATCAGTGTGCGTTCCGATGACGCTAAGCTTGCGGGCAAGGGGTTCCAGCAGAAGATTATTGAGCTGGCGCTAGCCAATATTCCTGGGTTTGCTGGACGTGGTGCCACTGGCACCGGACCGGTCGTTGCCTATTGGCCCGCACTGGTGGATAGCAAGCATATCGTTGAGCGCGTCATTGTTGAGGGCAAAAGCACAGACATTTTGCCAACCAGCCAATTGGGGTTGGAAGAAATCTACTACCAGCAAACGCCCGTTGATTTAGGTGAAGTACCTAGTGGTGAGACGGCGAAGATCCCCTTAGGTCGTTTCTTTGGCACGCGCTCGGGAGACAAAGGCGGTTGTGCCAACGTTGGCGTTTGGGCCAAGACGGATGCAGCGCGGGCTTTCCTATTTGACTTCTTAACCGTTGCCAAGCTGCAAGAGTTGATGCCAGAAACTGCCCAGTATCGTGTAGAGCGTTATGAGCTCCCTAACCTGAAGGCGCTTAATTTTTATATCCACGATATCTTAGGTGATGGGGTGTCTTCCAATGACCGCATCGATGGACAGGCTAAGTCCATGGGTGAGTATTTGCGGTCGCGAGTGATTGATGCGCCGGTGAGTTTGATTCAGGAGGCTGGTTTATGAGTGCAACAGCAAACGAAGAGCTATTGAGCCTAGAAGGCTTGGTGTTTGAGGCGGTTATCGTCACCGAGCAGGACAATGTGCTCACCATTACGTTAAATCGACCTAAGCGCAAGAACGCGATTAATGCAGCAATGACCAATGAGCTAATCTACGCCTTAGATTATGCCAAACAGCAGCGTCATATTCGGGTGGTTGTACTAGCGGCCAACGGTGATGTGTTTTGTGCAGGTGGCGATCTCAGCACCATGCGCGGTGGTGCTCAAGAAACAACAAGCACCGTGCCCAAACGCGGTGAATCCGATGACATCAGTCTTCGTATTCGGCATCTCTACAAACCGGTGATCGCGCAAATTCAAGGCGCGGTACTCGCTGGTGCGCTGTTGCTCGTTTGCAATGCATCCCACGCCATTGCAGCGGAGCATGCCAAGTTCTCTGCACCTGAGATAAAACGGGGTATATGGCCCTTTATGGTGATGGCGGGTTTGTTCCGGTTGATGCCTAAACGTGCGGGTCTGGATTTCATTTGTCAGGGTGAGCCGATTGATGCTCAAGCAGCGGCGCAATGGGGGCTGATTAATGAGTCAGTGCCGGCTGGGGAGCTTGCGCAGCGCGTGGCAGAACGTGCTGCTGCGTTGGCCAACTTGGCACCAACCACGATGCAAATGGGGTTGGAAGCTTACGTTAAGCAAGAGGATATGGCGTTCGACGAGGCTTTGCCTTATTTGCGCACACAAATAGATGCTTGTGTGCAAAGCGCAGATGCCAAAGAGGGTATCACCGCATTTTTAGAAAAGAGAGAACCTCAATGGGACTAACGATGGCTGCAACCCGTGGACTCTGGTTACCAGTGAGCCTGAACCTAATCAGATTGGGAGTTGCCTAAAGTGGCAAAATTTTCTCGAGTACTCATCGCTAATCGCGGTGAAATTGCCGTGCGTATTGCACGCAGCGTGCAAGCGGCCGGTTACCAAGCCATTGCGCTTTTTAGCGAGCCCGACAGTCAAGCGCCGCACGTAGCGGCTTGTGATATGGCTGTGGCTCTGGGTGGTGCAACCGCTGCGCAGTCTTACTTAGATATCGATAAAGTGTTGGGTGCAGCTCAGGCGAGCGGTGCGCAAGCCATACATCCAGGCTACGGTTTCTTATCTGAAAATTCGGAGTTTGCTAAGCGCTGCGAAGAGGCGGGATTGGTCTTTATTGGGCCAACCCCTAGTGCCATCGACCTTATGGGTAGCAAACGTGCAGCCAAAGACGCGGTGATGGCGGCTGGTGTGCCTTGCATACCCGGTTACGATGGCGCGGATCAAAGCGATTCGGCGCTTATCGCCAAGGCCAAAGACATTGGTTTGCCGGTTATGGTTAAAGCATCCGCGGGTGGTGGCGGCAGAGGGATGCGATTGGTGACCGACTCCGATCAGTTAGGTGAAGCCATTATCTCGGCACGACGTGAAGCAACTAACGCCTTTGGCAATGGTGAGTTAATCCTAGAGCAAGCCATTACCACCGGTCGCCACATCGAGATACAGGTGGCAGCGGACACTCTAGGCAATGTGATTCATTTGGGTGAGCGCGACTGTTCGTTGCAACGGCGTCATCAGAAGGTCGTCGAAGAAGCGCCGTCACCCTTTGTGGATGCTGCGTTGCGCGAAGCGATGGGGCTTGCAGCGGTCAACGCGGCTAAAGCTTGCAACTATCGCGGCGTTGGTACCGTTGAGTTTTTGGTAGCCCAAGATCGCAGCTTTAGTTTTTTAGAGATGAATACGCGTTTACAGGTGGAACATCCGGTTACCGAGCTGGTGACCGGAGTTGATTTGGTAGACCTTCAGCTGCGCATTGCCCAGGGTGAGCCATTGCCGTTGGCGCAGGACGAAGTGGAGATCACGGGGCATGCCATCGAGGTACGTATATACGCGGAAGATCCCAGCAAGGATTTTGTACCCCAAACTGGACCAGTGCTTGCGTGGGATACACCCAATACGGAAGGCTTGCGTGTGGATTCAGGCATTTGCAGGGGCAATCAGGTCAGCCCTTACTACGACCCGATGCTAGCCAAGGTCATGGCCTTTGGTGCAACGCGCGAGTTAGCCCGAGAGCGTTTGCAGCGCGCGCTGACTCAAACCACATTGCTTGGCGTGACCAACAACCAAGAATTTTTGCATAGTCTATTAGGTGATCCAATATTTGTGGCCGGTGATGCCACCATTACCTATTTAGACCAGCATGCAGATTTGCATACCGGCGCAACTTTAAGCGATAAGGCAGAGGGTCATGCTATTGCGATTGTTGCCTCGCTGGTGACCGACAACCCGCAACCTGCACATTTGCTGAACTGGAGCAACGCTGAACCCATGTTGCGGGCCAAAAAACTGCGGATCAATGATGCTGAGGTCAGCGCTAGAGTGTTGGCCCGGGGCTCGAACTATCGGGTTGACTTTGAAGAGACATCGGTTGAACTCAAGTTGGAAGCTCACACCGATACAGATCTCCATATTAGCCTTAATGGCATTCTCCACAGGCTGCCTTGGGCCGCAACCGCGGATGAAGTTTTTGTGCAGTGGGGCGCTAAGCAATTGCGTTGTGTCGATCTGACCTATGCACCGGCTCTTGCCCCTGGCAGCGCCACTAGTGGTGAGGTCCAGGCGTCTACCGAAGGTTTGCTGGTGGCCTTGGAGGTCTCGGTAGGCGATAGGGTTAGCGCTGGTCAAACACTAGCCGTGGTTGAGGCGATGAAGATGCAACACCGGCATGTGGCTGCGGGCGATGGTGTGGTAACCAGCATTGGTGCAACGCTAGAGACGCAGGTTAGCAAAGGTCAGCTACTGGTTGCGGTGCAACTGGATAGCGACTCGGTTAGCGAAAAAGGAGAGTCCCAATGAGCCATCTAGTATCTAAGTTGGATGTCGCCGGCGAAGAGTTCGCCGCCAACGTAGCCTTTATGGAAAACTATGTTGAGAAGCTGCGTAGCATCGAGCGCAACATACGGGCGAGCGAGGAGCGCTATCGCTCCCGCGCTACCAAAGCTGGCAAGTTGCTGCCCAGAGAACGCTTAGCCCACTTGCTGGATGACGGCTCGCCGTTTCTTGAGCTGTGCTCCATAGCCGGTCACGGGATGAATGGCGACACGGATGGTTCCAGCGCCGGTGGCAATATCATCGTTGGCATCGGTTTTGTGGCGGGGCGGCGGGTGTTGGTCATGGTTTGGAACTACGCCATTCGCGGTGGCACCATTACGACAGTGACCACGCGCAAGAACTTGCGCCTGCAAGAGCTGGCCTTTGCTAATCGATTGCCAATCATCAGCCTGAGCGAGAGCGGCGGTGGCAATCTAGCCGGCGGTGTTGACCCAGACCCTTGGCAGGAAACAGCCTTTTTGGACGGTGGGCGGGTTTACTGCCAGCAGGCGGAGCTGTCTGCGGCCGGTATTCCCCAAATTACGGTATCTCATGGCAATGCAACCGCAGGCGGGGCTTACCAGGTGGCGTTGTCTGATTACGTTGTCTTGATCCGTGGGCAGACCCAGCTGTTTTTGGCGGGTCCACCGCTGCTCAAGGCGGCCACGGGCGAAGAAGCGGATCATGAGGCCTTGGGTGGCGCTGAGATGCACGCCACCATTTCCCAAACGGGTGAATACCTGGCAGAGAACGATGCTGATGGGATTCGTATGGCACGATCCATTGTGAACCTGTTGCCGCCGGATGCAGGTCGAGGCTTGCAAAAGGATCGTGAGCCCTTACCACCGCGCTACCCTGCGGCGGAGCTACGCGGTATTGTGGCTGAAGACAAACGCGTTCCTTACGACATGCGCGAAGTCATTGCTCGTGTCTTTGATGATTCCGAGTTTCTCGAGTTCGAACCCACCGTAGATGATCAAACTTTATGCGGCCATGTGTACCTGGATGGTTGGCGTTGTGGTGTGTTAACCAACAATGGCCCCATTACGCCCCAGGGAGCAAAGAAGGCCTCACACTTTTTGCAGCTGTGTGACCAAACCAACACGCCAATGATCTTTTTGCAAAACACCACCGGTTTTTTAGTGGGTTTAGATGCTGAGCAAAATGGCCAGGTAAAACACGGCTCTAAAATGATCCAGGCAGTGGCGAACTTCCGGCCGCCTAAGCTAACGATTATTGTGGGTAACTCTTATGGTGCAGGTAACTATGCCATGTGCTCTCTGTCACTGCGGCCCGAGCTAATCTTCTCTTGGCCTACAGCGCGCCAGGCAGTGATGGGTGGCGCTCAAGCGGCCAAAGTGATGTCGATAGTGGCGGAAGATCGCGCTAAGCGGAACAATACCGAGCTTACCGAAGAGGAGCTAAAGGCGTTGGCACTACAAACACAAACCATTACTAACTCCATGGAAGCGGTTAGCGAGGCTCTGCACTGTTCATCACGCATGATGGATGATGGGGTGATCGACCCAGCGGATACCCGCAACGTCTTGATCTTTGCATTGCAAACGGTTTTGGAAACCCCACATCGAGGCACGATACCCAACACCTTTGGTGTCGCGCGTTTTTAACTGAATCAACTTTAAAGGAGAACCCGCATGGCCGAGTCAGCGGTTGATTTGACCGAGTTTCGAGCGGAAGTGGTGGCTTGGCTAAGAGCCAACAAACCAGCAAAGCCAGATTTTTTGTTGCCTGAAACCTTCATGGAGGTAGGCACCGATAGCCAGTTTCAGTACCTAAAAGAATGGCAACAGTCGGTTTACGAGGCGGGTTACCTAGGTATGGCTTGGCCCAAAGAGTATGGCGGTGGTGGTATGCCTCAAGCCTACCAAGATGTGGTTAATGCAGAGATGTCGCGTGAATCTGTGCCCTTTGTGCCGAATACTATTGGGTTGAATTGGGCAGGCCCTCTAATTTTGGCGATTGGCACTGAAGCGGAAAAGCAAAAGTACATCCGTGGCATCCTGAGTGCAGACGACATTTGGTGTCAGGGTTTTTCCGAGCCAGACAATGGCTCCGATTTGGCCGCAGCCACGACGCGTGCGGTTAAAGATGGCGATGAATACGTTCTTAACGGCAGCAAAATTTGGACCAGCTTGGGCACCTATGCCAAGTACATGATCTTGCTGGCACGCACCAATCCAGAAGCAGAAAATCGTTATGCGGGCTTAAGTTACTTTCTTGCACCCATGAATTCTCCAGGGGTTGACGTGCAACCCATTCGTAAGCTTACGGGTGAATATGGCTTTACCCAGACTTTTTTTACCGATGCCCGTATTCCAGCTTCTAGCTTGATGGGCAATGAAGGCGAAGGCTGGAAGATTGCCATGCAAACGTTAACCTTTGAACGCGGTGCCACGGGCGGTCAGGCAGGCGGCCTATCTATGCATGCCATGAGCGTGTCTGATGTAGTGGAACTTGCTCGTACCACCATGCTAGACGGACAACCGGCTATTGAAGATCCGTTGATACGGGACCAACTGGTGCAGTTTTTGCTTGAAGAGCAGGGCGACCGGCTCTGTAATAGCCGTGCCAAAATTAGCCAGCTCACCTCTGAGCGGCCCACAGCGATTCCTATGTCGAGCAAGCTGCGCGGTACGGAGCATCGTCGTCGACTCTGTCAATTTGCCGTGAAGTTGCAGGGTGCAAATGCAGCGCGTTGGGTTGGCGATCGCCAAGCCATTGCTGGTGGTATGTGGCAGCGGTCGTACTTCAACTCGTTCTCGGCCACCATCGGTGGCGGTACCAGCCAAGTTCAAGCCAACATTGTAGGCGAGCGCGTGCTCGGCCTGCCGAAAGATTAGGAGCATCGGGATGAGTGATAGGTCGGCTGTGAAGTTAAGTAGTCAAATGGCGTTCAGTGAAGAGCAGTCCATGCTGTTGGATACGGCAACCGAGTTTTTCCGCAGCAAATCCGCGCTGCCGGTTGTGCGTGAGTTGCTAACCGACGAGGCCGGTTATGATGCTGGCCAATGGCAGGAAATGGTTGACCTGGGCTGGTTAGGGCTGGCTGTGCCAGAAGAGTATGGCGGGAGCGAGCTCGGATTAGGTGCAGCCGTGACCATCGCGGAGCCCATGGGTCGACATCTATCAGCAACCCCGTTTCTTTCTACCCAGCTCTTTGTGCAAGGGCTCCTTGCAGCGGATGAAAACCTAAAATCTGAGTTGCTTGCTGGCGTGGTTGGAGGGGCTGTTGGGGGTGTTGCTCTGTTCGAATCAAACGGCAATTGGCATTTGGATAGCCCGTCTGCACAAGTACAGATCAGCGGTGCACAAGCCTTGCTGTCGGGAACCAAAACCTTAGTACTTGATGCGGCCAGTGCCGATTACCTTCTGGTGCTAGCAGCACTGGATGGTGAGCCAAGGCTTGTTGTTTTACCTACCAGCGCGATTCCTTCAGGTGCTATACAGCGTGAAACGGTGATTGATGAAACACGACGTAGCTTTCAGCTAGATCTTACCCGGGTTGAGGTGCCGGCAAACCATGTGCTATCAGCAGCTCAGTCCACGCAAGCATTAGCTAAAATTAGCGAGGCCGCTTGGCTGTTGCTGTCAGCGGAAAGTGCGGGTGGCATCGCCGGTGTTTTGGACTTGTTGGTGGAGTACTTGAATACTCGTTTGGCCTTTGGCCGCAAGATTGGCAGTTACCAAGGGTTAAAGCATCCTACTGTGGATATTTTGATTGGCTTAGAGCGCAGTCGATCGCACCTTTATCACGCCGCCACTTTGGTGGATGCTGGAGAGTCGGCGCAAACGGCTTTGCGTATGGCAAAAGCAGAGTCCAGCGATAGCTTTGCGTTTGCGGGAGACCGGGCCATTCAGTTTCATGGTGGCTTTGGTTTTACCTACGATTGCGATGCTCAGCTCTTTTTGCGTAGGGCGCTGTGGACCCAGGCTAGCTTTGGTGACAGTGCGCATCATCGCAAGCGGCTGGCTAGTTTGCTGCTATGAGCACGCGGCGGTGCGCACCCGCTTAGCGCGCCTCGATGACGTTTGCGGCTATTGGTCGGTAAAGAACTTTTCGCGTGGCATACCGCTGGCATCGTACACAGGCTCATGAGCTGCGATTAGGTACATCTGGTTTGCCGTGTCCGTTATGCCAACCTCGCCGAGTACGGTTTTCATGTCTTCGTAGTTTTGGTGCTTAAAGTGAGCGGCGAGTGATGCCTCATCTTCCCACAACTCGTAGACCTGTATGCGGTTGGGTACGGCTGGGTCTGCGGCAAAGCAGTACGCGTGACATCCCGGCTCATCGTCGCGGGTGGCTGCTTGTACCTTGGTGGTGTTGGTGACTGCTCGGTCTCGATCCGCTTGGCTGGCAAAGTCGAGGGTGGCGGATATGATGATCACTATTGAACTCCTGATCTTGATTTTTGGTTGTGATTTAAGGTGTTAGGTTGGCGTCTTTAACGAGCGCCTAGAACAAGCAAAAAGTAGCGTGACCTGTTACCCAATGCGTCAGGGCAGCATAGAACGCTGGCCTGCTAAGGTCTAGATTGAGGTAAGAAGAATTTGGAGCCTATGGTAAAGTTTGGTTCTAAGGCGGTTTGCCATGGTTTCAACAACTGAGAGAGTCACATGTCTGAACAATCCACCAACTATGATGATGTTAAGCAGTATCGTTTAGATCCTGAGCGCGAACAGGAGTTGCTAAATTGTGCAGGAGAGTGCGTCTTTATTTGGGCGAACAAATCCGGTCATCCCATTGGCGTGATCACGGCCTATGTCCCGGTGGATGGCAAGATTTGGATGACCGCAACCAAAGAGCGTGTGCGGATCAAAGCAATTGCGCGAGATGGCCGATCCTCTTGTGTTATGACCAGCAAAGGCACACATATGGGTGGCGGCAAAACCGTAACCTACAAAGGCCATACGGTCATTCACGATGATCCAAAAATTAAGCACTGGTTCTATGAGTTGCTAGCCAAAGGCATGGGGCAGCGTAAAGACGATGGCAACGAGTTCAGCAAGAACCTGCGTCCGGAGATGTTTGTACGTTTTCTTGATACCCCGGAACGCATCGTCTTAGAGTTTACGCCAGAAATGTCTATTCCCTTTGATGGCGACAAGATGGCTCAGGGCACTGCGGCAGCTTATGCCCAGTTTGCAGCGGAAGACGAAGCGAATAAATAGGGTTACCGCTGTGTCATTTCTCTGGGCTTGACCTGGGCTTGGCTAGCTAAGCAATTCGTACAACGGGTCGTCAGGCCCGTTGGTGCCACGTGCTAGACCTTCAAAGGGTGGCCCCTCCAAGATGGCGGTTGCCGCCGCATTCTGATTCCAATCCATAAGCACCCGACGGAAGCGAATTTTCCAAACGTTGTTGCGTTTTTCCATGGTGTCTAAGTAACGGCCGATATAGGTCATCTCGGTGTCTGTGCCACCCTCGGTATCGGCTTTGAGATAATGATGGGCGGTCACGTAGGTTTCCACTCGAGCCTCGTCGCCACGAAATTCGATGCACAGGTTGGAAATTTTGTGTGCTGTACCCGCATAACGAGTGATCGATGTGGGCAATATCTCGCAAAACCCATGCGCATCGCCATTGTACGCGCCGTAGGCTACCTCAGCGTCGCTCCAATAGGCTGACTTAAGTATCGCTTCGTCTGCCCGATCAACACCGCGACTGTGCATGGCTAGCACTTCAGCAATAGCCAGGCGGTCCGCAACCTCTGCAGCGCTAGGTACCGCACCGGTTTCTGAAGGGCTAGGTTTGTTGCTACTGTTGCTCATGTTGATTCCTCGGTTGAGGTTAGAAGAATTGATAGTAGTCGGGAATCTCAGCGCGGGTAATGGGCGTCAAGGTTGTCATGGGTGATTGTCCGAAGTAGATGTCTTCGCCGATCAACTTGCCCTTGGCATCCGCCGGCCATAGGGTCACCAGTTGTGCGTTGCTCATCCACAGCTCTTGGCTATTGATATCGGTTCCGTTGATCTCGGTGACGCCCATCGCAATCAAATTCTTTGATTGATAGACCTGTTTGACCTGGCCTTCGGTGATGACATGGTCATCGCTGGCAACACACTTATCTATAACCACGTGAAACTGTTGGCCACCGGTGGCCATCATGCCCGAGTAAAATTGGGTGACGGCTTCATGGCCTTGGATAACCATGGGCTCACCGTTACCAAACATGTGGTAGATCGGGTCTTCCGTGAGTGTACCCATCAAGGCTTCTAACTGACCTTTGATCTCGTACTCCATGTGTAGCGCCACCTCGTTAATCAAAGCGCTACGGGTTGGGTTAGCTTCTGCGGCCGCTTGGGCTTGCAATGGTAGCCAGCTGGCGTGTGGGTCAAATTTTGTCATGGTTTGTTCCTTTTAAAGGGCGGTTCCGCCGTTCACGTCGAGAAGGGCGCCGGTAATGCCACCACCTTCATGGGATGCAAGCAACACCGCAACGGCCGCCATCTCTTCGACGGTGTTCAGCCGCTTGATAGCGGCTTCTTGTGCGTAGTTGTCCAGAAAAGCCTCGTAAGTAATGCCCATAGATTCTGCGGCAGCGGGGCCAGCGTCCGTCATTAGGTCGGTTTCGACCGCGCCGGGGCAAATGGCGTTGGACGTAATGCCTTTAGCGCCATATTCAAAAGCAACGGCTTTGGTGAAGCCGTTGATCGCGTGCTTGTTCGTGATGTAGTGAGAAACCATGGCTTTGCTAGCCTGCTTTCCTTCTACTGAAGATATGTTGATGATGCGGCCAAAATTGCGCGTTTGCATGTCTTGCAGCGCTCTACGGGTGCCCCAAAACGTGGCGTTGAGATTCCAATTTAAGGCTTCGTGCCAAGCTTCATCGGTAAGCTCTGCCACGGCAGCAAATCCAGAGGAACCACCGGCATTGTTGACCAAAATGTCGATCTGACCGAAGTGCGCGACGGTACGGTCAACAAAAGCCTCGACGCTGGCTTGCTCTCTGGCATCACCCGCGAAGAAGATCGCATTGTCGCCAGCCCCCATCTCTTGCAGGGCTGCGTCACCTTTGCTTTGTGTTCGGCCACTTACCGCTATTTTGGCACCCTCGGCCAAAAAAGCTTCAGCGATACCGCGCCCAATACCCCGGCTGGCGCCGGTTATTGCGGCAACTTTGCCTTGCAGTTTCATGGATGTTGTCCTTCGGTTCTATTGATCTGGTTGGTATGTCTGTGTCTACCGACGTTAACCCGTTCGGTTGGATTGTTCCAGTCAGCGCAGGGCGAGCTTTTTGATCTGCTGGGGCGAACGGCTTACTCGAGCAAAACGCCAGATGATGATCACGGCTGCCACCAGCAATCCCAGCGCCAAGCCCCACCAAAACCCTGTGACCCCCATAGGCGGGATATTTAGCGCAGCATTGCCCAACCCCAGCATTGCCGCTATCGGCAGACCTACAACCCAGTAAGAGAAAAGGGCAATGAACATTGGCGTGCTGGTGTCTTTGTAGCCCCGTAACGCACCGATGCCGGTGGCTTGAACGTTATCAAATAGTTGGTACATGGCGACCAGCAAAAGTAGCCCCGCGGCGACGCTGGAGACATTGCTCTCATTGGTATACAAGGCGGCTATTTGATCGTTTGCCAAGAGCACCACCGTGCCGGTAAGCAATGCAACACCCACGGAGGCTGCGAGTGCAACGCGGCCCGAGCGTGCTGCACCGGCATAGTCACCGGCACCGACGTTAACACCAACTCGAATAGTTGCCGCTATGCCTAGTGCCAGCGGGACCATAAAGGTAATGCCGCCGACGTTCGCCGCAATTTGGTGAGCGGCGACCGCCTCGTAGCCTAGCCGGCCTATGAGCAAGGTAATGACCGAGAACATGGCCATCTCCAAAAACATGGCGGTGCCTATAGGTAAGCCCATCTTTAGTAGGCGCTTTAACGTGGGCCAGTGGGGCCAATCAAAACGGCTAAATACCCCTGAGTGGGCGATGCGCGAGAGGCGAACCACAACGGTCATGGCCAGTAGTTGATAACAAGTGACAATAGCGGTTGCCCAGCCGCAACCTTCACCACCCATTGCGTTGATGCCTAAGCCGCCATAGATGAACCAATAGTTGAGCGGCAACTTGAGCAGCAATGCTGAGAATGCGATGAGCATAGCTGGGCGGGTCCAGGACAAACCTTCGCACAGATATCGTAGGCTGATGTAACAAAGAACTGGGACTAGACCAAAGCTTGCCGCCCTAAGGTAGTTGGTGGCGATGGGGATGGCCAACGGATCGACGCCGATCGCTTGATATAGAGGTGCGGCGTTTTGTAACAGCAACATGGCGGTACCCCCGCCAACAACGGCAATCCACAACGCTTGTCGAACCACCTGGCCTGAATTGTGCGCTTGACCGGCGCCATCGAGCTGGGACACGGATGGGGTCACGGACATAATGACGCCTGACAAGAACAGCATGGTTGGCCAGTAGAGGTTTCCGCCCAGCGCAACCCCAGCCAGGTCCATGGCGCTGACGCGACCGGCCATCATGGTATCGGCAACGCTCATACCCATCTGCGATAGTTGGGTCGCAATGATCGGAGCGGCAAGTAAGCTTAGAGTTCTGAGTTCTTTTCGATACACCGCAGGCGGAAGCTTGTAAACTGGCTTGCGAGCATAGGGGCATCTTCGCCCAATAGCGAGACACTGACATGAGCTTACCCACAGAATTTGACGCGTTGGCTGATGCGCTGCAACGCCTGATGGCGTTACTTGAAGAAAGCGAGGAGCGTTTCTGGTTGCCTTACCTCAGGCGTGGGTTGCGCGATGTGCAAGAGCGTAAGCTTGCTGGGGCGACTTCGGTTCTGGGTTGCTATGGTGGGCAAGACACGCTTTCAGACTTGAGCATCGGTGCGGTCTATCGTGACCAAGACCCGTTGCGTTATCGCAACCTCAACGCTCGATTGGTGGCGTTGCGTACAGAAGTATTTAAATGTGCAGACCAGATTGCATCGCGTAGATCTTGGTGAGAACCCATGGATTGGCGGAGGACCAAGGGTTTGCTACAAGGCTTGGGATTTGCTCAGGTGCGCAAAAACGCATTAAATTTACACCTTTATTGCTCAAAGTGGCAGACGGATCGCGGTGTCTGTCTTAGGTTTAGGCATACTACTGGGCACGAGAAATGGATTTTGACTAGTTTGTTCACCATGCAAACGCTACATCTCTCTACATGACAAAGGTAGGCGGTGATTGACGTCCTAGGTATATTGTCCTTGGCGCAACCAGCGGTAGCCGAGGGCGCTACTTCTGGCTCAACGCGGCCACCTTAATTAACAACAAAATTGACCGAAGCTAGCTAAGCGAAACCACTAAGCGAAATCATGGAAAATTATTTAAAACAAATTATTGCTATTGCCAGAGGCTGTTGGCGTTTTCGTAACCAAGCGTTGTTGGCTGCTTGGGCTGCTTCGGCATTGGGTTACTTGGTGGTTCTGGGGTTGCCAGATATCTACGAAGCGAAAGCGCAATTTTACGTAGATAACAGCTCGCGCTTAAGTGAGGTGGTTGCCAAGCTTGGTATGGAGCCGCAAACGAATTCGCGAGTGTTTTTGGTTCGACAAGCCATGTTGGCGACACCCCAGTTGACCAAAGTAGCGCGTGAAGCCGATATCGACATTCGCGCCAAGAACGAAGCGGAGTTGGCAAAGTTAATCGAAGATCTAGGTAAAGGCATTAGCATCAATAGCGGTAGCCGCCGTACCCAAGGCGAAAACCTTTACACCATTACTTTCCGTGATCACGACAGAGATACCTCTATTGCTGTGGTGAACTCGGTTCTGAACACTTTTATTGAAGACGTGGTTCGCGCGAAGAGCGACGACGGCTCGCGTGCCGAAGGCTTTTTGCAGGAACAGCGTGATTATTATCGCCAGTTGCTGCGTGATGTGGAGCTCTCTATCGAGCAGTTTAAGCGTGAACACCCTGAGTTCTCCGCTGACAATCGCAACGATTATTTCACCCGGTTGCAAGTGTCTAATGAAGCGTTAGAGGCGATGAAACGGGACTACAGCGTAGAAGAACGGAAGTATGGCGAGCTCCGACGCCAGCTAAACTCCTCTAACCCGTATATCGTGCCCGATGGCTCGGATGCCGCCATTGCCTTTATCCCTGGGCAAGAAACGGCACAGCGTATTTCGGTGCTCACGCGTCAGCGTTCCGAGATGTTGCTCCGGGTTACACCGCGCCACCCAGATGTGCGCGCGTTAGATGAGCAGCTTAAGCTCCTGCGTCGCGAGTTTGACCGCGAACTCAGCGGCCAACCGGCTAACGGCGAGGCAGCAACCAACGCAAATAACCCGGTTTACCAGCAGATTCAGTTAGCCATGAGTGAATCTAACGTTCGCTTAGCAACGCTTGGTTCGCAGCTAGAATCGAAGCAGCGCGAGGTGGATTCGCTTAGTGCTTTGATCGATACAGCCCCACGCCTGGAGCGAGAGTTTACCGCTTTGAAGCGCGACTACACTAAGTATCAAACGCTCTACGACCAGGTTCTGGTAGAAGCGGAGCGAGAGCGCATCGGGCGAGTTGGTGAAAATAGCGAAGTGGTTACGCTAAATATTGTTGAACCCCCGATAGCAACACCAGAGCCGGTATCACCACCTCGTTCGTTGTTGCTGTTTGCTGTGTTCCTTATGGCGCTCGGCTTAGGTGCGGCAATTGCATGGCTGTTGTCGCAGCTTCAGCCTGTCTTCCAGGACGGCCAAGAGCTGGCGAAGGTCTTTGATTTGCCAGTGTTAGGGACAGTGATGGCGCAAAACCATATCTCTCAACTTACGCAGGCGAGGACCAGTTTCTGGATTGTTTTGGCGGGCCTGATCCCGGCATTTCTGTTGATCCTGCTGTTCCAAGATCAGGGTAAGAACGTTTTGCATGGCCTGATTGAGCAGTTTGTCGCTTAGCATTGCGCTTGCTTAAGAAGGGAAAGGATTGTGGTCGCTGTTTGGTGCTTTGATGCCTGCAGCGACTTGATTCGCTAAGAACTCGCTGAGAGTGATCGGTGGCGATTGGGTCACCTCCATCACGGCATCGGTAGTTTGGTTCGCCCAACCGGCGGCAAAAGCTCTAGAAAATTCCACCACAAGCTCTCGATGCCAATCGGATTCATCCTTTTGCTTTAAAGACTGGCTCAGCTGCTCCAACGTTTGCGGCTGATACACAACCTCACGCTGTAACGCTTCGCTCAGCTTCACCGCCACGTCATCGTAACTTAGTGCTTCGCTGCTTGTTAAGGTTAGCGCTTGGTTGGTCTTCTGGGCCTGACCGGCCAGTAGGCAGGCGGCGGTGGCAGCAATGTCTGCGACGTGCACCATGGCGATTCGTTCGTTTCCAACCGCGCCAATAAGCTTGCCGTCCGCCTTAATCTGCGGAAGTGCGAAACCCAGATTTTGCATGAAGTAGAGCGGGCGTAAAAAGGTGAAGGGCAGATGGCTGTTGATAATAGCCTGCTCGGTTTGTGCGTGCCAATGGCCGCTGGCAACTGGTGAGTTAAGTGCTGTTCCCAGGCCAGAGATCTTAACTACCAAGGTATCCCGATTTGAATCTGCCGCGGTGCTCACGGCAGTCAAGAGGTTGCTTTGGAGTTCGTGTTGGTTAGGTGCCACGGGGCTGACGATCAGGACGGCGGTTAAACCGTTGCAGGCGGTTGCCAAGCTTGCGGGGTCTGCTAGGTCGCCTTTGACTACTTCAACGCGCTGGGCGAGGTACGGATCTAGCTTGGCGGGATTGCGCACCAACAATCGAACCGGTGTAGCGCTCATATCAAGCAATTTTTGTGCAACCAACCCGCCGATACGGCCTGTTGCGCCGGTTAGCAATATGGTCACTAGTCGGGTAACCCCAAAACGCGCTTCGCAATGATGTTGAGTTGTACCTCTTTGGTGCCACCGGCAATCGTTAGGGACTTTTGGTACAGCCAGGTTTTGGTTTGTTTGCATTCCTCGCTCAGCGCAGAAGTACCCATTGCTGACAACAGGAGCTCATCACCCGCTTGCTTGTGCAAAGCACCGCTCAGTTTCACGGCAGAAGAGGTGAAGCCGGGTGCTCGTGATTGCAGCTCTTCAATGGCGCGTTGTTGGGTCAGACGTTGAGCCGCATCGTTTAGCTGGTAGCTGATCAGTTGGTTGCGTAGGGCGGGGTGGTTGGTGAGACCCGATGGCACTTGCTGGGTGACGCGAGTGGGCATGTTGCTATCGGCCACCATGCCGCCTTGTGATCCAGAGATATTAATGCCGGCATGGGTAGAGCGTTCAAATTGCAGCAAGCGCTTGCCCACGGTCCAGCCGTTGTCGACGCCGCCTATGACGTCATCAACCGGGACGACGGCATCTTCAAAAAGGGTTTCGTTAAACGGTGAAGCGCCGGAGAGCAAGCGAATGGGACGAACCTGTACGCCGGGCTGAGCCATGTCTACCAGCACCAGGCTTATACCTTGGTGCTTAGGCTTGTCGGGTGAGGTTCGCACCAGCACAAAGATGTAGTCACAATCCATCGCGTCCGAGGTCCAGGTTTTGCGACCATTAATGACATACTGGTCACCACGGCGTTCTGCCTTGGCACTCAGGCTGGCTAAATCTGAGCCAGCACCAGGTTCTGAGTAGCCCATAGCCCAGGCGCCTTCGCCTCGGGCAATGCCGGGAAGCCAACGTTGCTTTTGCTCCTCGCTGCCCAGCTCCAGAATGGTTGGACCAATGTAGTTAACACCGCGCCCTGTGAGTGGGGTTCGTGCGCCGATGTTGGTTAGCTCCTCAATGAGAATTCGATACTGATCTCGGTCCAGCTCGGCGCCGCCGTAGGCTTTGGGCCAAGTGGGCACGGTCCAACCTTTTGTTGCCATACGCTCCAACCACAAAGCCACATCGGGTTCTAGGCTAACCTTACTGCTACCAAAGGGGATTTGCCCCTCGCCACGAGCGCCTGCTGGGCAGTTGGTTTCAAGCCATGCGCGGGTTTGCTTGCGAAAATCCGTGAGCTGTTGAGTTGTTGTCATGCTTGTCTCTGGATTGGGGTTGCGCTCAGTGTACAAAAAACCCGCTCTTTAGTGTTAACAAGAGGTTCGTGCAGCAGCTTGTGCCTAAGGTTGCAACAATCGATCAAACAGATCGAGCTTGGTGCGCCTTACGCCGTTTTCGACACGGGTTGGGGTGGCTAGGACCATGGTTTTGTGTTGCGCATCGTACGCCGGCCACTGGGGCAACCCCTGACCGTTTGGACTGCCGGTTTTGGCGAAGTTGGTCCAATAGTCGGCCATTAAGTTTGCCAAGCGATGATCAGAGGCATTCCAATGCAGGCCGACCAATTCTGTGTTGTCAAAAACGTAAGCTAAATCTCCGCTGTGATAGGCGCCGGCACTGCGTGGCCCTTGGGGCAAATTGAGTGCCGGTTGATCCGGTGTATAAAGAGCAAAGGCTGGCGTCGGTTGCTCCATAAAGTAAAGGTAGCTGGGTGCACCCTTTGACTGGTTCAACGCGGCCCAACGACGCATGGACCAGGCCATAAAGACATCGGTGGCAATCTCCCGCTGCGCAAGACCCGGAGAGACCGCCTGCTCTTTGGCATATAGCCATTGCAACTCAGTAGCGGCGGGTCCGTACTGCGCAGCCAGACGCTTGGTTAACTCACTGATGGTGAGTGACTCTTCTAGCGGTATCAGCTCATGCCCTTCATTTGCTAGTGATCCAACCAGCAGCGGCATCGCATGTTGCTGACCCGCAGCAAAAACTCGGCTTGGATGCTGGGTTAGCAGTTTGCCGTCTACTCTAACTTTGGGCCCCGCATTCCAGCCGCTTGCGCCGGCTGCTGCGGCAACCTCGGCTGCGGACAATCCGCGCAATGCGGTGGTGATGCTTTGCTCGTTACCACTCAGATTTAGGTGCTCGCTGACCTGTAGCGCTTGCTTAGCACCGCTTGGGTCAGACCCTGTATCGGGTATCAAGCAACTCGCCGATTGACCGATGGCTTTGTGGAAGAGTCCTTTGGTGCTTGGGGCTGCCATCAACGCGCAGACGCTGGCACTACCAGCCGATTGTCCGAAGATGGTGACGTTGTCCGGATCGCCGCCAAAGGCGGCGATGTTCTGTTGCACCCAAGCCAAAGCGGCAACTTTGTCGAGCAAGCCATAGTTGCCAGCGCCTTGGGATGCATCAGCTTTTGCTATTGCTGGGTGCGCCAGAAAGCCAAAGATGCCCAAACGGTAGTTCACGGTAACCACCACTACATCGCGCTTCGCTAAGGCGGTACCGTCAAAAATTTTGCTGTGCGCATAGCCGCCGGTGTGTGAGCCGCCATGAAACCAAACCATCACAGGCCGTTTGGTGGTTGCTTTGCTTGTGGATTGAGGCGTCCAAAGATTGAGGTAAAGACAGTCCTCACTGCGCTCAAAGGTGCCGCGACCCCAGACAAAGCTATCCTCGCCAAAATCTTGGTAACAGGCTGGACCAAAGCTTGTCGCTGAGCGAGTACCGGACCAGGCCGCCAAAGGCTGTGGGGCGCGCCAGCGGTTGTCTCCTGTGGCTGGCGCGGCATATCGAATGCCCGCGTAGCGGTAGATGCCTGCGTTTTCGTCCGCCCAGGCGCCGGTGAGTTGCCCTTGCTCTGTGGTGACGCCAAGCGGCATTGTCGAACAGCCGGCCACCAGAACCAAGCTGATGCAACCAGCAATGACGTAAGTGAAGGGCTTGAGGTGTTTTGGCATTTGAGTTTCTCTCGTTCCCGTTTTGCTGCGAGCCAGTGTAGCCTGAAGCGTACACCCAGCCGTATCTTGATCTTAGCCAAGAGGTGTCTAAGCTAAGAAGGGCCAATGTCAAAATGACACCGGCAACTAAACTACCCACCGGAGCAACCCAGCAATGACAACAACCATGAAAGCCTCAGACCTGATGGTGCGATGCCTAGAGGCAGAAGGGCTAGAGTATATCTTCGGCGTTCCAGGCGAAGAAAACGCCGATTTCATGATGTCGCTGGAAACCTCAGACTCCATTCAATTTGTGCTGGTTCGACACGAGCAAGGCGCAGCTTTTATGGCTGAGGTCTACGGGCGCCTGACCGGTACCCCTGCTGGTTGCTTAGGTACATTGGGACCCGGCGCAACCAACCTAATCACGGGGGTTGCAGATTCGGATATGGATCGCGCTCCCATGCTGGTGTTAACCGGTCAGGGCGCAAGCTCGCGACTGCATAAAGAGTCACATCAAATTATGGATGTGGTTCGTATGTTTGAGCCGGTCACTAAGTGGGCGCAAACCGTACGAACGCCAGATGTGATCCCTGAGTTGGTGCGCAAGGCGGTGCGTTTAGCGCGACAAGAGAAGCCTGGGGCTGTGTTGCTAGAGCTGCCCGAAGATATCGCCAAAGAAACCACCTCTGCGCAAGTGTTAGCACCCCGTCGCTTTAGACGCCCCGTACCCGATGACAAGATTGTGGATACCGCGTTTGATTTGCTCAAGCGCGCGAAGCGTCCCATTATCTTGGCAGGCAACGGCTGTATTCGACGCCGGGCGAGTGTGCAACTCCGAAAGTTTTGTGAATCAACGGGCATTGGTGTCATTAGCACCTTCATGGCCAAAGGCTGTGTGGATATGGATGCGGACCACTGCTTGTACACCGTTGGTTTAGGTAGCAAAGACTTTAGCAACATCGCGTTGGATGATGCGGATCTAGTGTTAACGCTTGGTTTTGATATGGTCGAGTACCATCCAAGCTTGTGGAATGCAGATGGCAGCAAACGCATTGTGCATGCGGACTTTCTGCCTGCAGAAATTGATCAGTACTATCTGCCCGAAGTTGAGGTGGTTGGTGACCTAGCACACTTGCTGTGGATGTTTAACGAGCGTGTCGAGCAAAATCCATTGAGCTACGACCTACCAACCCAGAAGCGTGTGCGTCAGGATATGACCCAAGAACTGCAGGCGCATGCCGAGGATACCGGTCAAGGCCCAATTCGGCCGCAGAAGGTATTGTGGGATGCGCGCCAAGTGTTAGGGGCTAACGATGTGTTGCTATCCGATGTCGGCGCTCACAAAATGTGGATCGCTCGGCATTACCATTGCCATCAACCCAATACCTGCCTTATACCTAACGGTTTTTGCTCTATGGGCTTTGCGTTGCCTGGTGCTATTGCGGCGAGTTTGATTCGTGGTGACAACGAGGTGCTCGCCATTTGTGGTGATGCCGGCTTCTTGATGAACGTTCAAGAGATGGAAACCGCTCGACGGTTGAACTGCAAAATGACCGTGATGGTTTGGGAAGACAACGCCTACGGTTTGATCAAATGGAAGCAACAAAATGAGTTTGGTAAGCACACCAGCTTGGGCTTTGATAATCCGGAGTGGTTAGGGCTAGCCGCAAGCTTTGGTTGGCAAGGGCACTACTGTGATGAGGCCGGTGCGCTGGCAGATACGTTGCGGGTTGCTTTAGCGGAAGAGGGGCCCAGTTTGGTTGTGGTACCCATTGATTACCGCGAGAACGAGTTGCTAACCCAACGTCTAGGTGAGATAACTGCCAGCATCTAACAACGCAGGTAGTCACTGCTTTGGCCGCAACAATTACGCCCGTTACCTTGACGGGCCATTGGGTACAACTGGAGCCCATGGGTTCTGAACACAGCGCTGCACTGTGGGCCGTAGCTCAGCATGAATCGCTGTGGCGCTATATGCCCTTTGCAGTGGATTCCTTAAAAGGTATGCAGACTTTGGTTGACGCTTTGTTGCAACAACAAAGCCAAGGCCAGTCACAACCTTTTGTGACCAAGCTGGTTGCCACGGGTGAGATCATTGGTGCGACCAGTTTCTTGGCCATGGATCTAAGCAATCGCCGGCTAGAGATTGGCGCAACTTGGATCACACCAGATCACCAGCGCTCGGCGGTAAACTCCGAAGCCAAGCTTTTGCAACTCCAGTACGCTTTTGAGCAACTTGGGTGCAATCGAGTGGAGTTCAAGACCGATGCGCGCAACGCCAAATCTCGAGCGGCATTAACGCGACTGGGGGCCCTGGAAGAGGGCACGCTGCGCCAGCATATGGTGCTGCACAGCGGTTGGGTTCGAGACAGTGTCTACTTCAGTATCCTCGCCTCGGAGTTTGCCGGGGTTAGCGCTTATCTCGAAAAGCAATTAAGCAGATAGTCTGACTACTAGCTTGTCTGTTTTGAGCCATCTCCTGTGGCCTAACGCGCAGTTTTTTTCGATCAGCCAAGCAGAATGGCCAGAACCGTAGCATTTCACTGTTACTGGGCCTCTGGGTGTTCTAGCATTAGGGTTCTAGTAGACAGAAGGTAATTGGTCTTGGATAACCGTTCCGCTTCGCAATCTGGGCAACCCGTTGATGGGCAGTCAGGCACAAAGCCACCGCTGCTGATGGTTCAAACCTTAGTTTTTGCCCTCACCTTTTTGGTCGCGTTGATTGGGGTGCCTTGGTACCAATATGCCGTTGGCTTTGACTCTACCGCTTGGATCGCCTTTGTTGTTTATGCTGGCCTAACAGGTATGTCTATCACGGCCGGCTACCACCGTCTTTGGTCCCACAACACCTACAAGGCCCATCCAATACTGCGGTTCTTGTTTGCGATTTTTGGCGCGGCAACGGTTCAAAACAGTATTAAGGCTTGGGTATCCGGGCACCGTACCCATCATCGCCATGTAGATAGCGTCGAAAAAGACCCGTATAGCGCGAGTCGAGGCTTGTGGTTCTCACACATGGGCTGGATGCTCCGCAACTACAAGAGCGGTGAGGAAGATTTCAGCAATATCAAAGATTTAGAGCGTGACCCTATTGTCGTATGGCAACATGATCACTATGTGGCGATCACCTTGGTGATGAACTTTGGGCCACCACTGATCCTAGGCTTTATCACCGGCGATTACCTGGCTCACTTCCTGCTGATCGGTGTACTGCGTTTGGTCTTCAGCCATCACACGACGTTCTTTATTAACTCGCTCGCCCACTTCTGGGGCAAGCGCCCGTACACAGACGAAAACAGTGCGCGTGACAATGGTGTGCTCGCGTTGGTGACCTACGGCGAGGGATACCACAACTATCACCATAAGTTTCAGCTCGACTATCGTAACGGTATCCGTTGGTTCCACTACGACCCCACCAAGTGGCTGATCTTCTGCGGCCAATGGTTGGGGCTCACCTCAGATCTCAAGCGTGTGCCCAACGTGGTGATACGTGAGGCGCAACTGCAACGCCAGTTTTTGCACGCCAAGGAAAAGTTGGAACGCCTACAAGATCTGGGGACTGCAAACAAAGACAAATGGCAGGATATGTTCGAGCGCGAGTACAACGAGTTCATGCAAACCCTGCAGCGTTGGCAAATGCTCCGTAAAGAGCTGACGGATAAGTTGGTGGACCAGCTGCAGCAAAGCGGTGTAAACAGCCAAATCAAAGAGATAGAGAAGGCGCTGGCGTCGCAGTATCGTCGTTTGGTCTCGTTGAACCAGATGCTGCCGGTCCCAGCCTAACCACAGCCTTTGGTTAATCGAAGCCAGTGCGCAACCCGCACTGGCTTTTTTTGTGGGCTGACGTAGCACTTTTGTCTTTGCTCTGCACCTAATCTCTTTCTGTTTTTGCGCTATTTTTAGCCCCTAAGGCCTGCCTAAAATTCGAGCCCTCAGGCTATACTTGCTGCCCGATTTTTTCCGGTTTGGCAGATATGGCGGATCCCGAAACAGGTTATCAACGGACCAATAAAGACCTTCAGGCTGAGTGGGCTATGGACGTTGACCAGGACCCTTACAGCATTCCTCTTGATCGGTTAGATGTGGCACATCCAGCGTTGTTTGAAGCCAACAAAATGCTGCCTTGGCTGCAACGTTTACGTGAAGAGTCGCCAGTAAACCTCTGTAATCACAGCCAATTTGGGCCGTATTGGTCGGTGACCAAGTACACAGATATTCAATATGTAGACACCCACGAAGACATCTTCTCTTCCGACATTCGCAATGGTGGCATCCGCTTAGGTGGCCAGGCGGATCCAGACCCGGATCCCACTTTCAGCCTGCCCATGTTCATCATGCAAGATCCGCCCACCCACGAAGCCCAGCGTAAGGTTGTGGCCCCCATGTTTTCGCCGCGACATCTGGCCGACCTAGGTGATCTGATCCGTACTCGTGCAGGGGCCATACTGGATGCACTGCCACGTGGCGAGGACTTTAACTGGGTGCGTTCGGTGTCTGTAGAGCTGACCGGGCAAATGCTAGCTACCTTGTTCGATATTCCTCAGGAAGATCGCCATAAGCTCATCCATTGGTCGGACACCGTAGAACGTATTGGTGACCCAGATTACTTTGAAACACCGGAGGAGGGTTTTGCAGAGCTGTGGAAGTGCTGGGAGTACTTTGACGCGGTTTGGAAGGAGCGGGCGGCGCGCTCTGAGCCTGGGCAAGACTTGATCTCTATGTTGGCTCACAACGAGTCCACCAAAAACATGCCCCCTAATGAGTATCTAGGCAACGTATTGCTGCTTATTGTGGGAGGCAATGATACAACCCGGAACTCCATTACCGGCGGGGTATTGGCGCTGCACGAGCACCCAGCAGAATTTGCCAAGCTCAAAGCCAACCCTAAGCTGATCCCCAACATGGTGCCGGAGATGATCCGTTGGCAATCCCCGGTGGCACACATGGCGCGCACCGCATTGCAAGACGTGGAGTTGGGTGGCAAGCAGATCAGCAAAGGCGACAAAGTGGTTATGTGGTACCTATCGGGTAACCGTGATGGTACGGCCATCGACCGAGCTGATGAGTTCTTAATCGACCGACCCAACGTGCGTCAGCATTTGTCCTTTGGGTTTGGGGTGCATCGCTGCTTGGGCAATCGGCTCGCCGAGATGCAATTGCAAATACTATGGGAAGAAATTTTGAAACGATTTAGCAAGATTGAAGTGGTGGGAGAGCCTAGCTACCTGCGCTCCAGTTTTATCCGTGGCATAACCGATTTACCAGTAAGGGTGTACGACTAACTATGGCGTTGTTCAGCAATATTCGATTTTATCAAGTTCATAGCCCTTGGCCGAGCGACGAAGAAACGCTGCATGAGGCGTTGGCCAGCCAGCCGTTCAAACCTTGCGGGTCGCTCACCGAACGTAGCTCAGGTTGGGAGCCGCCCGGTGGTGAAGGCCAAGAAAGCTTGTGTCGTCGCGTTGGCGGTGCAGATCTGTTGCGATTGCGCAGCCAGGTGCGCTTGTTGCCTCCAGCGGCAATCAAAGAGGCGCTGGAAGAGCGGGTGCAAGACTTTAGCTCGAAGATGGGGCGCACACCAAACCGCAAAGAAAAGCGTGATTTAAAAGACGATCTGTATCACGAGCTGTTACCTCAAGCATTGGTTAAGTCTGATCGCTTGCTTGGGTTTTACTTGCACAACGAGGCCATACTCGCCATTGATACGGCGTCTGATAAAGATGCCGAGCGCTTTATCGATTTGCTACGCGAAGCTTTTGGTTCGTTGTTGGTAACCCCCTTAGGGTTCAACAAGCCAATTGGTGAGTTCATGACCAGCGCTTACCTAGGTGCAAGCCCAACCAATTTTGTGATCGGTCGCGAAGCACGTATGCAGGATTCAGGCAACGCCCGTACCTCGGTGCAATGGACGGACTTTGATATCGCCGATGATGATGTACGCAAACACATCCGCACTGGGCTTACGCTGGAGCGCCTCGGGCTGGAGTTTGATGGTGTGCTGAGCTGCGTGGTCGATCGGGATGGGGTGTTTCGCAAGCTTAAATTGTTGGGTATAGAAAGCCTTGATGAGCCGTTGGGTGAAGACATTATACTGCTTAACCCCGGCTCTGAACCGGTGGACGATGCGGCGGTAGAAACCGCGCTGGCTCGGTTGGATGCCGAGTTTGTGCTGTTCTCCGGGATCTTGGCGCGCCTGTTGCAAGCGCTGAAACGTTTGCTCGAAGGTTACGCGGAAGTCACCCCGGATGCTGGCAAAGCGGCGTCCTTCTAGCGCTTGACCGCTGATTGTTTCGAGCAGCGGTACCCTTGGTTCGAGTTAGTGCTTTGGCCGCTTTTGGGCACAGCCACGTTTTGAGATTGCTGTCCTAATTTGACGGCCTGATAGGTATAGTGGTCGGTCGAACCTACTCTCGGCTGACACTTATGCTAACCCCACAGTTTTCCGATTTTATCGATGCCCACCGTTGGGCGGTACTCACCTCCTTGGACTCCCTTGGCGCACCTAGCAGCTCCGTGGTCGCCTACGCGCGCGAAGGTCAAGATCTTGTTGTCAGTACCCCGGGTGCAACCTTCAAACGGCGTAGCATCCAGGCGGACCCCCGGGTGAACTTGTGTGTGTTGACCAATGCAGAGCCGTTCAATTTTGTGGCGCTGCAAGGGCGTGCCGTGATTGAAACCCAAGACTTGCAAGCGTCAACCAAAGCGGTCTTTGCGAATATTGCGGATACGGGGTGGTCTTTGCCGGACGACTTAGAAGCTTGGCTGGTTAGTCAAGATCGAGTCATTATTCGGATAACACCTGAGCAACTGCACGGGGTCATACGTTAGTGAGCAGCAAGAAAAAGATAGATGCGGTTGTGGTAGGTGCGGGTTTTGGCGGCATGATCATGTTGCATCTGTTAAGCCAGCGGGGCTTGCAGGTGCAAGGGTTTGAGCGTGGCTCCGATGTTGGTGGCACTTGGTATTGGAATCGTTACCCGGGATGTCGCTGTGATGTTGAGAGCATGGAGTACTCTTACCAATTTTCAAAAGATCTGCAGCAACAGTGGGACTGGAGCGAGCGCTACTCACCGCAGCCCGAAATATTGGCTTATGCCGGACATGTTGCCGACCGCTTTAAGCTGCGTGCGCTTATTGAGTTTGATCAAAGCGTAAGCTCGGCGCACTACAACGACAACACACAAACCTGGCTGGTCGAAACCGCTTCGGGCAAATCCGTTGAGTGTCGCTATCTGATAATGGCGACTGGCTGTTTATCGGCGGCGAACACGCCCGCATTCCCGGGCCTGGAAACCTTCGCCGGTGAACAAATTCATACCGGTGCTTGGCCGCAGGCGGGAGTCGATTTTAGTGGCAAGACCGTAGGCATCATTGGCACCGGCTCTTCTGCCATTCAATCCATCCCGCTTATCGCGGAGCAGGCGGCATCGCTCACGGTTTTTCAACGCACGCCCAACTACAGCGTACCTGCGCAGAACGCTCCGTTGGATCCTGCTTTTGCCGCAAATATCAAAGCCAACTATGCCGATCTGAATGCTCGTAACCGGGAGCAACCGGCAGCCTTTGGTGCAAACTTTCCGCGTCACTTCGATTCGATCTTGGCGGCCAGCCCTGCAGAGCAGCAGGCTCGTCTAGAAGAGTACTGGCAGCACGGTGGCTTTATGTTTTTGGCGGCTTTTGGGGATCTGGGTCAGAACCTTGAAGCCAACGCCATTGCCGCGGAGTTTGTGCGTAACAAAATCCGGCAGATTGTCGATGACCCGGATACAGCAGAGCTGCTCTGCCCGCAGACGGTGTTGGGCTGCAAGCGGTTGTGTGCAGATACCGGCTACTACGCTACCTACAACCGAGACAACGTAAGTTTGGTTGATGTGGCCAACGAGCCGATCCAAGCCATTACCCCGCAAGGGGTGCAGGTTGGCAAACAGGTTTATGCGGTGGATACCTTGGTGTTTGCCACCGGGTTTGATGCGATGACGGGCTCGCTGCTGGGTTGCGACATAGGTGGGAGGCATGGCTTAACCTTGCAAGAAAAATGGGCCGCAGGGCCGCGTACCTATTTAGGCTTGATGAGCGCCGGCTTTCCAAACTTTTTTATGATGACCGGGCCGGGTAGCCCGTCAGTACTTGCCAATATGATTACAGGTGTCGAACACCACGCGCAGTACATTGCGCAGTTGATTGATTGGGTGGGGGCTGCAGGTTATCAAGCGGTAGAGGCCAGCCAAACCGCAGAAGATGCCTGGGTTGAGCGGGTTAACATGCGGGCAGATGCAACCCTATATCCTAAGTGCAACTCTTGGTATCTGGGTGCAAACGTGCCTGGCAAGCCGCGGGTTTTTATGCCCTATGTAGGCTTTCCAGATTACGTTGAGCAGCTTGAGGGGATTGCCGAACGCAACTACGAAGGGTTTGCGGTTAGCTAGTCCAGTTGCATCAGCAGCTCGAACGAGAAGCTGGGTGGATTGTTGGTGGGGGCAAGATCACCCTTGGGATTGATGCTGATGTGGTTGATTCGTGGTGCGGTGATATCCAGTCCCGTGGCAGCATCAACCAATGGCGTGATGGTGGTGGCGCCACCATCGTTGGAAAATTCAATATCATCCGTGGTACTGCTCAAGCCCGTAAATGAGTAACTTAAGCCACTGCCGCTGGAGCCATCGACAAACACAATGGGATTCTGTGTGCCGCTGGCAAAAAGCAGTCGTGCTTGGGGTGGCAATATATCGGCCACGATGATTGAGTCCGAGTCCGCGGTGTCAGGACCTGGGTTGGTGATGCTAATGGTGTACCGAATGATAGCGCCAGGAATATTCTTCGGCTCGCTTGAGCCTGAAGGATCGCTGAGGGTCTCGATCGTTTTGCTCACGCTGAGGTTCGCTGGGCCAACAACGGTTAAATTTTCCTGACCCGTATGGGTCACGGTTCCCTCTGTGCCTTCCTCGGCCAAAACTGAGGCCAGCCAAATGCCAGGTGGGGCAGCTGCTGGGATGGTGTAGGCCACCTCGTAAGTTTTGGTTGCGCTATTGCTGGCGACTTGCGCTGTTGGATCTAAGGCTTGAGTGGCAACGTCGGTGCCATTGGCATCGCTTAGGGTCAGTGTGGCTGCGCTAATATCGAACGCGCCAAAGGGATCGCTGACGACGCTGCGAACATAAATGGTGTCTCCCTCGCTAGCGCCAGTGAGTGTATTCCCGTTGGGAAATGGTGCGTCGAAGAACTCAACCGAATCAACATTGATGACGCTGGTGGCTGGCAGCTCGATGTGAGATGTGCCAACCGCGCTAGCAAATGGGTAGACGAAGATAGCGTGGCCCGAATCAGCCGGGTTTGTGCTGTTGTCTACGGTGAGCCTGAGTTGGGTGCCGGCGGGCAAACTAATTGGTCCTGGGCTGCTGGCATTACAGTTGGCATCGCTTTGGGCGATGGCCATATTGAATGCACGGGTTATCGTATCGCTGAGATCGCTAGGGCCGGTTGTACCAATGCTGACATCGGTGCAACCGATAAAGCCGCTACTAGCCCCGACATAATCAAGGGTAACGCGCAGATTGCGTACACTGGTGTTGGCGTTACGGCGCATCAGTAACTGCACGGGTATCTGTTCATCACTGAGAGTTAAGGTGGCAGCTAACGCCGGGTTGAGCAGCCATTGGCGGTTGTTGTCTTGGCGGCGGATACGTACGCGGGTAACGGGTGTTGAGTTGGCCGTTAGCGGTGTGCGCGACATGCTCATGGGCAGGCTGGGAGTAGTTGCGCCACCGCCAGCAATGTTTCCTAGGTAAATCGGCTTGATGCCGCTGCTGGGGCCGACAACCGCTACCGTCAGGTCGTTGGCGATAACCGGTGTGCTGCTGCTATCCACTGGATTGATGAGGTTAGCGGTATTCGAGATCACCGCACCATCAATGGCGCTAGCCACCACATTGGCGGTGAAGGTTAGGGTGCTGGTTGCACCGGGAGCCAGTGGAATCCCTTGAATGTCTAGGCTGTTGCCGCTGCTCAGGTCGGTACCTCCCGCGGCGTCGGTCACGGTTACGTTGGTGAGTAGAGCGCTCACCGTGTCGGTTAGATTAACGCTACGTGGTGTATTGGTGCTGTCGTTTATGACAATGCTGTACTCAACCAAATCTCCTGGGAGCAGGTTGCCACCGTTGCTATCGGTGGCGGTTTTGCTGCTAGCACTGTAGTCGGGTACGGTCACAACCACTGGATCGTTTGCGGTGTTGTTACCGGATACGGGGTCAAAGGTTGGTGAGCTGAGCGTCGCGGTATTGGTAAAGCTACCAACCATTGAGTCGCTCACGGCTACATTAATGGTTACCGGTGCTAGAGCGTTGCCTATAGCAAGCGTCCCGGGATGGGTACAAGTAGCCGTTGTGGTGCCGGTGCAGTTCCAGCTGTTATCCGTGCTGCTGAAGCCGGTTAGCGTCATGCCTGAAGGCAGAGGGTCAGTTATGGTGATAGCGCCCGTATGGTCGAGTGGGCCTAGGTTGCTTGCGGTGAAGACAAAGCTACCAGTACCGCCTTGAGCAAAATTATTGCTGTGCGTTTTTGTCAGCCTCAGATCTGTAGCCGGGGTGTTGGTCACTGAAACAATCTGTAGGCTCAACAGGACTCTATCTTGACCTGTTGCGTAGGTTGTTTGAGCTGACGTATCTCCAGCGGTGAGCCTGGACGAGATGTCGTACACGTCGAAATCCACACCATAACTGGTGGTGTCGTTATTCACATTGATCGTTGAGTTGTACTGGTTGTTGATCGGGTTGAGCGAATCGGTTTGAACCTGATTTGCAGAGTTTTGCCCATCAAAGAACAAGTTTTCGGTAACCCCATTGCGATTGTTGGAGTTGCCTGAATCGCCTTCCCAGGTGAGTACGCCAAAACGGCCATCGATGTTGCTGTTGGGTACCACAAAGTTTGATGGCGTCAAAGTGATGGCGGACCCCCAAAAATTTTGGAAGCCTTCAAAAAAGTTGATGGTGCGAAACGGCTCGATGTTGCGCTCATAGATAACAGCCAAGCCCCAACCGGCAACAGTGGCGCTAACCGGGCAAGAGTTGTCGGCGCTATCGATAGTTAAGCCAGACAGCGTGAAGTCGCCGTTAGCACTGACCAAGTTGGTCACGTCTGCTACACCTGAGAAGAAATCTCTATTGGTGCCTACATTCTCGGTGTATTGCGTGTCTGCTGAGACAGGAACACCATTTAGAAATACATTGTAGTCAGGGGTAGAGCCGCTACCGGCCCAGTATAGATAGGCTGCGGTGATGACACCGCCGCTGGCCACGTCATCTAGGGTTGCTGTGCTGCTTGGGACAACAGCACAGCTATCCCCAGCATCGGAGTTGGCCCGCAGCGTAGCGCCGGTAACAGCAAAATCAATATTGCCCGCAAAGGTGCGCACCGGTGTTGATGAGACCGGTGTCGCATGAGCAATTTGGCCGATAGCCAGCAACGCCATAAGTAGCAGGCGAATGAACCCGAAGCGCAAGTTTAATCCTTGAATCTTGCTATAGGCGTCAATGTTACGTCGGTTGCGGGCTTAAGATTGGTGAACTAGTTTACGAAGCTGCCTGACTGTGCGCTGCCTCTGGGTCATTCTGTGCGTGAGTTCTCAAGTTGCTCTGCAGCATCTTTGGCGGTAAAGCTAGCGCTGGGGTTTATCGGCCAAAGTGCGAGGTCGGTGTGTTGGCGTGGAAAGACCTGCAGTTGGTGTGTGCTTAAGCCAGGTGGGTCCGCGGTGATAATGGTACTAGCCAGCGTTTGAAACGCCGCACGAAAGTGATTGCTGGATTTAAGTGCAACGTAACGATAGCGTTCCACCTCAATTCCTACCGCCAAGAACGGTTCTTTATCCAATGTTTGGGAACGCCTGGAGCCTACCACTACATCCATGTTGTTGATGACCAAACGACAAAGCGGGCCTAAGTGGAGGCGGGATCCTTTGCCCATGTGTTGCAAGATCAGCTTGCCATCAGACAGTGCTTTGACATAAGCGGTCACCTCTAGAGGCGTTCCGTGCAGTGTGTCCGTTTTGCCGCCTAGGGAAACGCGGATCTCGGCTCCAACACCGGCGGCTTGTGCAGCGGCGGCCACTTGCGGGTCGACAATAAACCCAAAGCAGGCAGCTGCACCCAAGTTTGCATCCAGCATTGCGCGCAATAAGTGGGTGCCGTCTCCTGGAGTCCCGGCACCACAGTTATCCGAGGTTTCATGAATAACAACTGGACCCTGAGTCTTTGTTTCATTCGTACGGTTTGCCGCCATTGCCTTCAGAACCGCTGCATCGGCGCCTAGCGATTCCACTGCGAACGCTTCTCGCTCCTGCCACAAGGCAAGCGCCGATCTTGCCGCAAATTTGGCCGGTAGGTCACCGTAGCCGGTAACACAAATGCTGCTGCCGACGTGGGCGACATCGCAGTAAGGAAAGCCGTGAAACCAGCTAAGGTTGAGCAGTTCCGGGTGCTCGATTTCTTGGGCTTTTAGCGCCTTGAACATTTGCTCGCCAATGCCAAACAAGGTGGTGGTGGTTGGTAGCAACAATGGAGCCCGCACCACTTTACAGTGTGGGCGCCGACCGCTGGTAACCAGATCGGTAAGCAGTGCAATGGCTTCTGCTGCGCGTTCGTGCTGATCGGTATGAGGGTAATGATGGCAAGCGAATACAGCATTTAGATGCTGTGCCATGCTTTGGCTGATATTGCCGTGCAGATCGAAGCAAGCGGCAATGGGGGTATCTGGGCCGAGCTGCGTGCGTACCGCCTCGGCTAGGTCTGCTTCGAGATCCGGAATGCCGTCAACAACACCAGCGCCGTGTAGTAACAACAGGCAAGCATCGATATCGGGCTGCGCCGCAAGTCCCTCTAGAATCTCGTCTTTGAATGCAAGATAACTTTGGTGGTCTATGATGCCCGAAGGTTGGGCCCAAGCGTGAAGCAATGGCACCGGTTCGATGCCATGGTCGATGCACGCATCAATCGCGCCGCCGAGTTGGGTTTCTTGGCCGGTGGCTTGCAATATTTTTGCGCCCCGTTGAACCGCAAACTGCTGTTGCCTGGTAACGCCTTGGCAGTAGGTGTTGGTTTCGTGCTCAATACCGCCGATTGCTATGCGCATGGGGTGCTTAACTCAAAAGGTCGGTTGCAAGCTCGTATGGTCCATTCTCCTCAACGGTGCAGGACAAGTGGCTAAAGCGCCACTGCCCGTTAACTCGGCTATAACGTTCGTTGTACCAACCGATAATCCGGAAGTGTTGGCTTTGCGGTTCGTCGGTTGGTGAGGATGCGGGTACGTTCGCGGTGTACAACATAATCAAGCGCCAATGGCCGGTAGCTTGGTCGCCATTGATGTGAATCTGTGGGTTGATTGCATGGTGAGCGCTATTGCGTATGCGACCGCTACCACGAAGGCCCGCCATGTAGGCCCGAATTTCCTCATGACCTTGGCAGTGTGCTATGCCGCTTGCTTCCCAAATAGCATCGGGGGTAAACAAGGGTACAACTAAATCGGGATTGTGGTCGCTATCGCAGGCGGCGCAATACTGCGCTTTAAGCAGGCGAATGGCTTCTAAGTCTTCGAGGCGCTGGAGCCGCGCCTCGCTGCTTGGGCTCAAGTGCTAAAGCCCAGCTTACTTCGGAGAAACCCCGCCGGTGCCAGCAAACTCTTCTGAAGCTTCATGCCCGAGATGGATCTTGCCAATCTCTGCGTACAGAGGGTGCGCAACCCAGCGGTGGGTGGCGCAAGCATGGGAGTCCCTTAGCTTGCGTTCAAGAGGGTTGGCCATATAGCTCGCGCTGGTGCCGGCACAGTTGTGCACTGTGTCTACGGCTTCCATGCAAGCGTGGGCTGCATTGATACAAGCCAAGCGTGCGTTTTGAGTTGTCTCAGGTCCTGGCATCTCGGCGCCAGCCTGCAGCTCAACCTCAACTTCGTTCATCGCTTCAAAAAGATAGGCTCGTGAGCTGCGGTATTGGGCAACCGCTTCGCCCATACGATGTTGGGCGATTGGGCGGTCTTTCAGTAGCGAGGTGGAGAGCATTGGCATCTTGGCTTGGGCAAGATCGCTGAAGGCTGCCAGCGCACCTTTGGCAACACCCAAAGCAACCGCCGCTTTGTTGTAAGCCAAACGCAGTGGGACAGGAATGCGATAGACCGGGTTGTCGTACAGTGCCGGCATAGTGAACAGATCAACCCCGACAAAACGTTCCGGCACAACCGCGCCGTTAGCGCGCACTGTATGGCTGCCCGAGCCGCGCAAGCCAGCTACGTTCCAGGTGTCAACAATCTCAAATTCTTTTTTGTTCATGAACCACATTTTGAACTGTGGTGCGCCGTTGGCATCCAGCTTGGGTGCATCTCCTTCCATAAGGGGGGCACCCATGAAGCACCATTCGGCGTTGTGGCAACCACTGATGAAGGTGCCTTCACCCCAAACCTTAACGCTGCCATCGGCCTGCTGTTCCGCACGTGAAGGGGTTGAGCCGGGTCCACCGCCGCCACACATGATAACGCGCGGGTTATCTAGATAGACTTCTTTGGCCAAGGTTTTGTCCATACCACCAGCGGCCATGGCGTTGATCTCAGAACCTAACATGAGGTTCCAACCAATGGAGCCATCGATAGCTGAGACGGCTTCTAACACCTCAATGGTTTGGTTGGCGCTTAAGTTGTCGCCACCTAGCTCGGTAGGAATAGCCATGCGGAACAGGCCGGCATCCACCATCTTGCCGATGGTATCCGCAGGCGCCTGGCGTAGCTCTTGGGCTTTGTCACCGCCAGCGGCAATAACGTCTGCCAGCCCTGCAACGCGTTCCAATGGTGTCCCAATGGGAGTGACTGGAGGAGGGTTATTCATGTGTTCTTTAGCTGTCGCCATGGGTGGTCTCCGCTTGGTTTTGGCCCAAATTTAGAGCTGATTCTAGCTTGTGTTGCGCGCCAACGCTATGTTCTCAAAAGGCCCAAATCTGGGTCAGAATCTGGGATTCGACTCTAAACCAAGCTTACTTTGGGTAGTGCCGCGGGTTGTCTGCTTTTTGTATGCATCGAACCGCGCAAAGGTGGCCTGCGATCGTTGGCTAGCCGACGACTAAGCGCAACTCACCAGCAACGCCGTAGTTGGCGGTATAACTGCCCGGTTTGGCCGGGTGGAGCCCACCGATCGAGCCCGTCATCAGCACTTGTCCCGCGCTGATGCTATGCCCGTTGGCAAGGGTGCTATTCACGAGCCACAACAAGGCGTCCCATTGGCCATCCAAAAGGCTACCGCTGGAGGTCTTATGTTGAAGTGCAGCATCACAGGTCAGGGTAACCTCCAGTGCGTCCAGGTCAGCACTTTGCCAGTCCCAGGCAGCCCCCTTTACATAAGATTTTGAAGCTGAGTTGCTGGCAACCATGTCCGGTCCGGTTGGTGCTGAGTCGCCAAAACCGAGGCAAGCCAACTCAATCATGGGATGGCAGGTTGCGGTGATTTGTTTGAGTTGCGCCACATTGATCAGGGGCTCGGCTACTTCTTGGCTAAGGGTGAAGCCAAGCTCGGTTTCAAGGATGAGCTTCGGTATTTGCTCCAGGGTCACCTGCGCTTGACCCTGGTTGTGCGGCCAGTCACCCGAAGCAAACAAAGTGCCAACAACCGGTCGGTCGATGCCCATGGCAGCTTGGGCTGCCGGTGCGGTCAGTGCTGCTTTAAAGCCGCCGATCTGCTCACCTTGGCTAACACAAAGTGCAATAAAGGCACTTTGGATAGCATAGGCCGTGGTTAGGTTGAGGTCTGCATGGGTATCGGTGACGCGGGGAAAGGGTTGCTGCTCTGTTCTAGCGGCTAGCATCTGCGCCGCCCAGTGGCTGATATCAATGTGGTCTTGCAAAGGGTCTGCGGTGTTTTGGCCACGGGTCATATGCGTTCCTTTGGCGGTTAGCGTTGGCTTAGTTTGGGATCTAGTTTACCTATTTTTCGCGGCAACTGGTTCTAGGGTTACCGCTGGCTTGGGTCCTGGTTGATCGGCTTTTTTGAGTTTGGATAAGCGGCTTTGGAGGCAACAAAAAACAAGCCACCGATGAGCCCAATGAAGAGCATGCACAGACCGAACAGCACCGATAGTGCCAAAGCGTCGGTGCTTGCCACGCCTATCAAGGCCCCAGAGGCGATCATTGCCCCTTCTCTGCTACCCCAACCCCCTAAAGTAATAGGGATAAGGCTGACGAAGTAAACCGCCGGAAAGGTGGCAAGGATTAACCACCAAGGCAAATCCAGGGCCAAGCCTCGACCCAAAAGCCAAACCCCAGCGCAAAGCAATAACTGGGCAGCGATGGCAAGCAGCAGACCATACTTCAAGGCGCGCTGACGCTTAGGTGATGGATCGCGTAGAAGTTCCAGCGCGCGGATTAAGGGTTCTGCCCATTTGGCGCCTTTTTGTACCCGCTCGCTGAGTTGGCGTAGCGGTGCAACTTGTAGAATGAGTAAACCGGTTAGTATGGCTAGGCCAAGAGCGATGGCCAGGCGGCGCAGGGTGAGATCGTCACTTAGCCATACCAGGATGGGTTGGCCGATGATGACCAGTACCAGCAATCCAAACAGGCCAACCAAGCGATCGGCCAAGATGCAACTTAGCGCTCGGTGTAACTTGTGCTGTTGCTGGGTTAGATACCAAACCCGGTAGGCATCGCCGCCAAGCGATGAGACCAGCGCTTGGTTAAAGAAATACGCGTGGAGAGTGGCTATGAAGGCATGATGCCAACTCAGCGCCACAGCATTGGCTCGGCACAAAAGTTGCCAGCGCCAGGCAAATGGAAATGCTGTTGCGGCGATGGTTGCAGTAGCGCCCATAAGGCTCGTGGCCGGTGCTGCTGCTATTGCATTGCGCAAGCTGCTCAGATCCACGGCCCCCATCAACAGGCCAAGCAGCACCAAGCTGACGACAATGCGGACGAAAAGCATCATTTAGCCTATCTCCGATTGCGAGCCCAGATGCCATGCCAGATGCCGTGAATGGCGGGCCGTAAACGCCTCATTTGGTGCGCAACCGGTGGATTTGATTGGGTTTTGCGGAGCATAGCGGCGGAATCTAGGACTATTCAGCCGCGAGTCTACGCTAGCGGAAACCAAAAGTCGTTTTGACACAACGGGTTAGGGTAAACTAGCCGGATTGATTTGAGCAACGCTTGCCAGCCGGTGCCCAATTTCGGCCTTTTTTGCAACCGCCATGCCTAGTCTGCTAGGTGCGGTACATCAGGCTAGGTATTTTTGGGCAAGCTAATTTGCTCCGTCACTTTAATAACAGACTCCATAAAAAAGAGGATAGATTTGCGATGGGGGATAACAAGGATGACGAGGTAATTAGGGCTGCATTGGCAACACCAGTGGCGGACAAAATTCGCGCTCGTCTGGAGGCAGCAGGCCAACGCTACTTCGCTAACGACAATATAGAAGCGTTCTTAGAAGACGGAGAGCTCGACAAACTGCAGGCTGAGGTAGCGGCGCAAATGAGCGGCGTACTGCAAGCGTTGGTGATCGACACTGAGCACGATCACAATACCCAAGACACTGCACGGCGCGTGGCTAAGATGTTTATTCGTGAGGTCTTTTCTGGTCGCTACGAAGCTGCGCCACCAGTAACCGAGTTTCCAAACGTTTCGCGTCTGAACGAGCTTATGATTGTTGGGCCAATCACGGTGCGAAGTGCCTGCTCACATCACCTGTGCCCAATTATGGGGCAGATCTGGGTCGGTGTAATGCCAAACGAGAACTCGAATCTTATCGGCTTATCTAAATATGCACGCTTAGTTCAGTGGATTATGAGTCGACCACAGATTCAGGAAGAGGCTATCGAGCAATTGGCGACCTTGTTGCAAGATAAGATGCAGCCGGATGGTTTGGCCATCGTCATGGAAGCCGATCACTTTTGTATGCACTGGCGTGGGGTCAAAGATATGGATTCCAAAATGGTTAACAGTGTTATGCGTGGTTCTTTTTTGAAAGATCCGAATCTGCGTCGCGAGTTTCTCGCACTCATGTCAAACCGCGGCGGTTAAGGAAAAATTTATGTTAGTGCGTCTTGTTTATACCTCACGATCACCCAAGCCAATCACACCTGAATTGATGAAGGATATTTTTCATACAGCGCAAAAAAATAATGGTGAACATGGCATTACCGGTACCTTGTGCATCGACAAAAGCAACTCGATATTCCTCCAGGTGTTGGAAGGATCTCGGCCAAATGTCAATCACTTGTACAACGTTATTGTGCGCGATGAACGCCACAGTGACATCTTGCTGCTGGACTACGCAGAGATACGCGCGCGTCATTTTTCCAGCTGGCGCATGGGCTGCGTTGAAATCAACAAGGTCAATCGCAGCATGATCTTGCGCTACTCAGAGAAGCCCGATCTTGATCCCTACACCATGACCGGGGATGCAGCGGTTAACCTACTAGAAGAGCTGGCCTCGTCAGCGGCAGTCACGAGCTTTAAATAGGGGTGACTAACTCAAACTTTCAGGCGCTAGTATTCGATCTGGATGGTACCTTGCTGGTTGGTGAAGACCTACCCAGTGCCAACCGTGAGGCGCTGCTGCGAGCAAAGGCGGCCGGGTACACCATCATCATCGCCACCGCGCGCTGGGTGCACATGGCCCACCGCATCGCAAAGCAGCTGGAGATCGATCATCCGGTTATTGCTTGCTCTGGTGGTCAGGTGCATGACCCAAAGCTTGGTCAGGATATCTTTGATGCGCGTCTACCCATGGCGTTCACCGAAGAGCTCTATGCGTTGTGTAACGCCCAGCGCTGCATTGCAACCGTCACCGTTGATGAAGAGGTTTTGCTGAAGCTCGATGGTGAGCCTGACCCGGCGATGTTAGAGCCCGAGATGCGCTGGGTAACCCAACTGCAATCAGATGCGAACAATTTGCCGCGCATTGCGGCGATTCAGGGCTCAGCCGTTTGTGCGCAGATCAAAAGTGAATTGAAAACCAAGTACGCGGATGAAGTGAATGTGTTTGATTCCATCGGTCCGTCTGGCAAGTTGGTGATTACCATAACGGCGAAGTCGGCAACTAAAGGTCATGCGGTTACCGCTGCTTGTGCGCATCTGGGTATCGATCCACAGCAGGCGGTGGCTTTTGGTGATGCTGAGAACGATCTAGCGATGTTTGCGGTATGTGGGGCTAGTGTGGCTATGGGCCAAGCTTCTCCCCAAATACAGCAAGCGGCAACCTATATTAGCGCTGCCAACGATGCCGGTGGTGTCGCATTAGCCGTCAACCGATTGTTGGAGTTGGGGCGTCTCTAGGGGTTGAGCTACCGGTGGTGTTTGCCGCCTTGGTGGCTTGCACACGTTCGTGAACTGTGTTCATTGCGTCAAAGAGCATCCGGGTCGCTTCAGGTACTGAAGTCTCAGGATCAAACTGGATGGGGTCTAAGATGTGTGCGGTGACCGGTCCAGGTTGAATGGTCTTTGTGCCGGGAGGGCGCATCTCGCGCAACCCTTCAAGATAGATGGGCACCACGGGCACATTTTTTTCTAAGGCTAGAATGCTAACCCCATACTTAAACTTGCTTAAGTGATTGCCGCGCGCTCGCGTGCCTTCAGGAAAGAGCATTAAGTTGCAACCTTGATCCAACAACCACTTGGGGTAATCAAGGGTGCGAGAGCCGCCACCACGTTGTATTGGGTACAAGCCCATCACCATAGACTGGTACCAAGGCTGCAGGGTGAGCTCTTTGCGGTCTTTTAAAAACCAGCGGTCTGCTGCTGCGCCGAAGTAGATGTTGGAGTTGATTCGGGTTGGGAGCGCGCCCAGCAATGCATACTGATCTAGGTGGCTTGCATGATTGCCAATGACAATGCACGGGCCTTTCAGGCCTTTCAAGCGTTCAGCACCAACAATGTTAAAGGGTTTGAAATACTTCCAACGCCAGCGTGAATAGGCGTAAGGGCGCATTAACAAGCGTGCGGCTTTTGCCCAGGGCTGAATTTGCCATTTTTGTGGGCCCGAGGTGTGCAACGACTGGCCAAGCAATCGTTCAAACACCGGTATGTCGATGGCGGGCATGATCTCGGTGTGTGCTGTTGTGCTCAACTCTTGCGCTAGAGAGGCTCGGTAGGCTTTGAAGTTGTCTGGTGCATCAACAAAGACGCAATAGTCCCATTCACCCAGCAGCGTGTAGCTGCCTAAAATTTTGGCTTCCCAGCGCTCCATTGAGGCGATGGCCGTTTCCAAGAATGCTGGATCTGCTTTGAGCTGCTCCATGCCGTTGGAGTGCGCCCGCATTAGCATCACGTAGTGAGGCATGGTTTAGGCGTCCGGCGTTTTTGGCGGGTTTGCTGCCATCATCTCAACAAATTGACTGATGGGCATACCGGGTAGGGTGGTTGCCTTCATGGTGCCGCGAGACCCAAGTTCAAGCGCAATGCGTGCCATGACTTCGTTGCTCGGTGCGTCGATGACGTTAACGAAGTCATAACCGCCCAACACTGCATACTGCGACAGCACTCGCGCGCCCATGGATTCCACTTCTTTGTTGACCGCGTGCAAACGCTCTGGCCGTTCCTTGAGTGTTTTGCGGCCTTCGTCAGTAAGCGAACTTAGCATGATGTAGATCGACATATTCTTCTTCCCCCCTTAAGAAAAAATAGTTGTCTAGAGCGCTAGTTATAAACTGCTGCGCTTCTCGCTGCTAGGGCTTTCTCGATTTTTCCGAGTTACTCCGTGACGTAGCGGCCGGGAGCCGGGTCTAGTGGAGGGTGTTTCTTATGGCTGTCGCTAGCGATCGGATCAGCGTCCGCTTCACTGTTATCATGCAACCATTGAATCCAGTGGTCTATCCATAGGCCTTCATGCTCAACGGCACCTTCTTCCCAAGTGTCAGGATCAGCCGGCAGCTCTTGCTCGTTGATCCAGTACTTCAAATGTTTGTTGTCACGGCGCGCTGAGATAGTTTGTGTGTGATTTTGGTTGGTGAGAACAAAGGTTGTGTTTTCTCCGAACAGTTGGGTGCTGCGGTAGCAAGCACGCCAAGGGGTGATGTGGTCGGTGCTACCTGCCATTAGGTAAACGGGGTAATTACACTCGGAAAGATCAACACGTTTACCCAGAATGATTTGCTCGTTCTTCGCCAGCTTGTTGGTTAGCGAAAAGTCTAAGAAGTTGCTATGTAAACCTGCAGGAACCCGGGTGTAATCCATGGACCAAAACAGCAACGGATGTTTCAGTGGATCTTCGCCCAGCAGGTAGTTGCGACGCATAAAGCTCATGATGTTTTCTTCCCAGCGCAACATGGCAAACATTTCGAACACGTCCTTTTCGTCGTAAACGCCTTTGCTGCGAACGGATTCTTTTTGAGCTTGCACTGAGCGGTCGGAGACGAACAAACCAAAGTCGCTATCTTTGGTTCGGTTGTCGAGCACGTTGATAAACAGTGACAGGCTGTTGAGCCAGTTCTTGCCGCGCGCCTTGAGAACGCCAGCCGCTGCTGCCGCAGTTAGACCGCCGGCGCAAACGCCCATCAAATTAACTTTGCACTTGTTGTGGTTTTGGCGAATGACCCTGAGTGACTCGATGATGCCTTGAGCATAAGTGTCTAGGTTCCAGTCGCGCTGTTCGGGCGTTGGGTTGCGCCAGCTGATGGCATATACCGTAATGCCGTCAGCGATCAATTGTTGGAACATGCTGCGGTCAGGTGTTAGGTCACCCAGGTAAAAGCGGTTTACCTGGCTAAACACATAAAGCATGGGTTGTGCGTCGACCTTCGGGGTCTTTGGCTGGTAGGAAATGAGCTCTAACAGCTCTGACCTAAAGATCACGTGGCCTTCGGTGGCGGCTACTTCTTTGCCTACGGTAAAACCATCCCGGTCGGCAACGGCGGGGTAGCCATGATTGTTGCGTCGATCATCCAAGAAGTTACGAATACCGCTGAGTACGTTCTGACCTTTGGTTTCTCTTACTCGGCGCATCGCTTCTGGATTGCCGAGCAATGTGTTCATTGGTGCTAGCACGTCTTTGCTGGCGTCCAACACAAATCGTGCGCGTTCTCGATTCATACCTTCTAGCTCGGCATCTTCAAGCCAGCTATCTAAGGCGTTACACCAAGCCAAATAAGACTGCCCAAGGCGGCGGTAGATTGGATTATCTTGCCAGGCAGCATCGTGAAATCGACCATCTTTGGGGTCCGGTTCGAGCTCGCTGTTACCGAAGGTGATTTTGACCAACTCTTGTTGTAGCTGCCACATCGCATCCACCACAGCCTTGGGCTGTGCAGACGCGCTACCCAGCAATTGCCGCCAAGTTTCAGCAAAAGATTCGCGATCAACCCCTAAGGCAGCGTTCATTGGTACGCCTTGGGTGCGTTGGCGATATCCCTTGCGGGTTTCGGAAGGCTTGTCGTCGATTTTGGCCATGCGGTTGAGCGTCCTTATTTGAGCTGCAAAATTAGTGGTTAGCGAAACCTTAGTCTAGGGTAGCGTCGGCAAATTCCTCGAAGGCTTCTTCTAAACATTGCACAAAGAAATCTGGGTCCGGGATCATGCTTCGACACGCAGTAAAGGCAACGTTGAGCTCACCACAATAGCTGGTGATGGGCATGATGAGCCCCATACCTTGTGAGATTGGACCTAGCCCTAAACTGGTGATCAGCTTTGAACCCATGGAGTAGAGGGGGACTTGTGGGCCGGGCACGTTGGTGATCGATATGTTGAAAGCGGGCTGTGCCTCGGCCGCCATGCTTGACATCAATCTAGCGCCCATCGCGGCGGTAAAGGCCGGAACAAACTTCGAGTAGTCGGTCATTGCACGTGCACCGATTGCATTGGTCACGGCTTTGCTGGCGCTGGTTGATTGTGTAATCGTGGCCAGTCGCTCTATAGGGTCGTTAACTTGTGTGCCTATGGGGACAAACAAGGCCGAGACCTGGTTGCCGCCGTCGGCTGATTCATCGGTCGCACGCAAGTTCACGGGTGCCATTGCGACCAACGAATCACCATCCAACTCGCTTTTGGCGGAGAGGTAGCGGCGAATGCCACCGCCGCAAATACAAAGCACGGCATCGTTCACTGTTGCACCCTTAACGGCTTTGCGCATTTTTCGAACTTGAGCTAAATCGAAGTTCACCGATCCAACAACGCGTTGGGGGGTAACAGGGCCGTTGAAGCGAGTTTTTGGAATGGCGCGAAAGCCTGCTTTGCGCAGTCCGGCCATAGAATCCAGCGCACCGCTGATATCTAGGGGTCCACTTCGCAGCTGTTTACCCAAGGTTTCGGCAAACCGCCAAGGATTCATTGCATGGTTGAGACCACTGCGTGCCATGAGTTCGTAGTCGCTTGGGGCAACCTCGCCACGCCAAGGTTTTGTTGGTGGTGGTACCGGTGCGGGTTTTGGCTTGAGGTCATGCAGCAACTCAATCATCTGCATACCGGATGCACCATCGACGATCGCGTGGTGCATCTTGGTAAGTACAGCGTAGGCACCTTTGGGTATGCCTTTGAGATTGTCGAGACCTTCAATGACATAAACTTCCCAAAGCGGGCGGTTCATATCCAGTGGTCGAGCAAAGATGCGTGCCGCAATGGTGTTGAGTGTATCCCAGTCTGCGGGTTTGGGGAGCGCAATACGACGGATGTGGTACTCAAGATCAAAGCTAGCGTCTTCGATCCAGTAGGGATAGTCGGCATCAAAAGGTACACGGACCAATTTGTGACGGAGCATGGGCGCTTGATGCAGGCGTTCGTCGTAGAAGGCTAGAAATTGGTCCTCCGTCGGTTCCCCTTTGGGAGCGGTGCTTGGATCGTACAAATACAAGCCGCCAATTTGCATTGGTGTCTCGTTGGACTCCATGTACACAAAAGATGCGTCTTGTGGGGATAACTGCTGCATTCGATCTCCCTCCGTGTTTTAGATTGCCAGCTAGAACCTTCATATTGCAAGGTAAATGCTAGCGAGGTAAATGCTAAAGAATCTGGTGACCTAAATTTTGGTCGTAAAAAAGCCCCGTCGATAGCGAAATCGTGTCGCCAGCGCAGGGGCTTTCTCAGGCCTCAACGCACCCTAGTGGCGCGTCGGCAGGGCAGGTCTAGACTGCTACCTCAGCGTCTTAGGCTTCAGCGGCTTCTGCATTGGAGGTAAAGGCTTCACGCAGTGCGGTGCCGGTGTTCTCAGCAGCCGACTTCAGTACGCTACCGCCGTTGCGCATGTTGCTTTGTGCGTCGGACCAAAGTGCTTGGCCGTAGTCACGCTGAATTTCAACAAAAGAGCTAACGTCTCGTACGTTGGGCAGCTTGCTAGCGAACTGTTTGTTGGTTTCGAAGTACTGACGTACGCCGTTGGTTTGAAGCTCAACCATCTGACGCAATACGCCGGTGTTGATTTCAAAAAGATCGCGGCCTAGCTTCATTTGCTTCTCTAATAGGTTCATGTTGGAACTCCGGGTATTGGTGAATTGGGCTGATTGTTGCGTTGCAACATTCAATGAGGGAGATTGTGCACTGCAACATTGTGCGATGCAACAAAAAATGCAGCTTCCAACCGAATATTTTCGAAAAAAATGAAAATATTCTTCAATATTGGCAATAAAGTGGCTTTATAGGGCGTTGTAGGCCCTATTGCAGTGCACCAATCTGTTGACGAGGCTCGAGCGCTCGGCCACACTCGGGTCCAGTTTAATGCGAGGCGTTTCCATTTGAGTTCAACGACGTTAAGGGCTCCGGAGCCCCGTTCCTCTAGATCTACCCCCAGATCAACCTCTAGATCAACTTTGGCCAACCTGCTGCTTGCGGCTGAGCTGCCGCGTGTCGGGTTGGAGTCTGTGTCCCTGTCGGCGAGCTGGCTTGGTTTGGCCTGTCACGCCAAGCGCGGTGACGGGCATCCGGTGCTCGTTATGCCTGGGTTTGGGGCGAGTGACACATCAACCGCTCTGTTGCGCCAGCATCTCAATTTTCTAGGCTATCGCGCCTTGCCTTGGACCTTAGGCACCAACACCGGTCGTATGGACTTGCAGGACCAGCTAATGCAACGCTTCTTGGCGGTCAGCGATGAGTATAGCCAGCCGGTTAGTTTGGTTGGGCAAAGCCTTGGTGGCGTATTTGCGCGAGAGCTAGCGCGCCGTTTTCCGGATCGGGTGCGTATGGTGGTGTCATTGGGGAGTCCATTTGCCATGGGGCGGGCGGGTGGTAGCCCGACGGTGGTGCGCCAACTGTTCCGTTACCTGTCCGGGAGCAGCCTTGATGAAGCACAGCGAGCACGCTCACAGCTGGCCGCGCGCGAGGTACCGCCGGTCCCTTGCACCTCGATCTATAGTCGCACCGATGGTGTGGTGGCATGGCGCAACTGCTTGGAGCAGCCGGGTCAGCAAACTGAAAACATCGAGGTTTACAGCAGCCACATTGGTATGGCGGTTCATCCTAGCGTTTGGTATGCCGTAACCGACCGTTTGCAGTACCAAGCCAAAGATTGGCGGCCCTTTGCTCAAGACCACCAGCATCTGAGCTTGATCTATCCCAAGCCTGCATCGGCAGATTCCTAAGTTGGCCAAAAGACTGCTAAAAAAGTACCCGAACCGGCGTTTATACGATACGTCGGCGAGTCAGTACATCACCGTTGAAGATGTGAGAAAGCTGATTGTTAAGGGTGACTCGATCACCGTAGAAGACAGCAAGGACGGCAAGGACCTAACCCGAAGTATTTTGCTGCAAATCTTGTCTGAGCAAGAAGCGGAAGGGCATGAACCAGTCTTGACCAATCGTGCCATTGAGCAACTCATTCGTTTCTATGGCGATCGCTTAGGTGGCATGGTTTCGCGCTACATCGAGCAGAGCATATTGATGTTTATCGATCATCAAGATCAGCTGCGCACGCGTATGCGTCAGCTCAACGAGCTAAACCCCTTTAACATTGCACGTAAGGTGTTTGAGGGTGGCAGAGACAAAGCGGGGGGCAACAATACCGCTCAAGAGCCACTTGACGATGTAGTAACCCCAACGCCAAAGAAGTCAGATTTGGAATAGTATCGCTAACACAGACGCTCAGCGCGTTGTGCGCTGGGGCAAGGCAGGAGAGCATATGAAAATATCCATCGACGTGGAAGTTAGCCCGGAAGAAGCCCGACGCTTTTTTGGGCTACCGGACGTAGCGCCCATTCAAGAACATCTTATTAAACGTGTTCAAGATCAGATGGACGCGGCGTCTGATCCGGCTTACCTCGGCAAGCTGGCCTCGCAGTTGGTTGTGGGTGGGGTGCAATCCATGGATGCCATGCAGAAGTCATTTTTTGAATTGATGGGTGGTGCAGCTTCAGGCAAATCTGCAAAGCAGTCCAAAGCTGGCGGCAAAGGTCGGGGTAAAACCGAGGAGTAGGCGGCTTGTCGTTAATCACTTGGTCTTGGTTGTTTTTGGTCCTTTATATTGGTCTGATGCTGGCCATCGGAGTGATAGCCTCTCGGCGCATTAAGCACGCGGATGACTTTGCCACAGCTCGTGGTGGTTACGGACCCATTTTTTTAGCTTTTGCGTTTGCCGCCTCTACCGCTAGCGGAGCCACTTTTTTAGGAAGCCCCGCGCTGTCATACGAGTGGGGCTTAGCGGCAAACTGGGCCAACTTCTTGTACCCCATTGGGTTGTACTTCGGCGTGCTGATCTGCATGCGCTTGGTAGCTACCTCCGGCAATCGGTTTGGTAGTCGTTCGATACCCGAATATTTGGGCGACCGATATCAATCAGAAGGCATTCGAGTGCTAGTAGCCTTGATGTCGTTGGTGTTGTTTTTCTACTTGGCCGGCCAGCTTGTATCCGGGTTAGTGATGTTTGAAATTATGCTGGGTTTATCACCCGGCTGGGCCCTGATTATCACCACCTTGGTGTTGTTGTTTTATGTGGTGATGGGTGGGGCGCACGCGGATATTTTAACGGACGGTATCCAAGGGTTCATGATGTTAGCCCTCGCCGTGTTGGTGATTGTGCTGTTTTGCCTGGGTTATGGCATCGAGGGGGGCTTGTCGGGCTTGCTCGACAACTTAGAGCAACAAGATCCGAATTTGGTTGCGCCGCTAAACCCGCAAACACCTTTATATCACTCCTGGTGGGCGATTGTTGCCGTTGTTTTTGCTCACATACCCCTTGGCTTGTTGCCTCACTTAGGGAACAAGCTTTGGGCGTTGAAAGGGTCTGATGGCCAGCATCAGTTTGTGCGCTTGGCTTTTTTGTTCGGGCTTACGCTGGCGATGTTAGGTTTAGGTGGTCTTTTAGCGCGTGCGCTGTTGGGTGACGCCTTGTACGAGCCGGGTATGAATCCAAATGCCTCGCTGCCACTACTCTTTATAGAGCTGTTTCCCCCCTGGTTTGCAGCACTTATTGGGGTAGGGGTTTTGGCTGCCGTCATGAGCACCGCAGACGGGCTGGTTGTGTCTTCCTCGCAAATTATTGCTAACGATCTTTATCGACGCACTATAGTGCCGCGTTTGCGGCAACAACCTGAGCCGGAGGCATTGGATCGGCAAATCCTGAAAATATCTCGGGTGTCTACGGTGATTATTCTGATTGCATCTATGGCTCTAGCCTGGGCGTTAATCGGTGTGAACGTCACGCTTATTGTTTGGATTGGCACCGGCGGCATGATGGCGGCGTTTGCTGGGCCGTTGGTTGTGGGAGCATTGTGGCGTGGTGTTACTCGGCAGGGTGCTTACGCGGGCTTGCTGACCGGCTTTTGCGCTTTTCTAACGTTGCACACGCAGAGTTTAGATCCCGCTTGGTTTGGCCAGTCGGGCTTGGCTCATGATGTTGCCGCTTGGCTTTATGGCGAGGGGCCTAATCCCTATTCCTGCGCGGCGCTTGGGGAGTTTGTTTCGGTAGCGGTAACTTACGGCGTATCGCGCCTAACAGCGCCGCTGCCATCCGAGCATATCGCCGAAATGTTTGGCGATACACCCAGAGTTAAAGGTGGGTTCTCAGGCTAGCTATAGTTCGGATGCCACATCGCATCTTGGATGAACGCCTGCAGATCGTTTGGTTGTGGTATGCCGGCAATCCCTTCGTTGAAGGCTTCCTGAGCGGCCGCTATCGCAACCACGGTGGTAACCTCGCGCAGACGATCTACCTCTGGATATAGCATGCCGCGATCTAGCTCTGCTTGGGTTACTTGGTCTGCAAGTGCCTGTGCTGTTCGGGTGATCATGTCATCAGTCACGCGTTTGGCTTTTGTTGCCATAGCAGCAAGCCCAAGAGCTGGGAAGATGAACACGTTGTTACCCTGGCCAAACTGATGAGTTGCCCCTTCAAATTCTACTGGTTCAAACGGACTGCCCGTGGCGATGATCGCCCTGCCTTGGGTCCACTCCAGCAAGTCTTTTGGTTGTGCTTCGGCGTTGCTGGTGGGGTTGGATAGAGGCAATATCACGGGCCGGTCACAGTTGTCGGCCATGCTGGTGACAATAGCTTTGTTGAATGCGCCGGCTTGACCTGAGGTGCCAATGAGGACGGTTGGTTTGAATGCGGTTACACAGGCGGCAAGACCGCGATCTTCGACCAAGCCAATTTCTGTTGCATGAGCCACAGGCCAAGCGAGTTCTTGTTTGTAGCTGTCGGTGAATTTTTGGTCATCGACCAACAAGCCGCGACTGTCTAGCAGGGCAATGTGATGATCCAACTTGTCGTCAGCAATGCCTGCCGATCGAAGTGCAGCTTTTATCTGTCTTGCAATACCCAAGCCGGCGGCACCCGCGCCGTGAATCACAAAGCGTTGTTGGTTGATCGGTTGCTTGGTAATGCGTAGTGCAGAGAATATGCCGGCTAAGGTCACTGCACCGGTGCCTTGAATGTCATCGTTGAACGACAGCACGCTATCACGATACTTATCCAGAATTTTGAGAGCGTTGTCTTTGCGGAAGTCTTCCCACTGCACCAACGCATTTGGAAAGCTTGCTTTAACGGCTTGGACAAATTCTTCGACTAGCTCGTAGTAGGCATCTCCGGTGATGCGCTTGCTGTGCCAACCTAAATAACTAGGATTATCCAACAGCTCTTGGTTGTTGGTGCCCACATCTAAACTGACCGGCAGCGTGAGCTCGGGTGCAATGCCCGCGCTTGCGGTGTACAGCGACAGCTTACCAATAGATATTGCCATGCCACCTGCACCTTGGTCGCCGATACCTAAGATGGATTCGTTGTCGGTCACAACCATCAAACCAATGTCACGGCCGGCGGCGCCGTTGGCTAGGATCTGAGCTACTCTGCCTTTGTGGTCTGGCGTGATCCAAATACCACGCCCGCGTTGGAAAACTTGGCTATATTTTTGGGTCGCTTCGCCAACGGTGGGGGTGTACACAATGGGCATAAACTCGGCTAGATTTTCCATCAGCAGACGGTAGTACAAGTACTCGCTACGATCTTGCAACGCTGTCAACTCACGGTATTTCTGTAGCGGCGTTTCCAGTCCACTAATGGTGTTGTAGATGCGTTCTACTTGTTGAGCCTGGGTTGAGATAGCAGCCGGCAGCAAACCCTCAAGGCCTAGCTCTTGGCGTTCTTCAGCGGTGAAGGCACTGCCTTTGTTGATCAGGGGATTGGTGAGCAGTGCATTGCCGCGAGAGGGCTTGTTGTCTTCAGTTGAGCGGCTCAATTGCAGGCCCTTTAAGAAATGAGCGGGGATTATGCAACCAGCGGCCTAGCGATGCCACCGATCTTAGTAGTCTAGTCAGGATTTTATTTGCTGCAATCAGGTGGGGCCGGATTACATTGCGAGGTCATCACCGGGCGGTGATGACCTGTATCGCTTTTGGACAGGACTAAAGGGTCCTAGAACTGGTTCATCGTGTTGTCGGTACCACCCGCTAGCAGAGCATGCTCACCGGAGAAGTACTCTTTGTGGTCATCGCCGATGTTTGAGCCAGCTAGATCCTGGTGCTTGACCGATTCCTGCTCACGTCGAATCTCTTGACGCTGAATGTCACGCACGTAAGCCAACATGCCCAACTCGCCGAAGTAGCCTTCAGACAAGATGTTGGTGCCCAGCGCAGTCTCGTGATAAGTCGGCAGGGTGATCAAGTGGTGGAAGATTCCAGCTTCGCGAGAGGCATCGCGTTGGAATGCTTGAACCAACTTGTCTGCTTCCTTAGCGAGTTCAGTATCGTCGAGCTCTACGCCCATCAGGCCTTTGTCGACCTTGGCAGGGTCAGGGTATGCGGATACATCTTTACCCGCTGCTACCCACTCGCCGTAAACCTGCTCACGGAACGCTAAGGTCCAGTTGAAAGAAGGCGAGTTGTTGTAGACCAGCTTAGCGGTGGGATGCACTTTTTTAACCGCATCAACCATCTCAGCAATCTGAGCAACGTTTGGCTTTTCAGTTTCGATCCACAACAGGTCAGCGCCAGAATCGAGGCTGGTAACACAGTCCAACACAACACGGTCAAAGCCAGTGTTTTCTTTGAACGCGTACAAGCCGTTGTCGAGACGGGTGGGGCGCATTAGCTTGCCACCTTGGTGGATGGTGATGTCACCGTCTTCTAGCTTGCTGAGGTCATCAATGTGATCACACTCTAAGAAGTCGTTGTATTGGCTAGCCAAGTCGCCCGCTTTCTTCGAAACCGGAACCTTCTGGGTCAAGCCTGCGCCCAATGAGTCGGTGCGCGCAACAATCACGCCGTTATCAATACCAAGCTCTAAGAATGCATAACGTACCGCGTTGATCTTCGAGAGGAAGTCTTCGTGAGGTACGGTTACTTTGCCTGCTTGGTGACCACATTGCTTTTGGTCAGAGACTTGGTTTTCAATTTGAATACAGCAAGCGCCAGCTTCGATCATTTGCTTGGCTAGCAAGTACGTCGCTTCTTCGTTACCAAAACCTGCGTCAATATCGGCAATGATTGGAACCACGTGCGTTTCGAAGTTATCAATGCGCGCGATGATTTCGTCTACTGGCTTGTTAGCCGCACGTGCTTCATCTAGCTCGATGAAAATGTGGCGTAGCTCGCGTGCGTCGGCTTGCTTTAAGAACTTGTAGATCTCTTCAATCAGATCTGGAACCGTGGTTTTTTCGTGCATGCTTTGGTCAGGTAGTGGGCCAAACTTACTGCGCAGGGCTGCAACCATCCAGCCGCTCAAGTAGACGTAGTTTTTGTTGGTGCCTTCGTACCGCTTAACCGCCATCATCATCTGTTGAGCGGTGAAGCCGTGCCAGCAACCCAGTGACTGGGTGTACAGGCTTGTGTCTTTGTCGTAGTCGGCCATGTCTTTGCGCATGATGTCAGCCGTGTACTGGGCAATTTCAAGACCGGTGCGGAAACGGTTTTGAGTGGCCATACGTACCGCGTATTCAGCGTTGATGTTGCGCCAGGCGTTGCCTTGGGCTTTGACTAGCGATTCTTGTTGCTTAATATCGTTCAGGTAACCTGACATAGTATTTTGCCTACTATTATGTGGTTGAGGTGGTGGACGGCTACTACTGTCCTGTTAGAGGCGCGCAAGATACCAAGCTTGGGTTAAAGAAAAAAATGAAACAATGGGAACAAATACATTCCAATTATTCATCTATCGGCCCGGCGGCTTTTGTGCCGTTTAGCTGTCATTTATTGGCGGATCATTCGTTCAATCTAGATCGGCGCCGCAGGGTACAGGGCCGTCAGGGCCCTGTCGCTGGGGTGGTTCTCAGTGCCATAGAGTAAGTCCTTTATTTTGCTGTGGCTGCTGAGTTTGGCTAGGAAGTTCTGCGTACGGGTAGATCAGCAAAGTTGCCTGGTCGTTTTTCTGCATTGGCCGTCATCGCCTCCTGCATCTCGGCGGGTAGCAACATAGAGGCGTTCCATACGCCAACGTAATCCAAGCCATCGGCAGTATTATGGTCACGGGCGTAGTTGATCATTCGCTTGCAGCCGTAAACGGCTAGCGGTGGTTTGCTGGCAATCTCGGAAGCAATGCCTAGCACAGCATCTAACATGGTTTGCTGATCCGCAAAAACTTGGTTTACCAAGCCTGCGGCTTGGGCTTCAGCCGCGGGCATGCGGCGACCGGTATAGGCCAATTCACGTACGATGCCTTCGGGGATCAGCTTGACTAGGCGCGGGAAAGTCCCAACATCCGCCGTCATGCCAATGTTGATTTCATAGACGGTTAAAAACGCATCTTGTGTTGCATAACGCATATCACAAGCGGTGACCAAATCTACGCCGCCACCGATGCAGCCACCTTGGATTGCCGCCAGCACCGGCATGCGCGCGTTCTCTAAGCAGTTGAAGCTGTTCTGCATGAATTGGACCGTATCGTGAAAACGTGCGCCGTGTTGAAGCTTGTTTAGGTGCTTGGTAGCAGCGTCTGGTTCCGGGTTAAGCGCAGAATCCGTATTGAAGCTGGCCAGATCTAAACCCGCGGTGAAGTGCGGGCCGGTTGATGAGATGACGATGGCGCGCGCTTGTGCGTTGCGATCGATCTGGCCCACAATCTCCGGTAGCTCACGCCAGAAGGCGGGTGACATGCTGTTCCGTTTTTCTGGTCGATTAAGCACGATATGAGCCACTTGCTCATGGATATCTAGAGTGAAACATTCGTAAGACATAGGGTTAGTTACTCATCGTTGGAATTTTGTCAGTGCGACGTTGGCACTGGGCAAGTTATTGGTTGCTTACCACTGGCGCTGCTGGGCGCACGCGTAGCACCCGGCCTTGCTCGGAATCCGTGAGCAAATATAGATAACCATCCGGACCCATGCGCACATCGCGAATGCGCTCGTCGAGCTCCTGGAACAATATTTCTTGGCCCCAACCGTCCCCTTCAGGGTAAATACGTCGCACTGACTTTTCGACTAACGCGCCGCTAAACAGGTTGCCGCGCCATTGCGGAAATTGATCACCCTGATAAATGGCTAGGCCGCTGGCGGCAATAGAAGGCGTCCACTGCACAACCGGTTGTGTTAACCCCGGGTACTCGGTTAGTGGTGAGACGTAAGCGCCACTGTAATCTAAGCCGTAGGTGACTGCCGGCCAGCCGTAGTTGTCAGCTGCCGTGATTAGGTTCAACTCATCACCACCTTGAGGTCCGTGCTCGGTAAGCCAGATCGCGCCGCTTACAGAATCAACGGCTAGCCCCTGAGGGTTACGATGGCCGTAGGTATAGATGTACGGATCACCCTGAGTGCCGTCCGCAAATGGATTATTTGGTGCGGGTTGTCCGCTGCTAGTCAGCCGCAGTGTTTTACCCAGCTGATTAAACTTGTCTTGCGCCTGCTCGCGAAAATCAAAGCCGTCGCCAGTGGTCAGTAGCAAGTCGCCACCAGCCAATTGCCGCAAGCGTCCGCCGTAATGCACGGGGGTGTCTTTGTCAGGAGTGACGCGGTGCAGCAGGTTGATATCGGTCAGCTCTGTCTCACCGAGCGTGGCGGCGTACAGCTCGGTGGCGTTGGCCTTGGCTGGTCCGCTGGCCAAGGTTAAGTAAATACGTTGGTTGCTGGCAAAGTCGACATCAACCAAAACATCAAACAGGCCGCCTTGGCTTTTGACAAAAGGGCTAGGCACGCCGCTAATGGTTGCTTTAACCGAGCCATCTGAAGCTAGACGCAACAACTCTCCACCACGCTGGGTTAGCAACATCTCGCCATTAGGCAGCCAGGCTAGGCACCAGGGGAAGGCGAGGCCTTCGCTGAGGGTATCAATGGTATAGGGCGCTGAAGCGGGAGCCGCTAGGCTCAACTGGCTAAGACTGATGAGAGCAGTGGCGACAAACAGGGATAAGCGCTTGAGCATAAAGGATCTCGCTGGTGGCTGATGAACCGGATGACGTATCATAGGCGAACTAGAGGCTGAAGGAATCCTTGTTATGCGTATTGTGTTGGCTTTTTTAGCCTCAGTAGTGGGTAGTTATGTCGTGGCAACCACCGCTGCATCAGGTCATGTGCTGAGCCAGCTGAGCGATATGGGGGTCGAGCTTTCACCTGGAGAGCAGTTTGCCCATGTCAGCCATGATTGGCTGGGGTTTACGGGTATCTTTTTGCCCGTCATCTTGGTGGGTTTGCTCATTGCCTTTGTGGTGGCGCGCTTGTTGCTCAGGATTGATGCGCTGGCCAACTTGACAACCTTTGCCTACGTGGCAGCCGGCGCGGTTGCTTTGCTGTCGGTTCACGTGATTTTAAATCTATTGTTTGATATGCACCCCATTGCCTCAAGCCGCACTGGGGTTGGGCTGCTGTTGCAAGCTGTAGCCGGTGGGGTAGGTGGTTGGTTGTTTGCCAAGTTGTCGTATCCCTCAGCGCGGCCAGTATTGGCAACGCTTTAACCAACCCTGAGCCTGTCTAGGAGTACCCATTGCCAAAAGCAAGTGATGTAAAACGTGGGGATGTCGTTGAGATCAACGGTACACCACATAGTGTTAAAACCGTTGATGCCAAAAGCCCCTCGTCGCGAGGTGCATCCACCCTCTATAAAATTCGCTTCACCAATTTACGCACCGGGCAAAAGTTGGATGAAAGCCTGAAAGGTGATGCCATGCTAGGCAGCATCGATTGTGAACGCGTTGCGGTTCAGTACTCTTATGTTGATGGCGCAGAACATGTATTTATGAATAACGATGACTACAGCCAGTACAGCTTGCAAAGCGATAGGATCGAGGAGCAACTCCCCTATCTAGAGGTTGGGCAAAGCGATCTGATTGCATTGATCGTTGAGGGAGAACTGCTCAGCATCAGCGTGCCAAATACGGTAGTGCTTGAGATTAGTGAAACGGCGCCAGGTATCAAGGGTGCGACGGCAACGGGGCGGACCAAGCCGGCTACCTTAGCCACCGGCTTGGAGATTCAGGTGCCCGAGTACCTAGAGCCCGGTGAGAAGGTAAAGTTGAATACCGAGACCAACAAGTTCATGAGTCGCGCTTAAGGCTCGGGCGGTGATGGCAGCAGCCCAATGCGGCCGCGGCTACGTAGTTGAACAAAACGGCGCAATGTCCCTAGGTAAGTTGCCCAGATTGTCCCCACCGCCGGCTTGAAGAGACATGATTGCCCCGCCTGGGATAGCGTTGGTACTAAGGTGCCCGAAGGCCGTGTTTTGGTGATCGGGCTAATGATGCGATTCATATTTTGGGTGCAGCTTGTATCTGGCATGGCGCGGTCCTTAGCTTGGGTCTTAGGGCTGTAGCATACCGCCGCGCTGCTGACAGCATTGTGTCAGTAGGCGTTCCCATTCTGCTCTAGTAAGCCCTACTTTCTCGACCTTGCTGACACCGTGCTGTCAGTAGGGATCGTATTTTAAGTCAGCAGGCCGGGTTGACGCTGTTATATTGAGGCCATGCGACCAGCCGACCGATTGTTCCAGATACTTCTTCACCTTGGCCGTGGCCGGGTAGTGACCGCCAGGGAGCTGGCGACCAGTCTCGAGGTGTCTGAGCGCACCGTCTACCGAGATATTGCCAACCTGATGGGGTCGGGCATACCCATCGATGGTGAGGCCGGTGTTGGCTACCGCCTGAACAAGGGCTACCAGGTTCCACCCTTGATGTTTGGCACCGAGGAGCTGCAGGCGTTGGTGTTTGGCGTGGAGGTGGTGAAATCCTTTGGCGATACCAAGCTTGCTGCCGCGGCGGAACGCGTGCTGGCCAAAGTGGATGCGGTCTTGCCAGACCGATTGCGCCCGCAGCTCGGCAGCCGTCGGTTGGTAGTCCCGGGTGTTTTGATGTCTGAGCAAACTGCCGCAACCTTAGGTGATGTGAGAGAAGCCATCAACGAGCACCAACGCTTGTTTCTCAATTACGGTGACGCGTCGGGGGAAGCAACCGAACGGATTGTCTGGCCCTTAACCCTAGTCTATTGGGGCAAGACGTGGACCTTGGGAGCTTGGTGTGAATTGCGCCAAGCCTTCCGCAGCTTTCGCGTTGATCGCATCAGTGAAGCCCGCACGCTCAATACACAATTTCCCGACGAAACCGGCAAGCGACTCCACGATTACCTCAGCCAAGCGGCAGCGCAATAGATAGCGGCAGCGCAATAGAAAGCGGCAGCTCAATAGACTGTGCTAAGTTATCCTTCAGGTTCTAGGGATCACAAACGGGGGTAACAATGGGGTACGCATGGAACTACGGCGATATTCAAGATGCCGTGGATGCAGTAGTGCCAGCGCAACGTATTGCGCTTGTGCACGGTGAGCGCAGCATCACCTGGGGTGACTACGTAAAACGCACCAACAATTTGGCGGCCAACCTGCTCGCTGACGGTGTTCAGCCTGGCGACAAAATTGCTTTCTATATGCGCAATCGTGCTGAGTACTCAGAGGGTATCAATGCGGCGTTCAAAGCACGGCTTACCCACGTCAATGTGAACTACCGTTATGTTGCCCATGAGCTGACCTATCTGTTGGACAACTCAGACGCAGCGGTGGTTATCTACGCGGCAGAATTTGCTCCACAAGTTGCTGCTATTCGTGATCAGCTGCCCGGCGTTAAGCATTGGGTGGAAGTAGCCGATGGCAATCCTGGCAATGCAAATGCAACCGCATACGAAAGTTTGGTCACTGCAGGTGCAGGCACGCCACTAGAGATACAACGCTCGCCCGACGACATGTTGTTTCTTTACACCGGTGGTACCACGGGTATGCCTAAAGGGGTGATGTGGCGACATGAAGATTTATGGTGTGTGCTAGGTGCCGGTGGCAACCCACGTATAGGCTTACCACCTTCGGCCAACCTAGAGGAATATGTTGCCCGGCTTCAAGCGGAGGCAGCACCCGTTAACTTGCCCTTACCCCCACTAATGCATGGAACCGGTTTGCTCTCTGCTGTTGGTGCCATGAGCCATGGCGGTACCTGTATCACCCTGACCGGCAAAAGTTTTGACCCGGTAGAAGCCTTAGCCGCAATAGACAGATACGACGTGACAGCAACGACCATCGTAGGGGACGCCTTTGCTCGCCCCCTAGTTGAGCAGTTGGATGCGAATCCAAACAGCTACAACATAAACTCTTTGCGGCTGATCAACTCATCTGGGGTTATGTGGACCAAAGAGGTGAAGGCCGGTTTGCTTCGGCATAACTCCGAGTTGATGTTGTCCGATGGCTTTTCCTCTTCGGAGGCCATTGGTCTGGGCAGTAGCATCATGACCAAAGACGACACAGTAGAAGTGGCTAAGTTTGCGCTGGGCCCACACTGCAAAGTCTTCAGCGAAACGCATCAAGAGGTTGGGGTGGGAGAGTCAGGCATGGTGGCAGTCGCCGGCCATTTGCCCGTTGGTTATTACAAAGATGAAGCCAAAACCGAACGTACCTTCCCGCTCATCAACGGTGTGCGCTACAGCATTCCCGGTGACTTTGTGCAGGTAGAGGCGGATGGCTCCTTGACCTTGTTAGGTCGCGGTAGCAATTGCATCAACACTGCCGGCGAAAAGGTCTTTCCAGAAGAAGTTGAAGAGGCGTTGAAGCATCACGACCAAGTTGCCGATGCGTTGGTGGTTGGGGTTGAGGATGCCAAATGGGGGCAGGCCATTACGGCGGTGGTAGAGCTCCAGCCAAACGGCGAGCTGAACGAGCCGGCGCTGCGCGCTTTTATGCGTGAGCGGCTGGCAGCTTACAAAGTGCCCAAGCGTATCTATGCAAAAGCCTCCCTGGGACGTGCGCCCAATGGCAAGGCGGACTATGCAGCGATCCGCGCCTTTGTTGACGCGCAACCCGCATAAACGGGTTTGCGTGATTCATTGGCCAAGTGCGCCTGAGCGAGGCAAACTAGGTCTGGGCATTTTTAACTGATCGACCTAACTATCGAAAAGGAAATTCCATCCATGCGTTATCTGACCAACTTACAGCCACTAAAACTGACCGTTGTGGCGAGCCTTGTGCTCACTGCAACACTCTCCGTGAGTGCAATCGCTGAGGGCCCCACGCCAGCAGAACAAGCCCAGGCGACTGCAGACACGCGCCAAGGCCTGTTCAAGATCATCGGCCGATATTTTGGGCCCATTGTGGGCATGGCGCGTGGCCAGATCCCTTACGATGCGGCGGTTGTGGAATACAATGCGAGCAAAATCAACCAGCTAGCTAGTATGTCTACGGATTTATTTAGCAAAGATACCTCGGAGTTTGATCTGGAAACAGGTGCTTTGCCGGGTATTTGGAAGAACCAAGATGACTTCAACGCAAAGGCAGCAACGCTAGTTGAGACCTCCGCAGCGTTGGCGGCCGCCGCATCTGAAGGCAAGGGTCCAGCGATGAAGGCATTCGGTAAAGTTGGCGGAGCCTGCAAAGGGTGCCACGACGATTACCGTCAGCAAGACTAGAGGTCTGCACCTAGCGCATAGGGGCAATGACCGTGCCGCCAACACCGGTAACAACGCCGGTAAACAAGGTAGCGCAAGATCAAGCGCATCGGCTGATTTGGGACTTACCCCTAAGGCTGGTGCATTGGTCCATTGCTTTGTGCTTTGCGGGTTCTTGGATCACGGCTGAAGCAGGCTTTGACTGGACCGAGACGCATTTTACCTTTGGCTATTGCACCTTAGGACTTATCCTCTTTCGCTTGCTGTGGGGTTTAGTGGGCCCCACGCATGCACGATTTTCCAGCTTTCTTAAAGGTCCGCGGCATGTGTGGCGGCATGTACAACATCTCCGGCAAGCAGGCGGCCCCGAGGCGCCAGGACATAACGCGCTCGGAGGTTGGGCTGCAGTGATATTGCTGACGGCGTTGACGGTGCAGGCCGGCACTGGGTTGTTCTTAACCGACGATATCTTCTACGCAGGACCTTACAACCCTATGGTGAGTGCAGATACGGCCAGCTGGTTAGCGGGTGTGCACCATTGGAGCTTTCGGGTGCTGCAAGGATTGGTGGCCACGCACTTGCTGGCGATCGCTTGGTATCAGTTTCGACTGAAACAAAACTTGGTTGTACCCATGCTATCGGGCAAAAAATCGGCGGCGCGCGTAGCAGCGTCCGACGCCATCCAAAGCTCAGCTTTGTGGCGTGCATTGATTGTAGCGCTAGTGGCTGGGCTTAGCGTTTGGCTGTTGTTGTACCTGGCACCTGAGCCCATTGTGGCCGATTATTTCTAGCGGCCCTTAAGCGACCATCTAACGTTCCAGCAGGCTTTGCATGAACTCATGCTGAGCCGCTTCCCGAGCAGGATCTGCTTCACCAAAAGAATCCAGCAACTCTTCACTGCGCGCACTCGCAAAGGATTTCATTTCTGGGTGTGGGAACAGATAAAACTCATTCGCTTTGATGCCGTTGACCACCACTTGCGCCACCTCTTCAGGTGTTATGGCTGCGCCCATGGCCATGTGCATAGCCTCGCTTTGTGCTTCGGCTGCCGCGAGCGCTTGGCTGTCTTGCACCTCGAAATCTTCAGGTCGGGTCCGTTCGCTTTCCAAAATTCGAGTTTGAACCATGCCGGGACAAAGTACACTCACGCCAATATTGTGTGGTGCCATGTCTTGCCTTAAGGCTTCTGACATGCCAACTACAGCAAATTTGCTGGTATTGTAGACACCCAGACCCGGTGAAGCGTTGATGCCGGCCATAGAAGCGGTGTTAACGATGTGTGCGCCTTCGCCGTGGTCGCGCATCCCTTCAACAAAGGTTTGCAAACCGTTCACCACGCCGCCAACGTTTACGCCCATGACCCAATCCCAATCTTCGTAGGTCACCTTGTCTAAGGTGCCGCCACGATAGACGCCGGCGTTGTTGCACAGCAGATGCAAGTTGCCAAAGCGCTCGCTAACGGCTTGTGCCACTTTAGCAAAACCAGCTCTGTCGGTAACATCAAGCTTTAAGGCTAACAGTTGTGTATTGGACCCTTGCAGCGCTGCTTCTGCACTTGCTAAGGCTTCGGTGTCCACGTCGGTGATTACAACCTGCATGCCTTCCGCGAGCAGGGTTCGCGCTAGGGCTAAGCCAATGCCGCCGGCCCCACCTGTGACTAAAGCCGTTTTCCCTTCTAGGTCTTGCATATAAGTTCCCCCTCCATTAAATCGGATGACTCGTGTTGCTAGTTTTGTTCTTGGTTTGCTTGTGTTTTGGTTTCAGTAGACCACAAAATTGCGATCAACATCAGTAGCAGCAGGGGTAGGGCTGTAAGCAGCAGCGCGTTCCACCCCCAAGCATAGAGCAAACTGCCGGCGAGCAAGCTGGCCATGGCCGAAACGCTAAAGATAGCAAACTCGTTGACCGCTTGGGCTGAGTAGCGCTCGTTTGGCTGGTAGGTGCGAACCAGCAAAGTGGTGCCACCGATGTAGAGAAAGTTCCAACCAACACCCAAGATGACTAGCGCCCACCAGTAGTGCAGCAGATGTTGGCCTGCAAGCCCAATGCCTAAGGTTGCCAGCATGGCGAACACCCCCACCAACATACGCTTGCGGGTCCCCAGCCAGCCGATGAGCGGTGCCGAGATAAGCGAGGGTAAGTACATCGCAATGACGTGAGCTCGAATCACCTGTGCCGTGACGTTGAGATCAAAATGCTGGCCGACATGCATAGACAGTGGGGTCGCCGTCATGATGTAGGTCATCACGCCGTGACCGACCATGCCGCCCATCACGGCCACAATAAAGAGCGGCTGCTTTACAATGGTGGCGAGCTTGCGGGCTGGCTTGTCCTGTTCCTCGGTTGCGTTATTGGTTGCGGTGCGTAAACCCAGAAGCAGAACCAACGCGCTGCCATACAAGGCCGCCAGCAAGAGCATCGCGCGCTCGTAAGGCTGCTCAGCATCCGCCAGTTGGCTCCTAGCGATGATCTCTGGGGCTAAGATTGCGCCGCCTATAGAGCCCAGCAGCAAGAAGCTGATGGCGTAGCTCACCAGGGCAGGCTTCACGCTCTCTGCAGCGGCGAAGCGAAATTGTTGACTGAACGCTAGTGTGGTGCCAATAGTAGCGGTGGCTAGGCAGAACCCAACAAAGCTGGATTGCCGCAGGGCTATGGCACCAATAAGCGCACCAACAACCGCTAGCGCCGCAGCGCTAACGAAGCCCCAACGGCGTCCAATGCGTTGCATCAATAGCGATGCTGGAACGGTAGCCAATGCGGTGCCAACAACCATGAGTGATATCGGGAGCGTCGCCAGATTGGGGTTTGGCGTAAGTCCGCTGCCAACAATACCGGACAGGGTCACCAGCACCACGGTGCCTGCAACAAAAGCGAGTTGCGCAAGAAAGAGTAAGGCTAAATTTCGATATAGCACAGGCAGTCCTTTAAGAATGCTGGGGCCCCAGTAAACTATAGGCCGAGAATACGTTATATTTCGAGTTGAAGTGGCCTAAAACACGCAATTGAGAAGGGTTGCAGGATGTTGAGCGAACAACAAGTAGAGCACTACTGGCGCGAAGGTTACGTTCTGGTGCCGCAGTTGCTAGGGCAGACCCAATTGGCCGCGTTGGATCAACGCTTTCTTGCCTTCGCCAATGGTGATTTATCCCTGACACCAATGATGAAGCTGATGCGTGATGTGATGGTGGTGAAAGGAGGGGTAGAAGCTGCGACGCCCCTGCATGCGGTCAACAAGATGATGAACTTTGAGGATGACGAGGGGCTCTATCAGTTCGTTTTACACGCCGGTTTGCGCTCCTGCGTTCAACAGTTGTTGGGCGAGCAACTTTACTCCTTGTCGACCAATGTTTTTAACAAGCCACCAGGTGTTGATGGTCGGCATCCGTTGCACCAAGACCTGCGCTACTTTCGTATTCGCCCGGCGGATAAAATTTTGGGTGTGTGGACGGCCATTTTGCCAGCCACGAGAAACAGCGGCTGCCTAGCGGTACTGCCAGGATCGCACAAAGGGCCGTTATTAGATCACGGCGATCCGGACTGGGAGTTTGTGAATGCGGGTTTTTATGCGGCCAACGGCGTGGATGCGTGTGACCGTGTACACGTTGAGATGGCGCCAGGGGATACGTTGTTATTCCATCCGTTGTTGATTCACGGATCCGGGCAAAACCGTTCAACAGATTTTCGACGCGCCATCTCGACCCACTACGCCGCTGCGGATGCGCAGTCGGAACATAGAGACTGGCATCAAGGTAAGCAAGCTAGGCTTATCCCAAGCTAGCTGCTACAAGAGAGCATAGAGCATCCCACACGAGTCCTTGCCCAATCAGGTCTCAGTTGCGCGGCATGCGCGTATTGCGCCTGCTCCCTGTAGGGTTGGCGTACTATGTCCAATAGTTCAGTAATGCCCGAGAAATCGCCTTGCTCTGCTTTATCGATAGCCACCTGAGCCAAATAGTTGCGTAGCACGTAGAGCGGGTTCACCGAGTTCATGGCTGCACGTCGCTGGTTTTGATCTTGACCATCTTGGCGCAACCGCTGTAGGTACTGATCTAGCCAACGCGCCAGGGATGCTTGTTGAGCATCCGCTTTAGCAGCGTTTTCTGGGCTGGCGTAGTACGCTGGGGCGAGCACGGCTCGTTGATCCTGGGTGTTGCTGATGTCAATTTCTGCGAGCTGACGGTAAAACAGGGTCATGTCCGTTTCACGCTGCTGTAGCAAAACCTCTAGATCGGTAAGCAGGGTAGCATCGGCGTTTGCATCAAAGTTCTGTAGGCCTAGCTTGTCGGCATGCGTTTGTTGCCACAGGCGCTCGTAACCCGCAGCAAAACCCGTTAGTTCGGCTTCTAAGGCATTGGCATCTTGCACAATAGGAAAGATGGCATTGGCTAGCTGGAGCAAGTTCCACTGGGCGATCGCTGCTTGCTGTCCAAACCGGTACCGGCGATTAGCGGCATCAGTAGTGTTGGGGGTCCAATTCGGATCGTAATCTTCAAGCCAACCATAAGGTCCGTAGTCTATGGTGAGACCAAGGATGGACATGTTGTCTGTGTTCATTACGCCATGAACAAAGCCTACCCGCTGCCAATGCACAACCATCTCTAATGTTCTTTGGCAAACCTGGTGGAACCAGGCTAGGTGGGTGTCTCTGTCCAGTTCTTGTGTTGCCCTGTTCTTAACCAGCTCAGGAAAATCGTTGCGAATGGTGACGTCCATGAATTGGCGCAGCAGTGCTTCTTCTTGTCTTGAGGCCAGTAGCTCAAAGTGTCCGAAACGCGTGAAGCTTGGCGCCGCACGGCACACAACGGCACCGGGTTCATGGGCCGCGTTGCCGTCGTAAAGCATGTCGCGTAGGACCTGCTCGCCGGTAAGCGCTAGGCTCAAAGCGCGTGTAGTGGGCACGCCTAGGTGATACATCGCCTCACTGCATAAAAATTCGCGTACCGAAGAGCGCAACACGGCCAAACCATCAGCGGTCCGTGAGTAAGGCGTAGGGCCTGCACCTTTGAGTTGGAGCATCCAGTGCTCACCCGCGGTGTTGCGAATCTCACCCAAGTTGATCGCGCGTCCATCTCCCAGTTGGCCTGCCCAGTTGCCAAATTGATGGCCCCCATAGCAAGTGGCGTGGGGGTCCATGCCGGCAAGCAATCGGTTACCGGTGAACACCTCAGCAAAGGGTTGGCTTGCACAAAACTCTGGGCTCAGGTCCAGTTGCGCCGCGAGCTCTGCGCTGTGTGCGAGCAGCTGGGGCGCGCGGACTCGGGTTGGATTCACCCTTGAATAGCAAGCCTGTTGGATCTGGCGGCGCTTGCTGCCGGTTTCTGGATCTGCCGGCAGTTGGGCTGCGTAGCGATTGGTGAAGCTAAGGTTTGGTGTGCTCATGGCTTCATTAGACCTAATTTTGGCTGCGCTGTCTTGGATTCTGTATTTCACCCTGTGTTGAGCTCCGGTTGTTTGAGTTTTGCTGGTGAGCGGGTCGTTAACATTTGACAAAGCGCCAGAACCTTTGCAGCCTGAGCCTCTATAGGGGATCGATCAACAACAGCTAAATTAGGGGACGACAGTGGCTATCCAATCTTTGCTCATCGCCAACCGTGGTGAGATTGCCATCCGCATAGCAAGGGCAGCGGCAGATTTAGGGCTTCGTAGTGTCGCCATCTACTCAGAGGATGACGCCGCTGCTGGCCATCTTGGGCATGCCAGCGCGGACATTGCATTGGCGGGTAGCGGAGCCAAGGCGTACCTAGATATTCCTGGGATTATTGATGCAGCGGTGCAGTCCGGTTGTGATGCAGTGCATCCGGGGTACGGATTTTTGGCCGAAAGCGCCCCCTTTGCGCAAGCTTGTGCCGATGCAGGTCTAACCTTTGTTGGTCCATCGGTGCCGGCGCTGGGTTTGTTTGGTGACAAGGTGGCAGCGCGAGCCTTGGCCGAGCGTTGTGATGTGCCGCTCTTGCCAGGAACCAATAGCGCCACCAGCTTAGCTGAGGCTGGCGAGTTTTATCGCCAGCTAACCGGTGGTGCGTCGATGATGATCAAAGCGATTGCCGGTGGCGGCGGTCGTGGCATTCGAGTCGTAAACAGCGCCGAAGAGTTGGAGTCAGCCTACGCTGCATGCGTGCGCGAAGCCGAGCTAGGTTTTGGCAACGGTGCGGTGTATGTAGAGGAGTACTTACCCTTTGCTAGACATCTTGAGGTTCAGGTCTTAGGGGATGGCCTACATTGGGTGCACCTGCACGAACGGGAATGTTCGGTTCAGCGGCGTCAGCAAAAACTGGTTGAGATTGCACCCAGCCCCACATTGCCCGAAGCAACGCGGCAAGCATTGTATGCCGCTGCGTTAAGCATGGCCAAAGCCGGTAGTTACAGCAGCCTAGGCACCTTCGAATTTTTGGTTGATGCCAACAACCCGGAACGCTTTGCCTTTATGGAGGCCAATGCACGCTTGCAGGTTGAGCATACGGTTACCGAAGAGGTAACGGGGGTTGATTTGGTGCAAGCGCAACTGCAAGTGGCGGCTGGTGCCTCCTTAACCGATCTTGGGTTAACTCAAGGCCAGGTACCAAGCCCTCGCGGTTATGCCATACAGCTGCGGGTAAATATGGAGACCTTAACGGCTGCAGGTGAAGCGAAGCCTGCTGGCGGTACCCTGAATTTGTTTGATGCCCCGTTAGGGCCAGGCTTGCGTGTTGATACTTACGGCTATGCCGGTTACACCACCAATCCAAACTTCGATTCGTTGTTGGCTAAGCTGGTGGTTAGCAATGCCAGCAGTGATTACCAGGCGTGTGTGCAGCGTGCCTATCGAGCCCTGTGTGCGTTTAGGGTGCAGGGGGTAGCAACCAACCTGGAGTTGTTGCGGACCTTAGTGCAGCTGCCCGAGTTTGCTAGCAACGAGATTCACACCACTTTTGTGCAGGACAACTTAGAGCGTTTGTTGCAGCCCCAAGGTTCGCATGCGGAGTTGGTGCCTGGCCAAAAGCGCGCAGCATCGGGGAGCTTCGATGCCGGATCAACGGCAGCGCCAGTGAACAACGATCCTCTGGCCGTGCTCGATCACGGTAAGGGCGGTGCAGCGGGTGGCATTGGCGCGCCCACCACTTTGGCTTTGGTTGATGAAACGCTGCCGGACGGTGTGGTTGTAGTGAGCGCCCCGATGCAAGGTACTGTGGTTAACTTTGAGGTTGAACCCGGTGATCCTGTGTTTGTGGGTCAGCCGGTGCTGGTCATGGAAGCCATGAAGATGGAGCACGTGGTGACAGCGCAAGTTTCAGGCCACGTTCAACGCCTTGGGGTTGCTCCTGGTGATGCGGTCTTTGAAGGCCACTCCTTGATTTATCTCGCGCAAGCAGAGGTAGCAACCCAAGAACTTGCAAGCGCGGCGCAAGTCGATTTGGATTATATCCGACCAGATTTGCAGGAAGTCATCGATCGACACGCCGCTGGGCTTGATGTGAGTCGCCCCGAAGCCGTGGCAAAGCGTCGTAAAACCGGGCACAGAACCGCGCGTGAAAACGTGGCCGACCTTTGTGATGAAGGTACTTTTATTGAATATGGCTCGCTGGTGCTTGCGGGCCAGCGTCGACGCCGCTCTATCGACGACCTGGTGAAGAACACAACCGGTGATGGCATGGTTTGCGGTTTAGGCCAAGTCAACGGCGCTCAGTTTCCGCCGGACAAAGCCCGCTGCCTCATTATGTCTTACGACTACATGGTGCTTGCCGGCACCCAAGGCATGAAGAACCATGCCAAGAAAGATCGCATGTTTGAAATGGCGGAAGAGTACCGGTTGCCAACGGTTTTGTTTGCCGAAGGCGGGGGTGGCCGCCCAGGTGATACCGATGGGTCCGGTGTTGCGGGCTTAGATTGCTGGGCGTTTACTTATTTTGCAAGGCTCTCGGCGCTGGTCCCCATCGTTGGGATTACCACCGGCCGCTGCTTTGCTGGCAATGCGGTGTTGCTTGCTTGTTGCGATGTGATCATTGCGACCGAAGATTCCAATATTGGGATTGGCGGTCCGGCCATGATAGAAGGCGGTGGGTTGGGTGTGTTTCGCCCGGAAGAAGTTGGGCCGATGGATGTCCAGGTACCGAACGGCGTTGTGGATATTGAGGTAAAAGACGAAGCCGAGGCCGTGCTCAAGGCCAAGCAATATTTGTCTTACTTTCAAGGTCCAACACAGCAGTGGGAAGCAGCAGATCAAAGGCAACTGCGCTCTGTTGTGCCTGAGAATCGGCTGCGATTCTATGACATTCGAGAAGTGATCCAAACCATGGCCGACGTTGGCTCGGTATTGGAGCTGCGCGCCGGTTGGGGCCACGGTATAGTCACAGCCTTTGCCCGCATCGAGGGCAAACCCGTGGGTATAGTGGCAAACAATCCGGGGCATTTATCCGGTGCCATTGATGCGGATGGTGCGGATAAAGGCACGCGCTTTATGCAGCTTTGTGACGCCTTTGATATCCCCGTGCTCTTTTTGTGTGACTGCCCCGGCATTATGGTGGGTCCGGAGATAGAACGTTCAGCCGTGGTACGCCACGCTGGCCGAATGTTTGTCACCGGTGCGAACATTAGCGTGCCGTTTTTCACCATCATCATTCGCAAAGCCTACGGGTTGGGTGCACAGGCAATGGCCGGTGGCAGCTTCAAGGCGCCGCTTTTTGTAGTGAGCTGGCCAACGGGTGAATTTGGCGGCATGGGGTTAGAAGGGGCGGTGAAGCTGGGTTATCGTAAAGAGCTTGCAGCCATTGAAGATCCGGATGAGCGCAAAGCCAAGTACGACGAGATGGTGGCTGGTATGTACGAGCGGGGCAAAGCGGTGAACGTGGCTTCTCACTTTGAGTTGGACGACGTCATCGATCCGGCGGATTCCCGGCACTGGATTGCTAGGGCACTAAATTCGGTGCCTCTCACGCCAGCTAGAGAAGGCAAGAAGCGACCGAATGTCGATACTTGGTAATACCCTTTGTTGATTCTGCTTGTTAGTGGTGCTTGGTGCGCGGCTAGTAGCCTGCCACCAAGCCTTCTTTACGGTGGTCGGACCCACCAATGTAACCCTGCTCAGTTTTAACGATAAGTTGAGCGCCACCAAAGACATGCTCCAACGGCTCGTAACGAACTTGATGCCCACGGTCTGCAAGCGATCGGGCAATGCTTTCTGGCATGCCGGTTTCTAAGCCAACGCTAAAATCTGGGTAGACGTGCCAGCGCGGCGCATCGCTAGCGGCTTGTGGGTTTTGCTGGTGATCCACAATGCGGTTCACCATTTGCACGTGACCCTGGTGCTGCATGTGTCCCCCCATAACGCCAAAACTCATCAGCGGTTTACCTTGGGCGGTGACAAAACCTGGAATGATCGTGTGAAAAGGGCGTTTGCCTGGTGCAACGCAGTTGGGGTGTGTCGGGTCTAGGCTAAAACCATGGCCGCGGTTTTGCATCGAGATACCGGTGCCTGGAATGACTACGCCCGAGCCAAAACCAAGGTAGTTGGATTGTATAAAAGACACCATCATGCCGCTGGCATCGGCTGTGGTTAGATACACGGTGTCGTGGCTGATGGGTAGTTGCATCGGTGGTAATGGGGCCGCTTTGCCACCGATGCCTTGGGCGGCTCGTTGCAACATATTTGGTTCCAGCAACGCTTCGGGCGTTACCCTCATGGCCTGTGGGTCTGCAAAGTGTTGGGCCGCCGCGCCAATGGCGATCTTCATGGCTTCTATCTGCTCGTGCACCGCATCTGGGCTATCTAGCGGAGCCAGTTTGCGGTGTTGCAGTATGCCCAGCGCAATTTGTGCAGCAAGACCTTGGCCATTGGGTGGTATCTCGTGCAGCTCGATGCCACGATAAGGTTGCGCGATAGGGGTAACCCAATCCGCTTGATGGTTTGCTAGGTCCTCAGCAGATAAGGCGCCTCCGGCTTGCTGTGCACAGGCAACCATTTTTTCGGCCAGCTCGCCGGTATAAAAAACCCTGCCTTGGCTGGAAGCAATTTTTTCTAAGCTGTCGGCCAAGTCTGGGCGTTTGAACAGCTCGCCTGCTTTTGGTGCGGGCAAAAAATGCTCAGCGAAATCTGGGTAGTCTGCAAAGGTGCGTTGGGCTAAGCGCCAATAAAACGCCGTCTTCGGTCCTACCAGGAAGCCATCACGCGCGTAGTGAATAGCATCGGTAAACAAAGCGGCAAAGGGCAGCTTGCCGTATCGTTCAGACAAGGTTGTCCAAGCACTCACCGCCCCAGGAACCGTAACGGCATCCCAGCCGAGCAAGGGCATCTTGGTCAGCCCGGCAAAACGTTTGGCGGTCCAGCCTTGGGGAGAGCGTCCCGAGGCATTGAGCCCTTGCAGTTGTTTGCCATCCCAAACGATCGCAAATGCGTCACTCCCCAAGCCGTTATTGTTTGGCTCTACCACGGTTAAGGTGATCGCCGTTGCTAAGGCCGCATCAACGGCATTGCCACCTTGTCTTAGCGCATTGATGCCAGATTGAACCGCTAGTGGTTGACTGCTCGCCACCAGGTTGCTGGCACCAACCGGAGAGCGGCTAGCGGCATACGGCTGAGCAAAGTTTAACCTCATGAGGGATCAGCGTTTTGCACCTCAACTTGCCCGTTGCTGACGACAGCGTGGACATCGTTTAAGGCTTGGGGGTCGGTTAGTGGGTTGCTGTTCAGCAGCACAAGATCGGCGCTGCGACCCACACTGATGGCTGGGAGTTGGCTCGAGGAAAACTGGGTTGGCGCATCGTGCTTACGCTCAGCAAAGGCAGCGGTGAGCTGGGTCGAGCTACCCGGCAGAATCCACTTTCCGGAAGCATCAACACCCACAGAGTCCGCCGGCACGTCAATAGTACCGCGCTTGCCTACCCCAACGATGACACCCTCACGAATAACAACAATGGCATCAAATTGAGGCTTGCTACCATCGCCGGTTAGCAACCATCCGCCGGAAAGGATTTGGGTTGATGAGGTCATGGGCGGTGGTGGTTCTGGGTAGTTTCTTGGTTCTGTAGCGTTGCTTTGCTCAACCGCCGGGTCAGTCTCAGGCTTACTTTGGCCGCAGCTGCTCAGGAACAAAGTCATGGCGAATGCAAGCATGGGCAGCCGCAGTTGACTAAAGCTCAGTGCTCCTGGGCGTTTACTCAGAGCGTTTATTCGCCAATAGGCGCTGAGATGGGTTGGGTTTGCAGCTGGATTTGTTGAACCGAACATGAGATTCCTTGGATTGTAGATTGAAAGCGAACAATGGAGGCAAAAGAGCAAGCTCTGAAGACTCGTGCCTTGCGATAGGCGTGGCTGCTTGGGTCATCGGTGATAAAGTACCACAGTCATATGCATACGGGCGGGTGTTAGCCAAGCATAGGCGATCCGTTGGCTAGGGTCTGGTTCGTTGGCGAATTATGGCGGAGTTTTGGGCTGTTCAGGGTAGGGTGAGTAACGTGATAGAGACTAAAAGGCCGCCACTGGTGACCAACCCTCAGGCGCTGGACCTAGCATGGGTGAACCAAATGTTGGACTTTGTTGGCTCCAAAACCAAGGCGTCTGGCATTCGCTCAGCCGCCATTGGTACGGGCCAGACAGCGCATAGCGAGCGTTTTGTTTTCAGCCTGCAAGGCTCTGATCAGCCGCTGTCGTTGGTAGGAAAGTTTCCATCGCCGGATGCAACGAGCAGAGCGACTGGACACACACACGGTGCCTATCGTCGTGAGGTCTATTTTTATCAGCAGTTAGCTAGCAAAGTAGCGGTAAAAATCCCGCAACTGATTTACGCCGACATCAATCCGGAAAACTCCGATTTTGTTTTGTTGCTAGAAGATGCCAGCCCAGCAAAACAAGGCGATCAGCTGGCGGGCTGTGATGCAACCGCTGCTGCTGCCGTTTTGGAGCAGGCGGCTGCGCTGCACGCGCCACTTTGGGGCAATGGCAGCCTAGAAGGTTATGACTTCCTGAACGGTGCTGCGGGGAGCCAACCCTTAGAAACGGCGCTCATAGAAGCCCTGTGGCACCAATTTGTAGCTCGCTACTCCCAGCGCCTCCCCCGGAACATCGTTGCGGTTGGAGAAACGTTGGTTGCTGGCTGGTCTAGTTATGCGCAGGCATATTCTGGTCCTAAAACCCTAACTCACGGGGACTTCAGGTTAGACAACTTGCTCTTTGATCAGCACGCTGGAGGCGTTGCGGTGACTGTGGTTGATTGGCAAACGGTTGGGGTCGGTTGCGCTGCACAGGATGTTGCTTACTTTTTGGGCTCAAGCTTTACCCCCGAGCTAAGGCGTGAGCTTGAACCGCAGTTGCTTGCGAACTACCTAACTCAACTGCAAAGGCGTGGGGTGACCGATTATTCCTTTGACCAACTTTGGGCCGATTACCGGCGCTACGCTTACGCCGGTTATTTGATGGCTGTTATTGCGTCCATCTTAGTTGAGCAAACGCCCCGTGGTGACGACATGTTTATGTTGATGGCGATGCGTCATGGACAACAAGCCATTGATTTAGATTCTGCGGCAACGCTCTAGAAAATAACATACTCACAAGCAAGCGAGATATGGATAAAAATACACAATGGACTTCTAGGTTTGGCTTTCTTATGGCTGCTGCAGGGTTTGCAGTTGGCTTAGGGAATATTTGGCGCTTTCCTTATGTCACCGGCGAAAATGGTGGTGCTGCTTTTGTCTTGGTGTATTTGCTGTTTGTCCTTGTTATTGGGGTTCCGATACTCATGGCAGAGTTGATGTTAGGACGCCAAGGTCGCAGCAGCGCGTCTGGGAGCATGGCAAACGTAGCAGCGACAGAAGGTGCCGGTTCTGCTTGGCGTTGGGTGGGTGGACTAAATTTGCTAACCGCATTTCTAATCACCATGGTGTATGCCGTGGTGGCTGGTTGGGTTTTACAATACTGGGTGCTAGCGCTAGGCAATGAATTTGTTGGCTTAGACGCCGTCACCTCGCCGGATGTGTTTGCTGACGTTCTAGCTGACTTTCGTGGCTTGTTGTTTTATACGGTCGTTGCTCTGCTTTTAACCTGCATGATTTTGTATTTTGGTGTGACCTCGGGCGTGGAGAGAGTCGTGCGGGTGCTGATGCCGTTGCTGTTAGCTTTGTTGGTTGCACTAGCGATAGCGAACCTATTTTCTGGTGAGTTCATGCGCACCTTGGACTATTTGTTTACTCCGGATTTTGGCAAGCTCGATGCGACAACATTGCTCGCCGCTCTGGCCCAAGCCTTCTTTTCGATTGGTGTGGCCATGGCCGGCATGATGACCTACGGTGCTTACTTGCCAACAGACGTGTCGATTGCGGGATCAGCGTTTGCCATTGTTGCGGTGGATACTTTGGTTGCCTTGCTGGCTGGGTTAGTCATTTTTCCGTTGGTCTTTCAGTTCGGTTTGGACCCTGCGGGGGGCGCAGGTTTGATTTTCGAAACCTTACCTGTGGCCTTTGGTGCGTTACCCGCAGGGCAATGGTTGGGTAGCTTGTTCTTCCTACTGCTTGCCGTTGCGGCAATTACCTCGATGGTCGGCTTGATGGAACCCTTAGTCGCTTGGTGTGAAGAGGGCCTTAGCCTATCGCGTGAACTTGGTGTGGTGTTGGTTGGCATAAGCCTATGGACGTGCGCGAGCATCAGTATTTTGTCTTATAACCGCTGGTCTGAGTGGCAACTACTCGGTCGCGGGTTAAGTGATTGGTTAGATTTTATCCCGAACCAGCTTTTTCTGCCCCTGGGCGCGTTGCTGATCGCCTTGTTTGCTGGTTGGGTTGTGAGCGCACGCACAAGCCGTCGGGAGCTTGCGATGCGCGGGCGCTTTGGTTATTGGCTTTGGATGGTCCTCATCCGCTTTGTGGTGCCACCTGCCGTGCTAACCATATTGGTTGTTGGGGTGCTCTAGCTCAGCAATACATCCTGGGTTAGTTGCAGATTGTCTGATGCAGTGCCTAAGTGAACTTGATATTTGCCGGGTGGATATTGCCAGCCAGGGTCTGCGCCGCTTGGTGCCCAGTAGCGCAGTGCAGCGCTTGCTATCTCGACTTGGACTTCCTGCTGTTGACCCGCCTTGAGCTCGATCTTTTGAAAAGCCGCTAAGGCCATTGGCGGTTGCTGCACCGCTCCGGTGAGATCGCTTACGTAGGCTTGCACCACTTGGGAGCCGTCGCGGTTACCCCGGTTAGTCAACTGCAAGCGAGCTTGGATTGATCGCTGCGCGCCCGTACCGCTGCAGGTTACCACCAAGTCCGACATCTCCCATTGGGTATAGCTAAGGCCATGACCGAAGGCGAACAGGGGGGGCAGCTGCTGATCTAGATATCCCCGGTAACCCATCAGCAACCCTTCTTCGTAGCGCACCACACCGTTCTCGCCCGGGTAGTAGGGGTTGCTGGGGCTGTCTTCCAATTGCTTGGGAAAGGTGGTAGGGAGGCGACCACCGGCTTCGCAAACGCCGGTTATGACGTCTACCAATGCGTTGCCAAATTCCTGTCCTGGCAGCCAAGCCTGTATGACGGCAGCAACCTCATCAAGCCAAGGCATAGCCACGGGAGCGCCGGTGTTGAGAACCACCAAGGTGTTGGGGTTGACCGCAGCCACGGCGCTGATTAAGGCATTCTGATCGCCAGGCAGTTGCAGGTCGTTGCGATCGTTGCCTTCGGTTTCCCAATCGCTGTTTGAACCGACCACAAGAACAACTGCATCGGTATTTTCAGCAACGCTGATCGCGGCGCTAAGCGGGTTATCGTTTGGCTCGTGGAGCACACCAAAGCGCACGCCTTCAAGCATGCTGTTGCTGGTGCTTTGAAACTCAATCTTGAGCCGATAGCTGGTGTGCGCCTCGAGTATTTGGCTAGCACGCCGCTCGCTGCTGCCGTGACCAAAAAATGCATCACCCGGTTGTGGGTCCGTCCAGTTGTCGATTACCTCCGCGCCGTCGATGAACAATCGGCTTTTGTCGGAGCTAAGCAAACCGAAGCGGTGTAGTCCATCTTGGGTTGCAGTAAAGCGCGTTTCTAGGACAGCGCTAAAACCGGTGTTGTCGTCTGCTGAGTCGCCGCCCGGCAAGCCGGCGGTTTTACGACCAGGGATACCAAGCGGAATAAACCCCCAGGGTGAAGGCCGCGCACTTAGGGTTCGAGTATGAATCGCTGCGCCGACCATCTCTGGGTTGTCCCAAAGCCTTAAGTGAATCCCAGAGTTATCTTCCTCCAACAGTTGCAGGCTGTTGGTGTCTGGCATAGGAATGTACTTGTGGTTGTAGCAGCCTGGTGCGTATTGCAGTGATGGGAATGCAGCCTGCAACGCGGGTAGCGGCATGATTTGGTAATGCGGACTAACGGCCGAGCTACCACCGCCTTGAATCTGACCAATGGCCGCGTTGGGTCCAATCACACCGACCCTGGTATTGTCTTTTGGTACTAGAGGGAGCAGCGGGGTTGCCGCGTCCGGAGCACCAAGTGGTGCGGCATTTTTTAGCAGCACCATGGATTGCGCTGCACAGCGGCGTGCCAATATCTGATGCTCAGGGGTGTTGATCGCCTGCTCTGGTTTGGCGGGTTGCTCAAAGCGCCCGGTTCGAGCAATTAGCCTCAGCATTCGGGCGGCGCTATCGTCTACCCAGCGCTCGTCCACCTCGCCTGCGTCAACCGCCGCAACCAGCTTGGCGCCGCGGCTTCGGGCTGGACCCGGCATCTCAAGGTCGAGGCCACCGATGATGTTTGCTTGGGTTTCTAACGCTGCACCCCAGTCGCTGATTACCGCACCATCAAACCCCCACTCTTCTTTCAGAACGTCGCGCAGCAGGGTTTTATGCGAGCTGGCAAAGACCCCGTTGATGCGATTGTACGCTGACATAACCGACCACAGATCGGCATTGTGTACTGCCATCTCAAAAGGTCGTAGGTAGAGCTCGCGTAAGGTACGCTCGTCTAGGTTGGAGCTGATGCTGTGACGTTCGAACTCAGAATCATTGCAAACGAAATGCTTAGCGCAGGCGGCAACCCCCTGGCTTTGAACACCCTTGATGAAAGCGCAAGCGATGCTACCCGACAGTTCTGGGTCTTCTGAGTAGCATTCGAAATGGCGCCCGCCTAAGGGGTGTCGGTGGAGGTTAATGGTGGGTCCGAGTAGAACCTGAACATCTTTGGTCTTGGCCTCTTCACCAAGCGCTACCCCAACTTGTTGGATAAGTGCAGTGTTCCAAGTGGCCGCCATGGCACTTCCAACGGGGAAGCAGGCAGCAGGTACGCCGCGTAGCGCATCACCGCGAGCCGCATTGGGACCGTCGCAGAGCTTGATAGCCGGAATCTTGAGGCGTTCCACTGGGGTACTAAGCCAGGCGGCAGATCCGGCAAGTAGGGCAACTTTCTCTTCTAGGGTGAGCGCACTAACGAGTGCGACGGCTTGCGCTTCTTGCATGGCTTTGACCGGTTGCTAAAAACCTGATCTTAGCCTATTTGCTTTAGACAGTTGGCTAGAGCTTGGCGGGTTTGGTTAACCCCGAGGTGGGTGAGGGCCGCTACTTTGGCGTTCTTGGGGCTTGCTCAGCGCGGTTAGAAAGGAGGCGAACTCAGCCACGCTAACGCGCTGGTTCTTGTTGCTGTCCGCTGCTTTGAAGTCCGCAATGGAATACTTAGCGGACAAAAATTCACTGGCGTCTAAAGCACGATCTTTGTTGAGATCAAACTTTTCAAACTGGGAATCCGATGCGCTGACCGCCATGCTTGGCAGCACTAGGAGCAACAGGCTCATTAAGATGGGCCTTAGGGTTGCTCGTCGTTCGGTTTCGGTTTGCATCGATCTGATCGTTCTTGATTGTATACCTGAGTATAAAACGGCTTTAGGGCCTTTCAGGCATTCCATTTGTCAAAGCTTTGTCACGATCAGTCGATGCTGTTCAGTTGGGTTAGCGTTGCTCCAACGCGAGTCGGATCGCATCTTCGTATTCCCCAATTCGAGACGGAGAGTGACCCTGATGCGTCGAAAGCAAGATGCCGGAACCGTTCACCAAGTAGGTGCTAGGCTGTTTGGCTAGCCAAAATGCTGAGGCTAGCTTGCGCTCCGGGTCGTGCAATATCTCGAAGCTGACCGGGGCATCTTGCAAATAACTTTTTGCTTGAGCCTCGGTTCCCAGGTTGATCCCAATCACTTGTAGGCCTTGTGCCCAATACTTGCGGCGCATTTCGTTCAACCAAGCCAGGGATGGTTTGCAATCTCGGCAGTTTGGCGAAAAGAACCCAATCATCAGCACTTTTCCTGGATGGCGCTTAACCAGATCTAACACCTCAGCTGGTGCTGTGCTGTGATAGCGGGCTGCAGTGCCTGCGGCAACCTGTGGTGCAGCGGGCTTGGTCACTGCCTTGGTGGCTGGTGCAACCGTGGGTGCAACGCTGGAAGCGGTGGTGGGTTGTGCTGGGTTTTGGACGGTTTGGGCTATCTCAGCTTCAGGGGTTGGCGTACTTGTCTCGGCGGTAACGGTTTTGCCGGCTTGAGTTTCTGCAGCGATTTGCACATTGGCCTCGGTAGCAGCGGTGGGTGCCGGCGTGCTGGTCGTTGAGGTTGTCGCTTCGGCTACGACGGGTTGCTTCTCATTTGCGTCGTCAAGGGTTGCTGCTACCTCGTTAGCGTTGTCATTCGTGTCCTGACTAGCATCAGTATCGATGAGCGACCGTGCTGCCTCAACCACAGTCTCTACCGCTTGCTGAGCACCACCGACAACCGCAGTGGCGGCGCTTCCGGCGCTATCACCTAAGCTTTGAATGAGGCTAGGTTTGGTCGCAGCGGCGACTTCTTCTGCTTCTACTTCTACTGCTTCTTCCGCTTCCGCTTCTACCGCTTCTACTGGCGTTGCTGGAACCGCCGTTGCGGGCTGCGGAGCCGCCACTTCTGCTGGCTTAGTAGGTGCAGCAGTGTTGGGAGCTTCCGGTGTATCGGTGTTTGCTGCAAGCTTTGTTGCCACGGTGGTCGCGACTGCTGCCGCAACGGCGGTGGTGGCTTGGGATGTGGTTTCTTGCGCTTGGGGCGTTGCGCTCTGGGATGGCGCGTCTTCAGCGGTTAGGGTTGCCGCATCGGTTGTTGTTGCGGCCAGTGTTTCTGAGGCGGCCTCAACGGCAGAGTCAGCTTTATCGGTGATGGCGACTACGGCGTTTTCTGCAACTGCAGTGGTTTCAACCTCAGCGACCACGCCGACTACTTCAGCCTCGGCTGCATCAGCCGCAGCAACAACCTCGCTCTGTACGGATTGAGCAGCTTGTTCGACGCTGTTAGACACATCGGTGAGCACCTGCTCTGCTGCTACCGGTGCAACCTCGGCTTCGTTGGTTACAGTCACGTCAGCGGCTGCGCTGCTTGTTTCAGCAGTTTCACCGGTCGCTTGCGTGACTGGTTCAACAATTGCTGTCTCGTTGGCCTCCAAGCCAACGACGGGTGGAGTGGCTGACTCGAGTGCTGCTTGATCTACCGCTTCGGTTGCCTGTTGGTCTGGGTTTAGATCCGTTAACAGCTCTTGCGTATCGTTGCCGATGAAGCTAGAAGCCAAGTTAACCACGGCCAGAAAAATTAGAGCCGCCACGACATAGTAAATGTATCTCATCAGTTGTTCTCTCTCCGCAGCTATCGTTGGGTTAATGTCGTATTCTACCTTGCTAAACCGTCCGCAAGGCAACTGGTGCTAAGACAAAGTGCGCCTAGGGGCGCTGACTTGTAACAATGTCGTCTCTAGGAAGCTCGTATGACAAATGATCTGGCGACACCGTCTAAGTCGGAGCCCGGGCCTGGAGCCAAAGCAGGCCCCAGTTCGGGGTTAGGTTCTGAACTGGGCACGCTGCTGCGACTCGCCTGGCCGATGATGGCCACCCAGTTTTTCATAATGGCAACTGGCTTTATAGATACCCTGATGGCTGGGCGCAGCAGTGCCTTAGACCTGGCTGGGGTGACCTTGGGTGGCAACATTATGTGGCCGGCATTTATGTTGCTAACGGGGATCACCATGGCGTTGACCCCTATAGTTTCGCAATTGCAGGGTTCAGGGAACTTGGCCGACGCTGGCGCTCGCATCCGCCAGGCACTTTGGTTTGCTTTGGCCAGTAGCATTGTCATGGTGTTGATCTGTCTGAATGCTGAGCCCATGTATGCCGCGATGGGTATCTCGGGGCCCGAGGTTGCTATTGCCAGCGGCTATCTCAAAGCGGCCGCCTGGGGATTGCCGGCGGTTGTTTTTTACGTGGCCTTGCGCCAAGTTTGTGAAGGGCTAGGGCAGGTGCGTTTGCCCATGTGGATCGCCGCTGGTGTGGTACCAGTTAACGCTTTACTCAACTACACCTTTATCTACGGTAAGTTTGGATTTCCCGCTCTCGGTGGGGTTGGTTGTGGATGGGCTACCGCTATTGTGTTTTGGGTTGAACTGCTGCTGATGCTTATTGTTGTTAAGCAGCCATTCTTTCGCGTGACCCAAACCTTTGCGCATTGGTCTTGGCCCCAGTTTCGTCCACTGTTGCGTCTGCTGCGTTTGGGGGCGCCAATTGGCTTGGCGATATTTTTGGAGATGGCCGTATTCTCTGTCATGGGTCTAGCTATTGCTCGTATGGGGGTTATAGAGCTTGCGGCCAATAGCGTGGCGGGTAGCTTAAACTGGCTGACTTACGTGTTGCCTGCGGGTTTAGGTGCAGCGGCCAGTATTCGGGTTGGCTATTATGTTGGTGCGGCTCAGCTCACCAATGCGCGCAACGTTGCCGGTATCGCATTTCGTGTGTCGTTGGTTTATGGCGTGATCATGAGCTTGCTGTTGGTAGTGTTTCGCTCATCATTGGTCATGATGTACACCAACGATGTTGAGGTTATGCAACTGGCGGCTCAGCTCATTTTGTTTGTTGCCCTGTACCAAATATTTGATGATACCAACGCGGTTGCGGTGGGGGCATTGCGTGGTTACAAAGATACCCAGGTACCCATGTATTACGGCCTGATAGGTTTTTGGTTGGTTGCTATCCCGCTTGGCACGCTGTTGGCTTTTGGCCTGCCCGATACGATTTTTGGTAGCCCGGTCAGTTCAGCATGGCAGTTTGACCCCATGGGCGTGTACGGCTATTGGTTAGCATTAACTTTGGGTTTGTTCATTGTTGCCCTTATGGTCAGTGTGCGCTTGTTCCGTACAAGCCGTGACGAAGTTCGCATAAATCAATTAGCCGTTGGTTAAACCATCCAAAATGTAAGCATTTAGCTAGAAATCATTACCTTGCAGGTACAGCGGGCGACGATCTGTTAACGGTATTTTGTCTGATGATTGCCTATCCTATGTCTCAATCTTTTGTGTAGTTGGGGCAGTCAGTGCGCAACGCAGTAAGCACACACCTTAAGTCCGAACAGCTTCTTGCCCGACCGCAAGGTCTGCGTTTGCTTGGCTGTGTCGGCAATATTCGTAAGCTTGATATAAAAAAGCTTAGTTCAACTCTTGTTGGCCTAGCGGTCTTTGGATTGGGTAGTCATGCTCAGGCAGAAATGCTATCAACCGAAGCCATGTTGTCCACTTACGTGAAGCCGGCTGCAAAAGTGGCAGCCCCGGTTGCTACGACCAACAACATTGATTCTCCGGATGTTATTCACCTGCGAGCGGCGATTCGGCGCTACCAACGGCTAGTTGATGCTGGTGGTTGGCCGAGCGTGAAACGGGGTCGAACCCTGCGACCGGGTGATCGGCACGAACGCATCGCCCAATTCCGCCAACGTTTGGTTGTAACCAACGATTATCGGGAGGATGAACCTGTAGCGGATGAAACTTTGTACGATCCGCAGCTGCATCGTGCGGTGCGCCGTTTTCAACTTCGACATGGGCTGCGCGCAGATGGCATTGTGGGTAAGTCTACGGTTGCCGCGATGAATGAAACCGCTTCAGAAAAATTACGTCGATTGCGTTTGAACTTGCAACGCTACCGAACCTTGCCTCGGCACGCTGGCCAACATGTGGTGGTCAATATTCCAGAGTATCGAATGCGCTTATTGGATGATCGCGCTGAGGTGCTGCAGATGAACGTTGTGGTTGGTAAAAGCCGTTTTCCCACGCCGGAAATTAGCGATAAGATCGACTACATCGTATTGAATCCTTATTGGAACCTGCCGCGGACGATTGCGGTGCGCGAAGTGCTACCTAAGCTGAAAGCAGACCCAAATTATTTGCAGGAACAACAGATGGAAGTGTTGCAGGGCTCAAAGGTGTTGGACCCTAGCGCCATGTCTTGGCAAGATTTCAATGAGAATCAATTTCCGGTCCGTTTGCGTCAGCGTCCGGGGCCAACCAATGCACTAGGCAGCATGAAATTCATCTTTCCAAACCCGCATAACGTCTACTTGCACGACACGCCGTCTCAGTGGGCTTTCAACAAGAGCAAACGCGCCCTCAGCCACGGTTGCATTCGGCTGGCCGATCCATCAGCGTTAGCGCAGGCTTTGGTTGACGGAAATTCACGGGTGGACCCCAGCAAGCTAGAGGAAATCACCAGCAGCGGTAACCGCAAAGTGGTTAGCCTAAAAAAATCGGTTCCGGTTGATATTGTCTATCTGACCGCCAAGGCGGATGCCAGTATGGTTTGGTTCTTCCGTGACCTGTATCGGCGTGATGCTCCAGATGCAGCGCTGGCGCAAACACTGCTAGCGGATACGGCTAGCCCTTTAATCAACGACACTGGATTTGCGTTGTATGAAACATCCGCTGACTCGATTTGATACAGCACAACCCCAGGTTGGTTGCTCGTTGTTAGGACCGCAAAAGACCCTGCACGGCTTAGCGCCCCTGCGCTTTGGTTACATGACAATACTGCTTGCCGTGATGTTGCAATGGGGCGTCATGCCGGTTCAGGCAAACCCTTGGAGCGATGCAAAGATTCGCGCCCAGTCCAACGGCTTGGTGGTGGACGGTGAAGCCATTCGACAGGACGCACATGACCATGCGCATGTGCCATTACGTTCGGTCTTTCGCTACCCGCATCAGAGCGTTGTGGTCACTACCGGGGCCAGCAATCTTGCCTTCCATGAGCGAGCACAGCAGCCGGGTGCCTTAGGGTTGATCCCAGGGGTATCGAACCTTTGGGATTGGCAACCGCAAGAGAGCCAAGACAGCGCAGATCTTGAGATTTTTGAGTCGAACAAACGTCTAGGATTGATTCGAGCTTTTACCTTGCACCCTATCCCCCAACGCAAGCCAGATTTTTTGGGGAGCTATCGGTTAGGGCACTACCCCAAGCCGCAGTCTTCACCCAACGCGGATCATTATCAGCCGCCACCAGGTTTGGTGCGCGTGACACCGGCTAATCGCAGCCAACGGATATCAGACCATTTTCGCTTGGAGCAATTTCTGTGCAAGCAAAGTGGCGGTTGGCCCAAATACGTGGCCGTGCAACCTGCGCTGCTGCGAAAGTTGGACGCCTTGGTTCGTGCCTTGCAAGACCGCGGCATTGACCTGGCTACCTTAACCGTCATGAGCGGCTACCGTACCCCTTATTACAATCGCGCCATTGGTAACGTGGCTTTTAGTCGCCATATCTATGGGGATGCGGCAGACATTTTTGTTGATCGCAACGGGGATGGTCGTATGGACGATCTAAACGGCGATGGTCGATCCAACATAGCGGATGCAAAGTGGTTAGCTGCCGTAGTAGCTAGCTTGGATGACGACGAGGTAACGCCCGGTGGTCTGGGTACCTACAAATCAAACTCCGCTCACGGACCTTTTGTACACATTGACACCCGGGGCAAAGCGGCTCGCTGGGGACCTTAAGGCTCTAGGGTTTTCAGCTCAAAGGTTGCCGTTAGCAGGGCATCGGGAATGGGTACAACCCGACCGAGAAGGCTACCTTGTGCAATAACTTGAGTTTGTGGCGTTTCGAAGCATTGAAAGGCCAAGGCGCCGCTATGAAAGTTGGCGCTAGAGATGACACCACGCAAGCCCCAGGCGAAGGTTTCGCTGGCACCTTCAAACAACAAAGACCAACCCGGTTTGGTGGCAAATCGCAACAAGGGCTCAATGTTTAGAACCATAACGGGGTGGCCGCTGGTAGCGTGGACACAGCTACTACCATCAAAGGTGGCATCATCCAGGTAGCGCGCGCCGGTGGTGCCGTATAGCGCTTTCCACGCTTGCCGACATGCTTGGTAGCCGGTATCCCAACCATCCCCCATGCTGACGTCAAAACTTCGGCCGAGATACATCAGGCGAATGTCTGCGGGCGCTAGCAGCTCGGCATAAGCGGCCCCTTGTGATTTGCTCCCAGTGGAAAGGTTGTTGTTTTTCTGCGCCCAATGGCACAGGCGGATAGCGCTAGCATCTGCCGGATTTGCAGCCACGGCGATGGCTTGGGTCAGGTCCTGGGCCTGGTGCCAGTCGGGTTGCGCACTAGGTGAGCGCAGCAGTTTGGTGTAAGCGCGGGTTGGCGGCGCACTCAGTTTTTGCTCGTAGTAACTCGGGCTGTAGTAGTTGAGAACGCGTTGGCCGACCCAAGGATAATCCGCCAAGGCAACGGTCTCCATGGTGCTTGCTCGCGGTAGCGGGCTAAGGCTGGCCACCGTGCCAGCAATGGCGCTGCGAGCTGTGTTGCGGAGATCAAAGCTTAAGATTAGTGGTGTCCAACCTGCGGTACCATCGATCCACTGCTGCTGCAGGTTGAGCTGCAGATGTGGGCTATTGAACAGCTCGGTTAGACGTAAGTCGCAGTCAGTACTAGGTTTGGCTACTAGGCCAGTCCATAGGTGAATGCGTTTGGGGTCCTGCCTGTCACGCCACCACCAGTTCTGAAGTAGTTGGTTAAGCCAAGGCGCGGCAATATACCCTTGCTCGGCGGCAGCTTGAACTTGACCCGCGTAGTCAAATCCGGGCGTTAGCTCATCGATCATCTGGACGGCCGGCTCGCCCTCAGCCTGCAAGGCAAGGCCGATACCCGAGTAGCGCAGCTCCCAACCATAGCCACACCCTTGTGCAAATGGTGGACAAGCTTGGACCGCACGAACCGGTGCGTCGCCATGCAAGGTGCTGGAACGGGCGCGGATCTCGAAAAAGCCCTCTAGTACGTCAACGACCTGGGCGCATTGGGTCGGACGGGCGCTTAGGCTATGCGCTTGGTTTGTTGTGGTGGACGTCATGCGCCGAGTTTACGCCTTGCGGCTCTAAGGGTCAGCAAACTGCGATGAAGTCCCGTTAATCGGCCCAAAATTGGTGCCTGTTAGATTCAGTTTCGAGCCGCTTTCTGCTACCTTTGACCATTATTTTGTCACTGATAGTTTAGGAAGCAGACCATGCCACGTATTATTTTTATTGAGCACGACGGAACAGAACACGAGATTGAAGCACAGTCCGGTCTTTCCTTAATGAATGCCGCCGTTGATAACCTAGTTCCAGGAATCGATGCGGATTGTGGTGGTGAATGTTCCTGCGCTACCTGCCACGTTGTGGTCCGAGATGCGTGGATGGCTAAGGTGGGTAAGCCCAACGACCGCGAAGAGTCGATGTTGGATTTAAACCCTGAACGTCAAGATAACTCGCGCCTGAGCTGCCAGGTTGCTGTAAGCGACGAGTTGGATGGATTGACCGTGGATGTTCCAGAATTCCAGATGTAAACGGTTCGTTAAAGTGCGCCTCTTGCCCTCCAGGTGGGGCGCATAGTTCGCTACTATCGGGCCTCAATCTCTCGATATCAGACAGGTTGTCGATCAGAAAGTCTAGAAAAAACAAAGATTTGTAGAGGAAAGCGCAAATGAGTGAAGCGATTGATACCACGCCGCAAGAGGCGTCAAGCACCCCGGCTATGCCACCAATCCGCACTTACCAGCCTGAAGATGTGGCTAAGGTTGCGCTCGATGCACACTTCGGACCGGCCCGCCCCGAGATTTTTCAGGCGGACGCCATCCTCCCTTACTTTGCGCGCATGCGCGAAGAAGCCCCTTTGCATTACACCGCAGATAGCGATTTTGGTGCCTATTGGTCGGTGACCCGTTACGAGGACATCATGGCCATTGACACGGACCATGAGACCTTTAGCAGTGAAGGGGGCATTACCGTTGGCACGCCAGATGACGACTTCCGCCTGCCCATGTTCATTGCGATGGATCCACCAAGGCACGATGAGCAACGTAAGGTTGTCAGCCCTGTGGTTGGACCTAGAAACCTTGCGGCGATGGAATCTACCATCCGTGAACGCGCCGGAGATATCTTAGATTCTCTGCCACGAGGCGAGACCTTCAATTGGGTTGACCTAGTGTCGATCGAGCAAACGACCCAGATGCTGGCTACCTTGTTTGATTTTCCTTGGGAAGATCGCAGCAAGCTTACCCGTTGGTCTGATGTGGCCACCGCTGCGCCCGGAACTTTGGTCGCAAATGAAGAGGAGCGCCGTGCTGAGCTGCTGGAGTGCTTAGAGTACTTTGTTGGTTTGTGGAACGAGCGCGTCAACTTGCCGGAGCCTGGCAATGATTTAATCTCCATGCTGGCACACGGTGAGGCAACAAAAAACATGGAGCCCATGGAGTACCTGGGTAACTTGATTCTGCTCATTGTTGGCGGCAACGACACCACGCGGAACACCATTTCAGCGAGCGTCTTAGCGTTGAACGAAAACCCAGATCAGTTTGCTAAGCTCCGCGCGAATCCTGGCCTGATTCCCAACATGGTGAGTGAAACCATTCGCTGGCAGACCCCGTTAGCCCACATGCGCCGCACGGCGAATCGAGATGTGGAGATGCACGGCCAGACCATTAAGAAGGGTGACAAAGTGGTGATGTGGTATGTCTCGGGCAACCGTGATCCTGAGCAGTTTGAAAATCCTAACGCCTACCTGATTGATCGGCCCAATGCCCGCCAACATATGGCCTTTGGCTTTGGTTTGCACCGGTGCATGGGTAACCGCTTGGCGGAGCTGCAACTCAAGGTGGTATGGGAAGAGATTCTAAAGCGCTTCGACAAGATCGAAGTGGTGGGTGAGGCAGAGCGTAGCTACTCAAGCTTTGTTCGCGGCTATACCAACCTTCCGGTCCGTCTGCCTGCTTAAGGCTTACACAGTGTGCGATACCAAAAAGGCGCGGTAGTTATACCGCGCCTTTTTTTGTGGCTCGCACATACCCGTGCACTTCGCGTTGCTAGGTTAAGCCGGGTTGTAGCCCATGATGGCCTTAACCTCAAGGAACTCCTCGAAGCCATAGCTGCCCCATTCGCGGCCATTGCCCGACTGCTTGTAGCCGCCAAAGGGTGCGTTGTTATCCAAGGGCGCACCGTTTAGATGCACGTTGCCGGTTAGGATCTGGCGCGCGACCGCTTTAGCTCGGTCTGGGTTGCTAGAGGAAATGTAGCCCGACAGTCCATACAAGGTATCGTTCGCTATGCGTACGGCATCGTCGTCGTCTTTGTAACCGATCAGCGATAGCACCGGTCCAAAGATCTCTTCTTCCGCAACGGCCATATCGTTGGTCACGTGGCTAAAGATGGTGGGCTTGATGTAGTAGCCACGGTTCAAACCTTCAGGTCGGCCAACACCACCGATCTGCAGGTTAGCGCCTTCGTCGATACCCTTTTGAATAAGGGCTTGGATCTTGTTGAACTGGACTTCGCTCACAACCGGGCCAATGGTTGTGCCTTCGCTGTTTGGGTCACCCACGGTCACTTTGGCAGCCGCTGCTTTCGCAATGGCTGCAGCTTCGTCCATGCGAGCATTAGGGACCAACATACGGGTTGGAGCGTTGCAAGATTGACCTGAGTTCATGCACAGACCAAACACATCGCGGCTAATGGCTTTCTCGAAATCGGCGTCATCTAAAATGATGTTGGCAGACTTGCCGCCAAGCTCCTGGGCGACACGCTTAACGGTTGGCGCTGCATTTTTGGCCACCTCTATGCCAGCCCGAGTGGAGCCAGTGAAAGACATCATGTCCACGTCAACGTGCGAGGACAGCGCTGCACCAACATTGGGACCGTCACCGTTGATCAAGTTAAACACGCCTGCTGGAACACCGGCTTCGTCCATCACCTGAGCAAACAGAATAGCGTTCATGGGCGCCACTTCAGAGGGTTTGAGCACCATGGTGCAACCGGTCGCTATGGCCGGGGCAACTTTGCAGGCGATTTGGTTTAGGGGCCAGTTCCAGGGGGTGATAAACCCGCAGACACCGACGGGTTCCTTAACGATGTGTGAGGTGCCGATGTCTTCTTCAAATTCATAGCCTTTAAGAACCTTGAGTGCGGTCATGAAGTGACCTAAGCCAGAGGGTGCTTGAGCGGCGTTGGCAAGACCTAACGGGGCACCCATCTCGGCAGAGATCACCTGGCCGATATCACCCATGTGCTTTTTGTAGGTAGCGATGATTCGCTCAAGCAGCTCGATACGTTCTTCTTTGCTGGTCTGCGAAAAGGTGGTGAAGGCATTTTTAGCAGCGGCGACGGCGCGATCAACGTCGGTTGCATCGCCCATGGCGATCTTGCCAATGGATTCTTCGGTTGCCGGATTAATAACGTCTACCGTTTGGCTGCCCGACGGCGCCACCCATTGGCCATCAATGTAAAAGTGCAGATGGTCTGCCATGGAGTTTCTCCCTTGCTGGTCGTGTAACCTTGTCTTCGACGAAAAATTGCACGAATGATTGAAGTACTGCTGCCTTGTGCATCAGGCGGCGGATACTACACCGCAGCAGCCTTTTAGAGCCAGCCTGGTCGGGCGCAGCCTGGTGCTCTATTGTGCTTTGATAACCTGGCCGGTTGCGGCCGCTGCAATTCTCATAACATTACGATGAAAATGACCCAAACTACTGATAATAATATTGTTGTTGAGCGTGAAGCTGAGGTCCTGTGGGTCCAAATCCAGCGCGCAAAGCAACACAATGCCCTCAGCTTAAGCATGTTGGATGCCATCGGCGCCGCATTTCGTGATGCCAGCGCCAACCCGCCAAAGCTGGCCATCCTAACCGGCGCGGGAGCGGCCAGCTTTGCGGCGGGCGGTGATCTCAAAGAGTTAGACCAGGTCCGCACCGAGGCCCAAGCGTTGGCCATGTCCCAGCGGGGGATGGCAGCGCTAAATGCCATTCGTGAGTTCCCAGCACCGGTGGTGGCCGCATTGAACGGCGCCGCGCGAGGGGGTGGTGCAGAGCTCGCTTTGGCCTGCGATCTGCGTTTAGCAGCTCCAAGCGCCCGTTTTGGTTTGATCCAGGGCCGGCTAGGATTGTCTACCGCTTGGGGTGGTGGGACGGACTTGATGGCGCTTATGGGTCCTAGCAAAGCCTTGCTGACCTTAGGTCAGGCGGCACTGCTAGATGCCCCTCAGGCCTTGGCAGCCGGTTTGATTGATCAGGTGTTAGCTCAGGACCCGGAACCGACAAGCGGGGTAGAGCGGGGTTGGCGGGTAGATGTGCTGGAAGCGTTGGCGCCGCTGCTGGCTCGACCAGCTCAAGTGCTGTGGGCGCATAAAGCGTTGGCGCGTGCCAGTCGGCGGCAACCCGAAGCCCAGCAGCAGGTAGAGACCGATCATTTGGTCACAACCTGGACTCATGCTGACCATTGGCGCGCGGCCGCGGGTGCTTTTGATAAATCTAACGCGCACTAGCGCAGGCAAACAGGACACTTTGTGACCACAACAACCGTTTCGCTAGAAGAACAGACAACTCTGCTTCTCCAAAACTTACAGCAAAGCACAGGCCAAGCAGCTGTGAGTGCCCACACCCAGTCTGAAGCAGAATACAAAACGCAATGGTTAGCGCAGCTTGGTGCCAGTGATGCCCCTGCGTCTGGGTTGTCTCCCGCCATGCGCGCGCTCAACGCGGCTCTGCAAGGTGGGGCGATTGCCGATTGCTTATCCCAGGTTTTTATTGCCGGTTATCAAGGCGCGATACGACACGTCTTGCCTGCAACCCCAGCCGCGCAATGGTTTAGCTTGCTGGTGAGTGAAGATCAGCAAGACCCGGCGGCCAACCCGCCAACCCGGTTACAAGTGGATGGGCCAGGTGCAACAGTTAACGGCACCAAATCATGGGTTGCTAGCAGCGCAACCGTCGACGGATTGGTCGTGAGTGCAAAGCGTGATGACAACTCAACCCAGTGGTTTTGGTGTTCAGCTCAAGAGCCGGCGGTAACACTCAGCCATCGCCCGGCGCCGAGCTTTTTACCCGATCTGTCCCAAGGTTTTGCCCGATTCGATAACTTGCAGATACCCCAGGAGCAATGGTTAGAGGCCGAACCTTTTAGTCACTTTATGCATGCGGAGTCCTTGTATGTTGGTGTGGCGCTAGTGGGATATCTATGGCGGCATTGGCAGCAACAAGACGACCTTGCTCAGGCTTTGCTGAGCAAGCGGGAGCCAGGGCGCAGTTTTGCTACCGCCGTTGCGGCTGGATTGGCGGACGCCGTGGTCTTGGCTCAACAACCCAATGGAACGATGCCGCTTGGGCTGTTGCATAGTTGGCAGCTTCGCATTGCCGCGCTGTTGGATCAGTTTGAAACGCAGTGGTTGGGCAGCGGCGAGCAAGCGTTAAATACCGACTTCGCGCGGTCAGCTTGGGCTCAGCGTTGGTGGCGTGACCATCGACTCACCTTTATGTATGCACCGTTGATACGCAGCCATTTTGCGAAAGCGACGCTAACCCATTTACACCCGCCGGGCTGAGCGTTTGGCCTAGGTATCTTAACCCCTGTGTACAGATTGACCTGAGGCAAGGGTGTGGGTAACGTCAATTTTAGAACCTAGGAATTCGAATTATTAATACAAAAACTTTGAGCAGATTGCCGATGCGTTTGCTGCAGGCGGTTTTGCCCGGCTTGCTATTTGTGGCGTTAACCGCTTGTGCCTCTGGGGCTCCCCGTTACGACCTTAACTTTATTGCAACCCTTGAGCCGACTTCCGGAACGGCATCAGCAAGCATAAAGATTGATCAGCCGCGTGCCTTGGTGACCCAGCTTGCACTGCGAATGCCTAAAGATCGCTTTTCGGAGGTGGAGGGTGATGGCAAGCAACAGCGTCAAGGTGACATCTTGGTTTGGCAGGTCCCGCCCAAAGGCGGCACCCTTAGGTATCGTTACAAGATTGAGAACCGGCGAGCAAACGGTGCTTTCGATGCACAGCTGACGCCAGCAGGCGGTTTGTTCCGGGGCGATGATTTGTTTCCGGCTGCTACGCTGACCACCAACGAGTTGGCCCGCTCCAAATCTTGGGTTTCAGTGCAGGGTCCGAAGGGCTGGTCCGTAGAAACTCAGTACGGCAATACGGCGGATAGTGCGGTGCGCTTTGTGCATCCCAAGCGGCGCTACGATAGGCCCACGGGTTGGATGCTGGCAGGTCCGCTGGGTATCCGCCGTGAAGAGATTGAAGGGCGTGCGGTTGTTGTGGCGGCGGTGCGAGGGGAACGTTTGCGACGCAACGATATTCTAGCCTTTCTACGCTGGAACCTGCCTTCCTTGATCGAAGCGACGCAGACTTTCCCCAAACGTTTGCTGGTGGTGGGTGCGGATGACCCCTTTTGGCGTGGCGGTTTGTCCGGCACCCAATCCTTGTATATGCACAGCGATCGTCCGCTTATAGGTGAGGACGGCACCAGCACCTTGCTGCATGAGCTGATGCATGTTGCGACCAGTCTGCGCGCGGTGGCGGGTGATGACTGGATTGTGGAAGGGCTTGCCGAATACTACAGCTTAGAAATCATGCGTCGCTCTGGAACATTAAGCGAAAAACGGTTTTTGTCGTCGATGGCGGATCTTCAGGCCAGGGGTAAATCCGTTGCAACGCTAAAAACTTCACGCTCTAGCGGCGCAACAACCGCTTTAGCGTTGAGCTTGTTTTATGAGTTAGATCAAGAGTTGCAGGCATGGCAACGGGCTAACGATCGACCTCAGAACGGGTTAGATGAGGTGCTGCGGTTGGTGATCGAGCATGAGGCGGAACCCATTAGCCTTAAGCTGTTAGCAGGCGAAGTAGAGAGCCTGGGCTTATCTGATTCGAAAGTACTGGCAAAGATGCGCAAGCTCAAGCGCTAGTGTCCGCTCTTAGGGCTTACGCAGACGCATCAAACCTTCTTGCATAGTGCTTGCAACCAAGGTGCCATCGGTACTATAGATCGAGCCCCGGTTGTAGCCTCGAGCGCCATGAGAAGAAGGGCTGTCCAGCGCATAGAGCAACCATTGATCCGGTGCCACCGGATGATGGAACCACATGGCGTGGTCAAGACTTGCCCCTTGCATGTCTTCGCGCTTGAAGGACCCTCGGTTTGGCAGCCGGGCTGTAGAGAGCAACGCGCCGTCGGATTGGTAAACCAATAGTGCTTGATGTAGTAAAGGGTTGTCAGGTACTGGACCAATAGTCTTGAACCAGATGTGTTGTTGCGGCGCATGGGGTTCGTCTTTGAGCAATGCTTTGTGCTCCACACGCCATTCCACAAAAGGCGATTTCCACATTTCGGCAGGTACGCGCGCATCCTCAGGTGGTTCGATCGCTGGCATTTTAGCTTGGTGTGTCAGCCCTTCTTCGTGGGTTTGAAAGGAGGCGTCCAGAGTGAATATAGCCGCGCCATTTTGCACCACGACAACCCGGCGGGTGGTGAACGAGCGACCGTCACGAATGCGTTCGACTTCAATGAGTGCGGGGATCTTTGGGTCGCCAGGACGCAGAAAATAGCCGTGCAACGAGTGAGCGGGGCGTTCTTCAGGCACGGTGAGTGCAGCCGCTTGAAGCGCCTGCGCCATAATCTGGCCGCCAAACAATCGCCCTGTACGCTTTTGTGGATGGTAGGCACGAAACAAGTTGTGCTCAATTCGCTCAAGGGCAAGCAAATCGATCAGCTCGTTCAGCGGTTGTTGGTCTGGTTTGATTGGCTTAGTCATGGCGGCCTAGTCTACGCGTCATTAACGTTTTTCTCAGCTTCTAGGGCGATCTGTGCCCATTTGTTGGGTGGCTAGGCTGCTCCCGGGCTGCAAACCTCGAGATAGGATAAACTGCGCGGATGACTTCAGATCAAAACGGCAACCTAAAAATACAGGCGACGCCTGGCAGCGATATGCCCCTATTGGACGAGCTAGATTTGCTGGCGGAGCTGCTGCCATTTCAGCCCGAGCGCTTTGAGCTGCTAGAGCTTGGCTGTGGCTTGGCGGCGAAGACCCGGGCAGTGGCCAAACGCTTTGCGCCGGTGCAGGTAACGGCGGCAGAAGTTGACCTAAAGGCGCTAGCGCAGAATCGCGCGGCCCAATCCAGCTGGGAATATGCGGACAACATCCAGTTTGTCGACTACGGTGCTCAAGCCATTGCAAAACCCGATGCTAGTGTCGATGCGGTGTTGATGTTTAAGTCTTTGCATCATGTGCCAGCTGCTGATTTGGCGCAGGCAATGAGCGAGATTCGTCGAGTGTTGAAGCCCGGCGGCTTGGCCTATATCTCGGAGCCGGTGTTTGCGGGTGAGTTGAACGAAGTCATTCGGCTCTTTCATGATGAACAACAGGTTCGTCAGTTGGCGTTTGGTGCGGTTTGCGATGCCGTGGGTTCAGGCTTGCTTGAGCTGGTCGAGCAACGTTTCTTTCGAGCCCGGGTTGAGTTTCACAACTTTGATCAATTTGCCAATGCCATTATTCACGCGACCCACTCCCCCCATGATTTATCCACCGCCTTGTTGGCCCAGGTTGAAGAAACATTTAATCGCTACGCTAGCGCTGATGGGTTTGTCTTTGATACACCCAACCGTGTGGACTTGTTGCGCCGCCCCAGCTAAGTCTGCTCAGCTTCCAGCCTGATCTTGTGATCAGCCATGGTGCTTTTGAAATCATCATCCGACCAACGTCGATAGTATCCGCGTGCGTATGCTTGTGCATTTTCATGGTAGGCCAGAGCATTCAGCTTGTTCTCCACGTAGTTATTGCGGGTGGCCACAATCTTTGCCGGTACGCCTGCCACGATGCTATTCGCTGGAATTTCCATGCCTTCGCGTACGATGCTGTTGCCCGCCACAATGGAGTTAGCACCGATGCGAGCGCCGTCCATGATGGTGGCGTTGATGCCGATCAAACAGCAATCTCCAATGATTGCCCCATGAATGGTGGTGTGATGGGTGATGGAGCAATAAGCGCCAAATTCTGATGCGCCGGTGCTGCCAAAATGCACCATCACAAAATCTTGCAAGTTGGTAAATTCACCAACGCTGATGTGGGTCTCTTCAACGCGCAACACGCTTTTGGGCCAAATGCTAACCCCTTGCCCTAAGCGGATGTCGCCGTATAGCTCAGCGCTGGGTGCAATCCACGCGGTAGCGCTGGTGTCAATGCTGGGGTCAATCATCCTGAAGCTCCTGAGTATTGCGAGAAATCGTGGCAGAAATACTGCCAGAAATAGTGTGAGGGCAGCACAAGTAATTGGGTATTCTAACCGCAAATAAATAGGGAGTTGGATATGGTCGATAGAATGCAGGGCAAGGTTGCATTGGTTAGCGGTGCTGCCTCAGGTATCGGGCGCAGCTGTGCGATTCGGTTGGCTGGTGAAGGCGCCAGCGTCTTGGTTACCGATGTGCAAGTGGCCATGGGTCAAGCAACCGTAGCTGAGATTGAGCAAGCGGGTGGCACCGCCGTGTTTTTTGAGCATGATGTGACATCTGAACAAGCGTGGATGGATGCCATTGCGCTAGCTCAAAGCAAATTTGGTGCGCTGCATGTGTTGGTGAACAATGCCGGTGTTGGTATTGGCGGGAGCATTATCGAGATGTCGCTAGAGGACTGGCAGCGGCAACAGGCGATAAATTTGGATGGTGTGTTCTTGGGGATCAAGCATGGCATTCCGCTTATTCGTGATACCGGTGGTGGCTCTATCGTGAACATCTCTAGCGTAGCCGGCTTAAAAGGTAGCCCAAGGTTAGCCGGCTACTGTGCCACCAAAGGCGGTGTTCGGCTGCTCACCAAAGCGGTTGCGCGCGAGTGTGCCATGGAAGGTTGGCCCATCCGAGTTAACTCGGTTCATCCCGGCATTATCGCCACGCCAATCTGGGATACCGTCAGCGCAACGACCATGGATCCGCAAAATCCTGGGGCTAACGCGGTAGATCCTAACGAGCTGGCTAAGTTGGGGGTGCCATCCGGGGTTGCAGGTCAGCCGATCGACATTGCCAACGGTGTGCTGTTCTTGGCCAGCGATGAATCCACCTATATCACCGGGACAGAGCTGGTGATTGATGCAGGAATCACGGCTTGATTAGCGCCCTTTGGCGAGTCTCTTACGCGGCTCTTAGTAGAGCATTGTTGTACGGGTTGTGGGAACCTAAAGCCCACCGCTGATGTACAGACATTGGCCGGTGATCCAGCTGGCCGCATCGGATGCCATGAACACCGTAGCGTTACCGATATCGTCGGGTGTGCCCATGCGGCCGAGCGGTACTCGTAGAATTTGCTCCAGCGGCTTGTCGCTGGGGAAGTTGGTTGATTGGTTGAAATTTTCGGTGGGAATCGGGCCTGGAGCTATGGCATTGACGCGAATCTTTGGGGCCAACTCTAAGGCTAAGGATTCGGTTAAGTTGTTAACCGCGGCTTTGGCCGCACCATAAGGACCGTTCTTCATGCCCGGACCTTTTGCAGATTTGCTCGAGATGTTGATGATGGAACCGCTGTCCATATGCTCGGCCGCAACCACCGCGCTCACCCAGACTGCTTTTAGGTTGAGATCCAGTTGCGCATCCCAATGGTCCTCTGAGGTTTTGGTTAGATAGCGGGGGGTTGCATCCGGTAATCCACCGGCGTTGCTTACCCAAATATGGATAGCGCCAAGCTCACTTTTGGCGTTAGCGGCTAGGTTTTCTAGTTGGGCTTTGTTGGTGACATCGGTTGGAACGGCAATGGCACGACGACCAAGGGCCGTGATCTCGTCAACCAGACTGGTTAGGTCGCCAGCGCTGCGAGATGCAACCGCAACGTCTGCGCCAGCTTGTGCTAAGCAGAGCGCAATGCCTCTGCCGATCCCTTTGCCTGCACCGGTTACTACGGCGACTTGGCCGCTTAAATCAAATGGGTTGGTTGGCTTGCTCATGATGTCTTGTCAATCCTTTGTGTGCGGTTGGTGTGTAGAAGCGGTTACGCAACGCATCGGCCCCTTATAGTCGTTGGTTAAACTCCAACATGTTGCCGCTTGGGTCGTGGGTAAAGGCTTGCAAGCAAACCCCTTCAATTTCCATGGTTTTGCTGCACTTAATGCCTGCCTGCTCGAGGCTGTCCTGCACTTGTGCAAGGTCGGTTACGGCAAAAGCAAAATGCTGCTCTTTGGGTGGGGCGGTAGATTCAATGCCTAGCAGGTGAACCTCTTGGGCACCGCTTTTAAGCCATGCGCCGGGGAAACCTAGGTCAGGCCTTGCTAGCTGTTCTAGTCCGAGCACAGAGCAATAGAAGTTGACCGCTGCCTCAACGTCTTGAACGTTGATCGACACGTGGTGAATACCTTGTAATTGCATAGTATTTCCCTGAGTTAATGGCGGTTAGGCGGACAAACGATAGTGCGATATCTGTGTGTCTTCGGCACCAAGATCCGCGAAGTTGTCGTCGATGCGGTGGGTAATATATTCCTTCCAGCTGAACGCACGGTAGCGCGGCTTCGTAAACCCTAGTGCAGGCAGCGGTTCTAGGATAGCGTCGGCCCTTGGGTTCAAGAAGTACGGTGTGCTGTAGCGGGCTTTGCCGCGCATTGGAGTGACCCGGTGTACGGCTGCTTTGTAGTGGTCGTTGGTCCAAACTTGCATGGCGTCACCAAGGTTCACCACCACGGTTCCGGGTTGTGGGGGCACATCAATCCAGCCATCAGCAGTGCTCTGGGTTTGCAAGCCGCCGGTGTTGTCTTGCAGCAATAAAGTCAGTACGCCTGGATCGGTGTGGTGATGCAGCGCCATGTCCCCTAGCGCGGTTGTCTTCTGCTGTTCATCCGCTGATAGTGGGTCGCTAACCGGATAGTAGTTTAGGCGCGCATTGCTGGTTTTTGTATCCCCTTGGGGTAGCGCTAGGTTGGTGACCGCTGCTTCGCCGATGCTGTCGGCCAACGCCTTGAAGACCAGGGCCAAGGTTGTTTCGGCGAGGTCACTGCAGGCAGCGTAGAAGTCCTCTAATGCGGGCTTGAACTGGGCTGGGGTGTCGGGCCACTGGTTCACGGGTTTGCTTGGCAGCGTGAAATCGAAAACCTCTTTGAGATCGCGCTTTTGTTTGGTGAGCTCGCGATCGTAGTAACCCAGGGGTTGTGTCGCGGTTCGTCCTACGCTGAGCTTTGCGGCCCTTGGCTGGTTAAAAAAAGCATCGGCCTGGGCCCACATTTGTTGGATTTGCGTGTCGATCCCATGGCCTCGGAGCAAGAAAAAGCCGTGATCACGGCATGCCGCATCTATGGCTTGGAGCGTTTTTGGTTCAGTCGCTTGGGCTAGATCAATGGTGGGTACTGCGGACATCTAAAGCTCCTTGGTCTGTAGCGCGTTGTTCATTGTAGCTCTAAACCGGCATTGATTGGCTATTCTCGCCCTGGGTCACTAGGCCTTACCTCGTGCCGCCGTTTGGGGGTAGCATAGGTTGTGAGACTGGGATGACTAGTAGCGGGGTAGAGAACATGGATTTAGGGGTTTGCGTTGCATCGCACATCAACGATATTGACTATGTGGTGCAAGCCGAAGCCTTGGGTTACACCCACGCTTGGTTAGCGGACAGCCAGATGCTGTGGTCCGATTGTTATGCGACCCTGGCGTTAGCGGCCACTCGTACCTCAAGCATCCAGCTTGGTACTGGGGTTGCGGTTACCGGCACCCGGCCGGCGCCCGTTACTGCATCCTCCATAGCAACCATCAACGCGATTGCGCCAGGCCGCACCTTTTGTGGGGTGGGTGCAGGTAATACAGCGATGCGCGTGATGGGGCTGCCGCCTCAGCGATTAGCTGGGTACGACGAGTATTTGAGCACCCTCAGGCCGCTCCTGAGTGGGGCTGAGGCGCAAATGGCACACCCCCGAACCGGTGATGCGCTACCCATTAGGCACATCATGCCGGACAAGGGCTTTGTGAACTTTGAAAATCCCATTCCACTGTATGTCTCCGGTTTTGGCCCAAAGTCTTTAGCCTTGGCCGGCAAGCATGGTGATGGTGCGGTATTGGCGTTAGCGGCGAACCAAGCGGCGATGGCTAGCATTTGGCACGCCATCGAAGGAGGGGCGCAGAGCGTTGGGCGCACCATAGATCGTGAGTCTTTTTACACGACGGCGCTCACGGCGATGGTTGTGCTAGATGCGGGTGAAGCGGTGGACTCAGCTCGGGTTAAATCCGAATGTGGTGCCATGGCTATGGCCGCCGTGCATTATGCGTACGATCAATTTCGCAACTTTGGTCATCAACCACCGAACGCGCTTGCGGGTATTTGGCCTGAATATACCGCGATGCTGGCGTTAGAGCCGGACGAGCGTCGACACCAACGTATCCATGCCGGACACAATTGCTGGGTACTGCCAGAAGAAGAAAAATTTCTAACCCCAGATATTTTGCGGGCGAGCAACATGATTGGCACCCAAGAGCAACTGGTGGAGCAGTTGCGTGAACTAAGTGCCGCTGGTTTACATCAAGTCATGTTGTTGCCGAATTTTGATACTCGCTATGAGAACATAGAACGTGTGGCAAAAGATGTTTTGCCTTATGTTTGAATTTTGCTAAACCGTACGAAGCTTGTACAACCGAAGAAAAGTAACACCTAAACCTAAACTTCAATTAAGGAGCCACCATGGCCGCATTTTTTATTGCTCAATATCAAGTAAAAGACCCAGCGTTGTACGCTGAGTACCAGCAGGGCGCAGGCCCAACCCTAGCGGCGCATGGCGCAGAATTGGTGGCCTTTGATGTAGCGGCAGAGTCTATTGAAGGTACCTCGCCCGGTGCGCAGACCGTGATCATCAAGTTTGCAGATACCGCCGCCGCTAAAGGTTGGTACAACTCGCCCGATTACCAGAAGGTTGTTGGCAAGCGTTTGGCGGCAACCGAAGGCTTTGCGGTGATCTCCCAAGACATGAATGCGGGCGGTTAGCAGCGCCGCGACGGTCTATACAAAGGCGCGCAACCCAAGGTTGGGCGCCGCATCGATACACAACCATCTCAACCAGGGCTGCTTAGCTTTGAGCGGTTCGACTTGGAGCGCCAACTGTGCCGGAACCAACAACTCAAAATGCTTTGCCCAAATTGGCGGACGTTTCCCTCTTTGACCCAGCAACCTTGATCGACCCTTATGCGGCGTATCAAACGCTGCGAGATTTAGAGCCGGTGCATTTTGTGCAAGCCTCTAACGTCCACGTTGTGACGCGCTACGACCTGGTGCGTGAGGCCATTAAGGACACTAAAACCTTTTCCAGTAAGTACGATAGTTTTTTGGGTGCCGCCCAAGAGATGATGTTTAACGCCGCACCTAAAGCCGTTCAAGATCAGTTGCTGGCGATCAATGCGCAGATGGAGTTAGCACCTCCCACCATGTTGACCCTAGATGAACCGGAGCATACCCAGTACCGCTCTTTGGTGGCTGAGCTGTTTACCGCGTCTCGGATCAAAGGCGCTGAAGCGACGGTGCAATCGGTCATTGACCGGACCATCGCAAGTTTTGCTGGGCAAACCAGCGTCGACTTTATGGACGCTTTTGCCGGACCGGTGCCACTTATTGTGATTGCAGAACGTTTAGGTATTCCGGCGGAAGACCGAGACTTTTTTGAGCTAGCCGCAACCGAGGCTGCTGGCGCGTTACGATTGTCGCCACTAACGCCTGAGCAGATGCTGCATCGAGCCCAAGTGGCTTTAGATTTGCAGCGATTGTTGATCCGGATCGTGGAGGATCGTCGGCGTAATCCGCAAGAAGATATGATCTCGGTTTTAGCCAACAGCAAGCTGGCCGGGGAGAATCGTTATCTAACCCACGGTGAGTGCATCAGCGTGCTTAACCAGTTTTTGGTGGCGGGGCATGAAACAACCACCTCAACCTTTGGTTGGGGTACCTTGTTGTTGTGTCGTAACCCCGAAGTCCAAGAACAGATTCGTGGAGATGCGAAACGGATCCGCACTTTTGTTGAAGAAGCATTGCGCCTAGAGGCACCAGTTCAGGGCTTGCCAAGGTTGGTGACTCAAGACACGGAGCTGGGTGGCTACCCGTTAGTTGCAGGTAGCATGATCATGTTGCGTTACGGCGCGGCCAACCGCGATGAGCGGCAGTTTGCCGAACCTGACGAATTGCAGATTGATCGCCCCAAAGCCGGCTCACAGCTGGCCTTTGGGGCCGGTGTGCACTTTTGTATTGGTGCACCCTTAGCGCGACAAGAGTTAAATCTTGGCTTTGCAACCTTGTTAGAACACATTTCCAGCATTGAGTTAGACACCAGTGCACCTGCTCCGGAAGCGGAGCCCAGCTTCATTTTACGAAACCTGCCTAAACTGCAGGTAAAGCTGGCATGGCGTTAGCCTAGAGCGACTAATATGCCCGGTAAGGTTTTAGTTGTTGGTGCAACGGGGGTGGTAGGGCAGGCGGCCCTAGAGACCTTTGTTGAACAAGGTTGGAGCGTGGTGGCGTTATCACGACGTGTTCCGGAATGTCGCAGCGGGCATTTTGTCCATCTTCCCATCGACCTACTTGACCCCCAAGCTTGTGTCGACGGCATGCGTCATGCGGCACTGGTTGGCTTAACTCATGTGGTGTACGCCGCCTTGTTCGAAAAGCCAGGGTTGATTGCCGGTTGGCAAGAGCAAGACCAAATGCAAACCAACCTGGACATGATGCGTAATTTGCTTGAGCCTTTGGTTGCCGAACATCCGCAACTGCAACACATCAGTGTACTGCAAGGGACCAAAGCGTACGGCGCCCACATCCATGCAATCCGTATCCCCGCGCGGGAATCCGGGCAGAGAGACAACCACAAAAATTTCTATTGGTTGCAAGAAGACTATTTAAAGGAAAAGCAAGCAAGCCTTGGTGGGGCTGGCTTTCGTTGGACCATCTTAAGGCCCCAAGTCGTATTCGGTGATGCTGTTGGTAGTGCCATGAACCTAGTCCCGGTGCTCGGTGTCTACGCAGCCTTGTGTCGCGATGCTAAGCAAAGCTTTGGGTTTCCAGGTGGTCCTGACACTTTGCTTGAAGCGGTTGATGCGGACCTGCTAGGGCAAGTGTTGGTTTGGGCGGGTACCGAGGAGCGTGCAGCCAACGAAGTGTTTAACGTAACCAACGGCGACTTGTTTCGTTGGCACGATCTTTGGCCTGCGTTGGCCGATATGTTGAGGGTGCCTGTTGGCCCGGACCGCGCTTGCTCTATGGGTCAATGGCTACCAACCCAAGCTGAGCGTTGGGATCATATTGGTGCGCAGCAGGGTTTACGGCCGCTCAAATTGTTGGCGCTGTTAGGGCAGTCCCATTTTTATGCAGATGCGTTGTTTGGTTATGGCCAAGCGGTTGCTGCACCACCCGCGCTGGTGAGCACCATAAAGCTGCGCCAAGCCGGGTTTCATCCCTGCGTTGATACCCAAGACATGTTTGCTAAGTTGTTTGCTCGGTTTGAAGAGCGTCGGATACTTCCAGCAGCGCAAGGCTAAAACACTATGCAAGAGGTGATGGCAAAAGCTACGCAATCCAAAGCACGCAGGCCCAAGGTTGTGTTAACCAGGCGTTGGCCCCAAGCGGTAGAAGCGAAGCTAGCAGAGCGTTATGACTTGGTCATCAATACCAGCGATATACCTTTTGATGTTGCTGCCATGCGCTCGGCCTTGCAGCAAGCGGATGCGGTTTGCCCAACGGTCACCGACTTTATCCCGGCGGATCTGTTTGATGAGGATCTAACTTGTCGGCTGCTGGCAAACTTTGGTGTCGGCTATAACCATATACCGGTGAAGGCAGCGCAACAACGTGGCTTGGTGGTCACGAATACGCCAGATGTTCTAACGGATTGCACAGCCGATTTAACCTTGATGTTGCTCTTGATGGTGGCCAGGCGGGCAGGAGAGGGCGAGCGGGAGTTGCGTGCTGGTCACTGGAGCGGTTGGCGCCCAACACACCTAATGGGTACTCAAGTTAGCGGCAAAACCTTAGGCATTGTGGGTATGGGGCGTATTGGTCAGGCCGTCGCTCGCCGTGCAGCCTTAGGGTTTGGTATGAAAATTCGGTATCACAACCGTCAGCCCTTAGATGTATCCAGCCTAGAGCAAATGACCCGCCAGGGTGCTCAAATTCAGTACTTTGCGCAGCTCGACGAGATGCTGCCGGGCTGTGATTTTTTATCCTTGCATTGCCCAGCTACGCCAGAAACACAGCACTTGATGAACGCTGCCAGATTAGCCTTGTTGCCGCCGCAGGCTTACCTGGTGAACACCGCAAGAGGTGATGTAGTAGATGACGCCGCGTTGATTGCTGCGCTAGAGGCAAAAGCCCTACGCGGCGCGGGGTTGGATGTGTATCAGGGGGAGCCAAAGGTTGATGCGCGTTTGCATGGTCGCAACGATGTAGTCTTGCTCCCACATTTAGGGAGCGCCACAATAGAAACACGGACCGCTATGGGTATGCGTGTTGCGGCGAATCTGGAGGCATTTTTCTCTGGCCTCGAGCCACCGGATCTGCTGCTAGGGGGCTAGCCTGGCCAGTACTATGGTTCCATTTGCTTGCATTTTATGATCGATTAAAGGAGTCACAAGGACTTTGGTTAGTGTTGTTAACGAGAACCGTACCTTTGGCGGTACCACCAGAATATGTGAACACGAGTCCATGGCCACGGGTACGCGTATGCGGTTTGGTATGTTTGAACCCGACCGCCCGCATCCATCCGGCCCCGTGCTCTACTACTTAGCGGGTCTTACCTGTACGGAAGAGACGTTCTTAATCAAAGGTGGTGCACAACGGCTTGCTAGTGCGTTGGGGATCACCTTGATAGCGCCGGATACCAGCCCTAGGGGACAGGCGGTGTCGGATGCGCCAGATGAGGCTTATGACCTTGGGTTAGGCGCCGGTTTTTACCTGGATGCCACCGAGTTTCCCTGGCGCCCAAATTATCGGATGTATCAGTATGTGGTGCAGGAGTTGCCCGCATTGTTGGCCGGGCATTTTGACCTGAGCGTTGAACGGCAGGGCATTTTTGGCCACTCCATGGGTGGGCATGGTGCCTTAACCATTGCCTTAAAAAACCCGGACAAATATCGGTCGGTGTCTGCTTTTGCTCCCATTTGCGCACCCAGTGAAAGCCCTTGGGGCGAGAAGGCCTTCAGCGCATACCTAGGCAAAAATCGAGACCAGTGGCGCCAGTACGATGCCACAGCGTTGGTTGAAGATGGCTGTAGCTGGCCGGCAGATCGAGAAATTTTGCTGGACCAAGGGAGCGGCGACGAATTTTTGGAGACCCAGTTACACCCGCACCGACTGCAGCAGGCCTGCAATAACGCAGGGCTGGCGCTGCGCTGGCGCGAACACGCCCAGTTTGATCACGGCTACTACTTCATCTCAACCTTTATGGAAGATCACATCAGGCACCATGCGCGGTACCTTTGTGAAGATGGTAAACTGCCTAACGAATTTTAATCGAAGGAAGAGTTCATGTCCGATCTAACCGCAACCATGGCAACCAGCCAGGGTGATATTCAACTGCAATTGCTCCCCGAGCAGGCTCCGATTACGGTTGCCAACTTTGTGAACCTAGCGCGTCGCGGTTACTACGATGGTCTGTCGTTCCATCGGGTTATCCCTGATTTTATGATCCAAGGTGGTTGCCCTCAAGGTACTGGAACCGGTGGTCCAGGCTATCGCTTCGGGGATGAGTTTGATCCTTCGTTACGCCACGATGCACCGGGCAAGCTTTCCATGGCGAATGCTGGCCCAGGTACCAATGGATCTCAATTTTTTGTCACTCACGTGCCGACCCCCTGGTTGGACGATGCACATACCATCTTTGGGCACGTGATGAGTGATGCTGACCAAGCGGTAGTGAATGCCATAGGCCAAGGAGATAGCATTACCAAGCTCACAATTAATGGGGATGCAGATGCGTTGCTGGCCGCCCATTCAGCTCAGATTGATGAGTGGAACCAAACGCTCGGCGGGTAACAAGGCCCCTAAGCGACATTAGCTCCATGCAAGGTGCGGGCTAGTTAACCCATAGGGTGCGGCTGGTATCAGATCGCACCTTGCTCGCGCAGTTGCTCAACCTCAGCTGTGCTGTAACCCAGTTCAAGCAACACCGCATTGGTATCTGCCCCCAGCACGGGAGCCGGGTTCCGCAGTTGCGGTGGATCAACATCGGTTGTGTGTCCGGTAGCAACCACTTGGGTGGTTAGAGCATTGTCCTGGGTTGCATTTGGGTGTGGGACTTGGGCAAAGGTTTTTCGAAAATCAAACTGCTTGTCTTGAACCGCTTGAGGTAACGAACGAATGGCCGCGGCGGGCACACCGACCTCATCTAGGCTGTCTAGCCAATATTGCGTGCTGGAACTGGCAATCAGTGGAGCCACGATAGCGGCCACTTCATCCGCGTGTTCAACCCTGGCCCCAGCGTTGGCAAAGCGTTCTTGGGTCAGCATATCGGCCTGGCCGATGAGCTTAAAAAAGGCTTCGGCCTGGCGCTCTTTGAGCGCTGTGATCTGTACGTAACCATCGCTGGTTGCAAACACATTGGCGGTTGGGTTGCGGGTGGGTGATTGGTTCCCCAGCAATTCTGGGGTGGTGCCCGCAGTGAAGTGCGCGCTGATTTGCGGCCCCTGCATGACCATAGCCGTGTCCATCATCGCCACGTCTACGTGTTGGCCGAGCCCTGTGGCTTGGCGCCTGTACAGGGCCGCAGAGAGTGCAAATGCCATGTTCATGGCGGTTGCCATATCCACCGCGAAGTAGCCAGCGCGTACCGGTCCGGTGTCAGGATGACCGGAGATGGACATCATGCCTGATGTGGCTTGAATCGCGCCGTCAAAGGCAGGCAAGTGGGCTTTGGGACCGTTTTGCCCATAGCCCGATAACGAGCAATAGACCAGGTTGGGTTTAAGCGCTTGTAGCGCTTGGTAGCCGAAGCCCAGCCGATCCATAGTGCCCGGACGCATGTTCTCAACCACAGCGTCGGCGCTTGTCACCAGTCGTTTCACAATTTCAGCGGCGCGCGGGTGCTTTAGGTCTAAGGTCACGCTGCGTTTGTTGAGGTTGCAGGTTAGGTAAGAGGGTGCCATGCCGTCGCCGGTGTTGGACATTAGCCCACGAGTCATGTCGCCGACCCCGGGCTGCTCTAGCTTGATGACCTCAGCACCCAACATGGCCAGCTGCTGCACCCCAAAGGGGGCCGCCAATACCTGCGAGAAGTCGACAATTCGAACACCTGCGAAGGCTTGGCTCATGGGTGCCGTCCTATGTGTTGTGCTAGTTAAGCAGTGAGCGGCTAACAACCATCTTCATGACTTGGCTGGTGCCTTCCAAAATTTCATGAACCCTTAGGTCGCGTAATATCCGCTCGATTGGGTAATCCATCAAGTAGCCGTAGCCCCCGTGCAGCTGCAGCGCATCGTTAACCACCTTGCTGCAGGCTTCTGTAGTCATCAGCTTTGCCATAGCGGCAAACTTAGTTTTATCGCTGGTTCCTGCGCTCACTTTGCGCGCGGCCTGATAAAGCAGTGCGCGTGAGGCGGCAACCTGTGTCGCCATGTCAGCCAAAGTGAACTGGGTATTTTGAAATTGGGCGAGCGATTTGCCAAATTGAGAGCGCTCTTGGGTGTATCGCACGGATTCATCTAAACATCGCTGCGCGCCGCCTAGTGAACTTGCGCTGATGTTGAGTCGGCCACCATCGAGACCCGCCATCGCAATTTTAAAGCCTTCACCCTCAGCGCCAACACGATTACGCACGGGGACCCGTACATCTTGGAAGTTAACCATCGCGGTAGGTTGCGAGTGCCAACCCATCTTGCGTTCTTGGGCACCAAAGGTCAGTCCCTCGGTGTCTTTGGGAATCACAATACAAGTCACGCCACCGGCACCGTTGTCGCTGGTGCGGACCATGCAGACATAAATCTCGTTGACCCCGCCGCCCGAAATAAAGGCTTTGCTGCCGTTGATCACGTAGTGGTCACCGTCAAGCACCGCTCGAGTTTTTAGTGACGCCGCATCGCTACCTGCATTGGGTTCGGTTAAACAGTAGCTGGCGATGTGCTCCATAGTGGTGAGCTTGGGTAAAAACTCCGCTTTAACCTCTGGACCACCGTAGGCATCAATCATCCAGGTAGCCATGTTGTGAATGGAGATGAACGATGAAGTGGACGGGCACCCATAGGCCATGGCTTCTATAATCAGAGCTGACTCCACCCGGCTTAAGCCAATGCCTCCACTCTCTTCAGAAACGTAGATTGAGCCAAAACCCAGCGCTGCGGCTTTGTTGATCGTCTCGCGTGGGAATACATGTTTTTCGTCCCACTCGGCCGCGTGTGGCGTAATCTCATCTGCCGTGAATTTGTTGGCCATATCTTGAATGGCTACTTGTTCCGGGGTTAGCTCAAAGTCCATGGGTCACTCCAAGTCGATAGGTTGTAATCTAGCTCAATGTAGTAGTCTACAGTGCTCTGGCCATCAGTTTAAGCGTTGCAATAACAAGGAATTGATGCGCTCTCGACGGGCAGCGGGGATCGCGATGGACTTTCTGCTGGTGAGATCCATTGATATGCTGAGTGCCTCAGCGCTCACCAGCAATTGGCCGTTTGCGGCATCATAAATCAAATGGCAAATGTTTTGAGTTTTGTTGCCCAGCCCGTGAATCCCGGCAAGTTGAGAGATTTGGGTACCTGCGCTGATGGTCTGATGAAAGGTTAGGCGGTACTCGAGCACTGCACCGCCGGTCAGACCTTCGCTGCGTGCTTGCTGCTCGGCTTCGGATTGAAAGAGTGCCCACAGGTTTGGCATGCCATCAGACATGCGTCCCATGACTTGAAAGAGCTCGATGTCACCATCACGACCGCATTCAGCGGCGCTGATGACACCGGCACCCACTTCATGAAAGCCAAGCTTGAGCGCTTGTTGTGCGGACAGCTCCGCGTAATCGCTGTTGCGAGCGGTAACCCCACGGGGTTGCGCATCCACTGGTAGCTCAACGGTTTCAACAAAGGCGTTAGGCTTTAGCAGGGCTGAATTTGTCGCATCTAACCTGAGCTCAGTGATGAAGGACGCGGATAGCTCACCGGTGTTGTTGTTGTACATCAAAGACAACAGCGTCAGCCGTTGCCCGGGTTGGTAGTCGACGACCCCACAGCGGATTAGCTGAGGTACGGCGACCTGAGCTTCGCGCAGAAAACGAATGTGGTGGCTGGTGACCGATTTAAGTAAGGCTGCAGCGTTGGCCGGCTCGGTCAAGCCAAGTTTTGTGAGGCCAAGGATTAATCCTTGATGCATTTTGGCAAGATAGAAGCGCACGTTTTGATGATTATTTTCGTCGCACTCCCAGGTGTTGACGCTGCCTCTATAGGTGTCGACTAAGCTCATGTTGCTAACTTCATTTTGGATAATTCAACTGGGTAGTATGACTGCTTTGGATGCCGGCATTGGTATTGAGCTTAGCCGAATCCCTCACGCGCTTGCCCAAGTAGGCAGGTGCCATTTCCAACGAAGCACCTGCAATCTCGTAGCCAGAGTTCGTAAAGAACAAGTTGTGATCGACTTAGTTGTCGAGGTGCTTTTCAGCATCTAACGCTGCCATGCAACCAAACCCCGCGCTGGTGATCGCTTGGCGGTAGACGTGGTCAGAAACGTCACCCGCGGCGAAGACGCCGCTCACGCTAGTGGCGGTAGCACCACCGTTGAGTCCGCTTTGGGTTTTGATGTAGCCACCTTGCATCTCGACTTGCCCCTTGAAAATATCGGTATTTGGGGTGTGACCAATTGCAATGAAAACGCCGGGCACATCAAGTTGTTGCTCGGCACCGTCGCGGCTGGCCAAGCGAACGCCGGTTACGCCGCTGTCGTCTCCTAGCACTTCCACTAGGTTGTGGTTCCAAATGGGAATGATGTTCTCCCGGGCAAACAGCCGGTCCTGCAGAATTTTTTCCGCTCGCAGCTCGTCCCGACGATGCACTAGATGTACTTTGCTGGCGATGTTGGAAAGGTATAGGGCCTCTTCAACCGCCGTATTGCCACCACCGACCACAACCACTTCTTGACCGCGAAAAAAGAATCCGTCGCAAGTGGCGCAAGCACTAACGCCGCGGCCTTTGAACTTCTCTTCGGATGGCAAGCCGAGGTATTTAGCGGAAGCGCCTGTGGCAATGATCAACGCATCGCAGGTGTACACCTCGTCATCGCCGTGCAGGGTTATAGGGCTCGATTTTAGGTCCGTTGTATGAATTTGATCATTGATGATGCTGCAGTCGAAACGTTCGATGTGCTCACCCATTTGTTGCATCAACTCTGGGCCTTGCAGCTCGGCATGCCCACCGGGCCAATTTTCTACCTCGGTGGTGGTTGTGAGCTGGCCGCCCACCTCAACGCCGGTCAGCAATACAGGCTTTAGGTTAGCCCGTGCGGCGTAGAGCGTGGCGGTATAACCGGCTGGCCCCGAACCTAGGACGATCAGGCGGTGGTGGTTTGCTGCGCTCATTTGAAATCCCCAGTAGGCCTACTCGGCAGTAGGCGTGATAAAGCGGACCATTGTAGCTGTCCTAGCGCTGGCTGGCACCTGGAATGGGTATTTCGGTCTGAGAAGTCACCGCGTCAACCATGCCGGATTCAACCAGCAGCTCAAGGTTATCTTTGAGCTGATGCAGGTTTTGCGTGGTGAGAGCCTCAGTTCCGCTGGCATGGACCCAAGCGTTCTTGCCATGGGTTTTGGCTAGGTAAGCGGCTAAGTCTGCCACATCCGCGACTTGCTCCCAGGTAGCGATGCCTGGATTGGCTTCGCAGAAGGGGTAGGGGGCAACCCCTATACTGGCGGTCAAGCGCAGCGCTTTGCCATATTTGGGGTCAAACCGATGCTCATCGATGGTGGCGCGGAAGCGCTCGGCCAGTACTTCTAGGTCCTGGGATTGCTGGACTTGGCCAATCACCAAAAATTCGTCACCACCCCAGCGGAAGACCGTGTCGGCTTCGCGTGCGCAAGAGGTGAGAAGCTCGCTTACCTGTACCAAGGTGTGGTCTCCGGTGTGGTGGCCAAAGGTATCGTTGATTGGCTTAAACCCATCTAGGTCGATCATCATAAAAAATAGTTGCCGCCGACTGCCAGACACATTGCCCTCGGAGTTGGTATAGCCGCGTTCGACGCTTGCCACTTCGCGTGACACGAACTCGTAGAAGCTGCGGCGGTTTAGCAGGCCGGTTAAAGGGTCCGTGATGCTGGCTTCTTGCAGCTTGTCGTTCAACTCAAGCAGCTGACGGTTGCGTTCTTCCAGTTCTATGGTGCGTAGCTCAACTTGTGCCTCTAACGTGCGCCTTGAGGAGCGGACCCTGAGCAGTTCAAGCTGTAGCCTGGCCAAGAAAAAGCTGATGAGGGCGATGATGCCAATGGCGTAAGCAATTTTGGCACCGGTAGAGAGCCAGGGTGGCGCAAGTACCGTTAACGCAATGGCCGCTGGCTCTTTGCTCCAAACCCCTTCGGGGTTAGCGGCTAGTACCTCAAACGAATAGTCTCCGGGAGGCAGGCTGGTGTAGGTAGCCAGCAGCGTACCTTTAGGATCCATCCACTCTTTGTCAAAGCCTTGCAGTTTGTATAGGTATCGATTCTGTCCGGGTGAAACGTAATGGAGCGCCGAAAAGCGGAAGGACACGTAGTCGTGGTTGTGATCTAGGGTAACGCCCAGTGGCTGTGCATCGTTGTTGTAAGTGCGTCCAAGCTGTTGCTCGCGCGTCGCCGCTTGCAGCGTGATGCGTGGCGGTTCGCGCAGTTGCGTGATGGCGTTCGGGTAAAATCCAACCAAGCCTGCATTGCTGCCAAAGTACAGACGCCCACCTCGACTGTTTAGTTTGGCGCCAGCATAAAATGAGTCACCGCGTAACCCGCTAGCGCGGTCAAAATGGCGAGCTTGCAAAGTTTTTGGATCCAGCCGGGTCAACCCGCGGTTGGTGCTCAGCCAAAGCTGCCCTAGTTGATCTTCCAGAATGCTCCGAACGGTTGTGCTTCGCAGGTCACCATCTTTGGTGATGTTGGTGAAGGTTTGGCGCCCGGCTAAGCGATCTGCCTTGGTCCAACCGATCAGCCCGCCGCCTGCGGTGCCAACCCATAAGGTGCCGTCTTTGCTCTCGGTTATATCGAGCACCGCATGGAAGCCTGCATCCCCTTCGATGGTGATTAGCTCAAACTGCTCTGTCTGAGGGTCAAACTGATGTAAGCCGCCGCTTTGAGTTCCGACCCAAAGCTTGCCGCTGGTGTCTTCAAATAATGAAAGCACATCGTTGTCCGTTAGCCCGTTACTGCCATCAGGCTGCTGGAAGTAGTGACGCGTTTGGCCATCCTCAATGCGGATAAAGCCGTGACCTTGAGTGCCGAGCCAGAGGCGGTTGTTGGCGCCGCCTGTGATCGCGTTGATACGCATGGCAAAATCGTCGTTCCAGCGGCTAGCTGGAAGCAAATTCGGATTGGTTTGCGTGCCGAGATTCGCCTCAGCCGTGGGGAGCTTTAGCGTTTTGTCTTGGGATGCGGTGATTTCTTGCAGGCTTAGAAAGCCTTCTTCTGCCGTGCGATAGCGCATCGCGCCACCGTGCTTTGTGCCAACCCAGAGCTCCCCAGATTGAGTCATATGCAGTGCGGTCACGTGGTCATCGGTGAAGTGATTGCTGCGACCTTGGGGTCCGGTTTTGTTTAAATGACGGCGGTAGCGGGTGCGAGTCTGAGCTTCGCGATCGATATGTGTTAGGCCCGCGGACTTGGTGCCCACCCAAAGGCTATTTGCTGTGCCTTCAACAACCGCGGTGACCAAGTTGCTAGGTAACTGCCCGGAGGTTTTGTCGATGTAAGTGAAGGCGTTGCTTAGGTAGTTCCAGCGGTTTAGGCCCTGCTGGGTTGCCACCCACAACACGCCGTCTGCATCTAGGTGTAGGCGAGTTAGCTCGTTGTCGCTCAGACTTGCCCCGTCACCGGGGTTGTGTTGGTAGTTGACGAAGCTGGCGTCATCCAACATTTCACTTAAGCCGTTATCGGTTGCAACCCAAAGGGTGCCCTTGTTGTCGAGCAGCAAGTCGCTAACATTGTTGCTTGCTAGCGAACGTGTATCGGTGTCAGAGGCTTGGTAGGCGGTAAAGGTTTGGCGTTCTCGATCAAACAGGTTAACCCCGCCACCTTCGGTCCCCACCCAGAGGCGTTCTTGGCTGTCTTCGTAAACACGCGTTACCTTGTTGCTGGTTATGCTTTGTGCGTTATCGGGGTTTGCCGCATAGGTAACAAAAGACTCGCGCCTTTTATCGAAACGGCTTAACCCGCCGCCCATGGTGCCAACCCAAAGTGATCCGCGTTGATCTTCAGCGATAGTACTGACGTAGTTATGGGGTAGTGAGTTTGAATCTTCGGGGTTGTGTTGATATTGGGTTAAGCCCGTAGCGTTGATCGCAAACAATCCTTGCTTTTTGGTGCCTACCCACAAAGTCCCCGTATTATCTTGAGTTATGCTTTTAATATAGGCATCGAAGGACCGATTCGTGTCTTGGGGTTGTAGGGCAACCGCTGCAAAATCTTCTGAGGCGCTTTGATATCGGTTAAGACCGCCGCGTGTACCTACCCAAAGTAGGCCCTGGCGATCAACAAACAAGGCGGTGATCTTGTCGTTGGCTAAGCTGTTCGGATTCGATTGTGAGTAGCCGAAGTGCAATACCTGGTCGCCGTCATAGCGAAACAGTCCTTCTTCGGTGCCAACCCAGATGAACCCTTGTTGGTCCTGGAGCACGTCGGTGACGTACCGTTCAGCCACACCATCTTGCAAGGGCACGGCCGCTAGACGTAGATTTCTAGATACCTGGGTTTGATAGCTTGCGGTTTTGGCAGCGTCTGCGTGGGCCATGCTAACCACAGCTAAGCCTGGCACCATAAGGCACAAACACAGTAGCCAGCGAAAATTTACACAGGGCGCAGCTAGACGTTGCGCAATTGCTCGAATCAACATAATTAGGGGTACACCATCGCCCGCGCGCGCGTTAGTTATTCTGCGGTGGTGCTAGCTGCCTCCCTGCATAGGTCAATGTTGGTTATGTCGTCGCCCGGGTTACTTGCCCAATTTTGAGTCAGGATCTAAACCCTGAAGCGCCCAGGCAGGGCCTTTTTATCTAAGGCACAGTTTATTGCCTTCCACCGCATACTAGGGGTGATCTAGGTCACAAGTTGGTGCTGGCAAGGGGGGGAGAAAGGGGTTGTCAGCCGTGGCTGTGACGCATGTTTTGTACGTGGGCGTAAACCAAGCAAAGTGCGCCCACAATCGAAAGGGGGAGTTCAAGCTCCACCCCCGCGATATGGGCCACCCCGATGAACATAATGCTGATCCCAAGGACCCCAGCAATCACCACCGGCAGGTAGCGATGGCGGCGATAGCCTCTAAGCAAGGCAAAGGCGCTAAGCGGGAGCGCCAGCACCAACAAGAGCCAATGCACCCAGGATTGGTGGCTGATCAGCTCATGAGCGAACAGTGGCAGGACCAATAGGCTGGCCGGGATCGCTAGGCAATGCACCAGGCATAGGGCCGAGAGCCCAATGGCCCAGCGATCCAGGCGCCGCTGCTGGGCAATTTCCGGGTTTTGATGGTCTGGGGCGTTAGGTTTTAGATCAACAGCAGTCATCAGCGAGGCTCGAGCCCGGTACGGTGGAATTGGGGCCGCAATCATATATCCTCTGTTGCTTGTCGCGTTAGTTAACTAGCGGAGAAACTCGCCGTTTGGCGGCATTTTTTGACGTCAAATGATAAGAAATGGCTTATTGGGAGATAGGGGAAAGCATGGATTTTGATATTCCGGAAAAACTGCAAGCATATTTGGACGAGCTAGATGCCTTCATTGAGAGTGACATCAAGCCGTTAGAGAATGCCGACGATAATATTCGATTTTTTGACCATCGCCGAGAAGACGCGCGCACCGATTGGGATCGCGGTGGCCTGCCGAACGAGGAGTGGGAACAGCTGCTCCACAAGGCCAAGCGCCTAGCGGATGCTGCCGGCCACTTTCGCTATGCCATGCCCAAGGAGTATGGCGGCCAAGAGGGAAGCAACCTGGATATGGCCGTTATCCGTGAGCACCTAGCGGTCAAAGGTCTGGGTCTCCACAACGACCTGCAGAATGAGCACAGCATCGTTGGCAACAACGTTGGCCTGCTGCTGATGATCACCCATGGCACCCCAGAGCAAAAACGGGATTGGATCGACGACATGGCCGAAGGGCGAGCTGGCTTCGCCTTCGGGATCACTGAGCCGGATCATGGTTCGGATGCCACACACATGGAGACCACAGCCACCAAAGATGGCGATGAGTGGGTGATCAACGGCTCCAAAACCTGGAACACGGGTATCCATAAAGCCAAGCATGACCTGATCTTTGCGCGCACCAGCGGCAAAGCGGGTGACGGCATGGGGATCACCGCATTCCTAACGCCAACCGATGCCAAGGGCTTTAAGGTTGAAGAGATGTTGTGGACCTTCAACATGCCAACGGACCACGGTCGGGTCAGCATGGACAATGTGCGGGTACCCAACGACGCCATCTTTGGCGGGGAAGGCAAAGGCCTGGGCGTAGTGCAGCAATTCTTTAACGAAAACCGCATTCGTCAGGCAGCAAGCAGCCTGGGCGCGGCGCAGTTCTGTGTCAACGAGTCGGTCAAATACGCCGGTGAGCGTAAGCCTTTCGGCAAGCCGCTCAGCCACAACCAAGGGATTCAGTTTCCGTTGGTCGAGTTGCAGGCGCAGTGCGAAATGTTGCGAGCCCTGATCCACAAGACCGCTTGGCAGATGGACAAATACGGTGCGTTCTCGGTAAGCGACAAGGTCAGCATGTGTAACTACTGGTCAAACCGTTTGTGCTGCGAAGCGGCTGACCGAGCGATGCAAGTGCACGGAGGTCTGGGTTACTCAAGGCACAAGCCCTTTGAGCATATCTATCGACATCACCGCCGCTACCGTATAACTGAGGGCGCAGAAGAAATTCAAATGCGCCGGGTTGCTGGGTACATGTTTGGTTTCATGAACCAGCAAGCGCCCAAAGGGGTTGCTAGCATTAAGGGCTAGGTGGCGGATATGTCAGATTTTGATGCCAAGGTCGCTGCGGTACTGCAACAACATGCTCCGGGCTACCAAGGGTTGACGTCGGTGGAGCGTCTGTCAGGAGGCGCTAGCCAAGAAACCTATCGGCTGGTGGTGGCAACGGACAAAGGGTCGGTGCAGTACGCTATGCGCCGCGCCCCGGGTGGTGTGCCCAGCGATACCATCGTTGGGCATCCAGGTTTGGATGTTGAGGCGCTGTTGATGCAGAGTGCGCATGCCGTCGGGGTGCCTGAGCCCGAAGTTTTGTACGTGCTGCAAGAGCCAGATGATTTGGGTGCGGGTTTCATCATGCAGTGGCTTGAAGGTGAAGCTTTAGGCGCACGCATTGCACGGGCACCTGGTTTTGCGGCGCTGCGCGAACACCTAGCTTATGACTGTGGTCGTATCTTGGCTCAGATTCATGCCATAGATTTAGAGGCAACCGGGCTCAACCAACGCTTGGAACCCATCGAGCCTGAAGCCTTTGTGCATCAAATGTGGGATCGCTACCAAACCTATAATACGCCGCAGCCGATGATCGACTATGCGGCGCGGTGGTTATTGGAAAATCTACCCAAAAAACCGCGGTCGACCTTGGTGCACAATGATTTCCGCAACGGCAACGTCATGGTTGACGAGTCTCAAGTGGTTGCGGTACTGGATTGGGAGGTTGCTCATATTGGTGACCCCATGCGGGACCTGGGTTGGATATGTACCAACAGCTGGCGCTTTGGCGTAACCGAGAAACCCGTCGGTGGATTTGGTGCGTACGAAGATTTGTTTCGTGGCTACGAAGAGGAATCTGGCCTTGAGGTGGATCCTGAGCATGTCCGATTCTGGGAGGTGTTTGGCAGCTACTGGTGGGCGGTGGGTTGTTTGGGGATGGCTGAGCATTACAGGACTGGGCCCGATCAAACGGTTGAACGACCAGCGATTGGTCGACGTACCAGCGAATGCCAGGTGGACTGCGTCAACTTGATTATCCCAGGTGCCGTAGACGTTATTGATACCCAACCGCCGGTTGCGGCGGATCAAATAGATATGCCAACGTTGGATGAACTGCTGGTCTCGGTGCGCGATTTTCTGCACGAAGATGTGATGGCAGAAACCGATGGGCGGCTCAATTTTATGTCCCGTGTTGCGGGCAATAGCTTAGACATTGTGCGCCGGGAAGTGGTTGCTGGTGGTGAGTTGCGTTCGCGCGAGGCTCAGCGTCTAAGCGCTATGTTTCCGCAGGCTCAGAACGAGGGTTTAGCCGATTTACGATGGCGTTTGGTGAATGGCCTGCGTGATGGCAGCATTGATCTGAATGCTGACGGCTTGCAGGCATATTTGCGTGAGGCGGTGGTCAACCAGGTAGGAATTGACCAACCTAAATATACCGGCTTTAAAACCGCTTGTCGTAACGCGGGTCTAGTTTAAATTTAGGAGTAGAGTTTATGCATACCTTTGCCGACCCCATTCACCGTGCACTGCAAGTGGCACCCGATAAGGTTGCTGTTGTTGATGGCAAGCAGAGCTTTACCTTTGCTCAGCTTCACAACCGCAGCGCGCGGTTGGTGCAAGGCCTGCGCAACTTAGGTTTAAAGGATGGCGATCGTGTTGCCATTCTTGCGGACAACAGCCACGTCTATATGGAAACCTACCTTGGTGTGCCTGCGGGCGGCTTGGTTGTGGTGCCGTTGAATACTCGGCACGCTGCACCGGAGCTGCGTTATGCCTTAGAAGACTCGGGCGCCAAGGTACTGATCACTGATCGCGATGTTAGCCAGGTGGATCATGGTGTGCCCACGGAGCTCAACCTTGCGGACTACAACGCCCTGATTGAAAGCGTGGCCGATGCGCCACCGCTAGGCGTTGGGGTAACGGAGAATGATCTAGCGGGTTTGTTTTACACAGGCGGTACTACGGGCAAGTCTAAAGGGGTGATGCTTAGCCATCGAAACCTGATAGCAAATACTTTTCATTGGTTGATGGCGGTTGCACACGGTCCGGCAGATGTCGAGCTGGTGATGGCGCCTATGTTTCACGCCGCGGGGTCTAATGGGATATTGGGTGCTATTTGGAATACCACCAAACAAATAACCTTGGGTGCGTTTGATCCTCAAGTTGCGCTTGAAATCATCGCGGAGCATGGAGTGACCCACACCTTGGGGGTACCGACCATGCTGAGCGCCATGGCAGAGGCGCAGCTGGTCAAGCCCAGATCCGTTGGCTCGCTAAAGGTTATCTCACATGGTGGTAGCCCTATTGCGACAGAAGTTGTGCGGCGTACCCATAAAGCCTTTCCCGAGGCCGAGCTTGTTGAAGTTTATGGTGCAACCGAGTTAAGTCCTCTCACCACGGTGCTACGCAACGAGCAAAACCTGACGGAAAGCCCGCGTGCACGTAGTTGCGGCCAGAGCATTCCAGGCACCGACGTGCAAATTTTGAATGAGGCGGGAGAGCTGTTACCCGTTGGCGAAGTGGGTGAGGTGGTGGCGCGTGGCCCGAACGTGATGCAAGGCTACTGGAACAAGCCCGAGCAGACGGAAGCGGTGCTGAAAAACGGCGCCTATTGGACCGGAGACCTAGGTTATCTAGACGATGAGGGCTATCTGTTTTTGGTCGACCGCAGCAAAGATATGATTGTGACCGGTGGTGAAAACGTTTACTGCACCGAGGTGGAAGAGGTGTTGTTTCAACATCCAGCTGTGTTAGAAGCGGCTGCGTTCGGCGTGCCCGACAAGCAATGGGGAGAAGCGGTACATGCGGTGGTTGTGCCACGCGAGACGCACAACAACGTCGATCCACAAGAGTTGATCAGCTACTGCAAAGAGCACATTGCCGGCTATAAAGTGCCGAAGGCGATTGATATTCAGCAAGAACCGCTGCCTAAGTCGGGTCCGGGTAAAATTCTAAAGCGGGAGCTGCGAGCGCCGTTTTGGGAAGGTGTCGAGCGTAGCGTCAATTAGCAGCAATAGGAGCCGTCATGAGCGAAACGCAATTGCAACCGCGTAAAATTGACCAAGCCGAAGAAGGCGGCTGCTTTTGTGGTGAGGTGCGCTACAGCATCGAACCCGGAGACTATGTCACCGCTTACTGCCATTGCTCCATGTGCCGGCGCGTCAGTGGCGCTGCGTCGGTTCCTTGGGCCGTCATCCCGGCAGCCAATTTTCGGTATCTGCAAGGTCAACCAAAGTTGCTGCAGTCCTCCAAGCATGGACAGCGTTTTTTTTGCGAGCAATGTGGTACTCACGTTGCTTGCGTTATAGCCAATGAGCACAAGGCTGTTGATGTACCCATTGGAACCTTGGATAACGCGGAGCCTTTTGCCCCTAGCGTAGAAGTGCACACCGATGCCAAGGTCAGCTGGGTACCCGAGCTGTAACCGCCCATAACCCATGCCGCTAAATAACCGCGTCGATCCTTCGGGTCACCTCCACGCCATCAGCGCGCGGGGCAGCCTGATGGGGAATCGCGGCAATTTATGCAAGCCGGGCGAAGATGGCCCAGACATTGTGCGCTATGCCAACGGTAAACGCTGGATCATCTGTGTCACTCACTACCGATACGAAACCCTACCTCTAGCGACCCTGAACAATAACACCCAGCTGTTTTTTTTAGACGAAGCCACAGCGCTGGCAGCAGGGCATAGACCTTGCGCTAGGTGTCGCCGCGAGGCCTACCAGAACTATCTGGCTGCTTGGATAAAAGCGCATCCGGAAGTGCAAGCGGTGGATGCAGACGCAATGGACCATGTGCTGCACGGCCAGCGCAACCTGGCAGTAGGGCAGAACCGTTCCCACGCCATGCAATTGGCGCAGGTACCAGATGGTTCCATCGTGCGTTGGTTGCATCAGCCTACTTTGGTGTTCAGCGGATGGCTGCAACAATGGTCTTTTGCCGGCTACAGTCCGATCCAAAAGATCTCCCGTACAGCAAAGGCTGCTGAGGTTCCCGTGCTTACGCCAGCGTCAAGTGTTGCTGTGCTAGCGGCAGGTTATGTTCCCGATGTCCATGCCACCGCCCATAGAGGTGGCTAGCAAGGTATAGTGCTGCCACTTTGGGTTCACCCGTACAGGAACAATCAATGCCGAATTGCCCATCCTGCGAAGAGCAGTCGTTACTCCCCATCCAACCGCTGGATGGTTTGGTGGCCCGTCAGTGCGCAAGCTGCGAAGGTATGCTGTTAGATTTGTTGGTGTATCGGCAATGGCGCGAGTCCTCCGCTGAAGCCTTGAACCAGCATCAGCTAAGCGCGGAGCCTCAGGCATCCGGGGATAGCCAGGCAACACCAGAAGATACTAAGCAAGCGTTGCTGTGCCCGGGTTGCTCTCGGATCATGACCAAATATCGGGTCACCGGTGAATTGGCGAATCGATTCGATTTCTGCGTGCATTGCTCGGATGTTTGGATGGATGTGGGTGAACTCGAGTTGCTTAACACGGCTAACCTCCAAGGAGATTTGGCACGTATCTTTACCCAACCTTGGCAGCGGCAATTGGTGAGCGACCAACAAGCACAAATGGGTGAAGCGAATCTTGCCAGCCATCTTGGATCAGATCTATCCAAAGTCGAAGATTTTGCTGGTTGGCTGGTTGCACACGCTGAACGAACGCGTATTTTTGCCTACCTAAGAGCTCGATTGCGTGCCGGAGACGAGGACTGACTTTTTAGCTGTTGGCGCGAAGATGTTTTGATCGTTTAACACCAATTTCTGCTGCCCCGGTCAAAGGGTAGCGTTGCTCTAAGCTGGGGTCGGTACCTAGGCGTTGCGCTTTGTTGAGGCTTCGCTGTGCACCGTTTGCGTCACCTAGATGTTGCAAGGCGATGGCTTTAAGGTAGTGGAAGCTGCCTTCCGTGCTGCTGAGTTGGAGGGCTCGATTCACGGCCTTTAACGCGTAGGCGTAATCGGCTTGGTGCAGGGCTCTCTGAGCCACACTGAAATGATAGTAGGGGTTCTTCGCTTGGTATTGGCGCGCTAAGTCCGTATGTCGTTGCGCCAAATGTGGGCGATTTAGCTTTTCATAGGTTCGACCTAGCCCCGCGTGTACGGCGCGAGAGCTCGGGTCGATACGCAGGGCTTTGAGGTAAGCGGCCTGAGCCTGTTTTGGTGCTTGGTGAGTTGCGTAGAATGCCGCTAAATTTATCCATAGATCAATATTGTTAGGCTCAAGCTCGATACCTGCTCTAAGGTAGCGAAACCCCTCCAAATTTTGACCTGCCTGCAGTTGTTGTACCCCTAGATTGGCTAAGAACAAACTGTTGGCGTAGGCATCTGATATCTGGCGTGCGCTATAGCGTTCGGTGTCTGTCATCGTGTTGAAATCTACAATGAGATCGAGCCGCTCGTTGCGGCTCATTCGAATATTGTTGGCCACTGCATTGATGTGTGTGCTGCGAACTAAATAGTCGCTACCAGCAGTCCATGCAGGGGGCACGTCGACCACCTGAAAATTCACCTCAAGGCCGGCTAAGCGAGAGAGCACCACAAACATTGCCGTATAGGACAAACAGTTGCCCCGCTTTTCGACAAAAGTCTTTGCGGCCGTTTGCGTGGCGTCTGCCGCGTAGCTATCAAAAAAATAGTCCTCATCCGCTAGCGCCTTTAGTACGGATTTGAGTCGAGCAACCGTTGTCGGTTGCGTACCTATGGCCGTTGCCGTGAAGCTAGGCATGGCAGGGTGCATCTCAAGCAAATCCGGTGGCGATGTCTCAAGAGGCGGGACAGGCTCCCCAAACACGGCGGCGCCAGACAAGAGGCTGGCATCATCGGCTAGTGGTTCGGTTTGTTCACTCAAGGTTTGCAGGTGCCGGTTGCCAGCGCAGCCGCTGAGTAGCACGCAAAATAGAGTCACGAACTTGAGTAGAGCTTGAGTGCGCCCTGATTGGGTTCGGGTCGCGGAATCTGCTTGGGTTGCTGGATACATGAAGCTCAATACTACCCATCCTGGTCCAGGTTGCCTATGGCGGTGGTCTTGATTGACCCGCTAACCCGCTGGACGATCTAACAATGCTTAGTTAACTAGGCTTTGTGGCACAATACATTTTTACTTGATGCTCGGTGATTTATGCGAACACTTTTTCGATGGTTAGGGCGTTTGGTGCTCTTAGGAGTATTGGTTGTTGCGGGCGTGTTTGTCGCCGCGCGATTTAGCGACGGGCCGATGGAAATTATCGCGGGCGGTCCATTTACCAGCGGTGAGCTGGTCACCGGAGGTGAGCCTGATTGGTCCTTTGCAAAAGACGTGGATACGGTTGCGTTTCAATTGTTGGAACCCGCTCGCTCGCGAACCACTTGGATCGTAGAGCACGAGGGTCGAATTTTTATCCCCTGTGGCTATATGGACACTACTTGGGGACGGTTTTGGAAGCGATGGCCGATTCAGGCGCTGGATCAGCCTGACGCCATACTGCGCATAAACGGAAAGCTGTACGAGCGTACTTTGGTGCGTATAACCGAGGGTGACATACTGCCCCCAGTGTTGGCCGAGCTAGGACGCAAGTACGTGGGCGGAGATGTTCCGGTTGCTGGAGTAACCAGTGGCTCGCTGTGGATCTTTGAGTTAGCGCCCCGCAAAGCACGAATCTAAGGCTTAGATGCCGAAGGTAAAGCAACTGCGCATCGCGACCTACAATGTGCAGAATTTGTTTTTGGCTGGTGAGGGAGAGCCGGCCAAGGCGCCGCGGGCGCTGACCCACTTGGCGCGCACCATTGCGCGCACCAAAGCGGATGTCTTGTGCTTGCAGGAAGTGGGCTCCTTGGCGTCTCTTGAGCTGCTTAATGCGCGGCTTAAGCAACCCTATCCTGAGGTTGGGCTGATACCTGGTAACAGCAATCGCAGCATTCACTTGGGTTTTCTCAGCCGTTGGCCCATGCGGTTGCGTTCGCACCGTGAGCTGCCCTTAGCGGACGTCGACGGGCAACCGTTACTGGAGTACCGCAGCGCCGCCGATGCGCAGGCGAAAAAAGCATTGCCTCTGCTGATTCAGAGAGACTTTCTGCAGGCGACGGTCATGTGCACGGATGAACCGCTACAGATTTTCAACGTGCATTTGAAGAGTCGCACCAGTCGTGATTGGGCGCTGTTACCTAGCGAGCGCGTGCGTCTTGCTGAGGCCCAAGCCTTGAGCGCGTTGATTCAAAACACCTTGCGCGGGGCACCCGCTAGTCGGTTGGTTGTGGTGGGAGATTTCAACGACACTTGGCACAGTGATGCATTGACACCAATTCGGGCGCTCAACCTATTGGACCCGCTTGGTCAGCAGCTGCGCGCGGCTGGCCGCAACCCTTCAACCTATTGGCCGAAGCGGCGTAACCGTATCGATTTTATGCTGTTGGCTCCCTCCATGTGCAATTTGGTTGGTGAGGCAGAGATCGCCGTGCACGAGCAAGCCAAGATAGCATCGGATCACTATCCGGTAGTACAAAGCCTTAGCTTGCCAACTATAGGAGAGCAGTAGTGTCAGAATTTAACCTGCATGCAAAACTTGCCGAAGACTGTTTCTTCATCGGTGCATTGCCACTAAGTGATCTGTTGTTGTTAAACGATACGCGCTATCCCTGGTGTGTTTTGGTGCCCAGGGTTATGGGGCTGACCGAGTTGATGCAACTAGACGCCGTACAGGCTCAATCTCTTTTTGCCGAGATACGTCTGGTGTCAAATATTCTGGCTAAGCAACCGGGGGTAACCAAGCTCAATGTGGGTGCTTTGGGTAATTTGGTGCCACAACTGCATATCCATGTGCTTGGTCGATCACCTTCGGATGCCGCTTGGCCCGGACCCGTTTGGGGTTATGGTGAGGCACAACCTTACTCTTCACAAAAGTCCCACCAAGCAATTCACCAGTGGCGTGGTCTATTGGGTGATGACCTTGTTGGTTAGGTATGAGCAAGCGCTGCTCTAGCGTCTAGCTCAGCGCGTATCTCGTTGTGTCGGGCTTCATTAAGTGGATAGCTTTTGAGAGCGAACACGCCCGCTAACAGGCCAGCCGCAGTGCCGATGGTGTAAACCCATAACAAGCCGTCAACCGCGGTTGCACTGTTGGCTTGGCCAGGCATGAAACCGAACAACCACTCTAGCGCCATGAAGCTAGAGCCTACCGCTATAGCGGCACCCAGCTTGTTGGTGGTTGTTAGCAAAGCAAAGTAAAGCCCAGCGCGTTTGGTGCCAACACGCCATTCATCGTAGTCCGTGAGGTCAGCCATCATGGAGCGGAGTAGGGTTGGTGTTGCACCGTAGGCGACACCGTACAAGATGGTGAAAGCCCACAATCGAAAAGCGTTGCCTGGCTCCGCATAGAACAGCAACAAAAAAACCATAAGGGCGCCATAGATCAGGGCAACTTTGATCGCCACATCTTTGCCGACTTTGTAAGCCAGCTTCATCCACAAAGGCATGGCGAAAAAACTGGCCAAAAAATAGAACAGCAATGCAAGGCTTGCCTGCTCACGTAGCTCAAACACATAAGCGGCAACAAAAATATACAGAGCGCCAGCAATACCGGTTCCAAATCCGGAGAACAGGTCTGCGGCGAGCAAACGCCACAGCAAGGGGTTGTCTTTTAGGACCGCAAAGGTTTCGCGCCAGTGAGCTTGCGCGCGAGTGCGATGGTTAGAATCGGGCACCATAAGCAAGGTTGGTAGCACCGTCACTGGGAACAATACCAAGCAAAACCATCCCATGCTCGCCACTTTTGTTGCAGTGTCGCCACGTTCAAGCGCATCAAGCAGTGCAGGTAGCGCAAGCACTGCGGTCATACCGCCAATGACAAATATTTCTCGCCAGCCAAACAAGCGTGAACGCTCGTTGTAGGTGGTGGATAAATCGGCACCCCATGACTGGTGCGCGATGGCTAACATGGTGTAACCCACATAAAGGGCGATTAGCCAAAACAGTAGGTAAGGCCCCGACACTGCTGCGGGGTCTGGTATGAATACCATCCACACAGACAGCAGCAGAAGGGGTATGGACAGTGCGATCCAATGTTTGCGGCGCCCCCATCGGGTCTCGTAACGGTCGATGACATATCCCATGATGGGGTCTGTGATGACATCCCAGATACGTGCGAGAAAAAAAACCAGACCAACGGTAGCTAGGCTTAAGCCTAAATGTTCGGAGTAGAACGGGGGAAGGTAGACGGCAATTGGCATACCCATAGCCGCCATAGGTAAAGCAACACCGGAGTATGCCGCCAGGCGACCAGCGGATAGCGGTGGTTGCTCTAGGGTTGTGTTGTCGGTAGATGGCAAGTCTTGTCCCCAGTTAGTGTTAAGTTGCGAAGCCTCGCTCAACCATACCCGAGCAGCTATGCCCAAGATAGGTTGGCAGGCTGGGGATCATTATTTGCCCCTAAGCTGAGTCCCCATTGGCGTGCTAGCCCTGGATGTGGTGCAATCCCCGCTTCAATAGAGGGTGAAGAGCCACCAACTCAATGACAATATCTCATGTGCTGTTCGACGCTGATGGCGTATTGCAAACTTGGTTGCCTGGCACTATTGATGCGCTTCGGGACCTGCCAAAGAGCGCTCCTGAGGGCGTGGTGCTGGACGCCGAGTTGTTAGCCGGGCCGAACGGATCAAGGGAGGCGTTGGTAGCTGGGTTCCTAGCAGCGGTGTTTGCTGCCGAAGAACCTTGTTTGCGTGGAGAGGCCGTGTTTGCCGAGCAGCTCGAGCCCGTGCTGACCGCTTGGGGCGCGCATCAGCCCGTATCCCAAGCCTTGGAAATTTGGCGATCGATCGCGCCTTATCCCGGTATGTTTGCACTGATCAAACGCTTGCGAGACGCAGGGGTGTGTTGCCATCTAGCAACCAACCAGCAACCCACTCGCGCCGCCTACATGCGTCGTGATCTAGGTTACGATGCGCTTTTTGATCGCTCCTTTTACTCCTGTGATTTAGGGGTGGCAAAACCTGCGCCCGAGTACTTCCAACAGATATTGGCAAGTCTTGAAGTAGAGTCGGCATCGGTTCTGTTTGTCGATGACCGTCAAGAGAATGTGGCAGCAGCAGTGGGCTTAGGAATACAGGGACTACATTTTGAAGCTCGCAAAACACAAACCCCAGAACAAGCCTTTGTTGTGGCAAGTTCTGCTTGGGATTTGCCCTTTGGCTGAGCATTGATCTTTGGCTGGCAGCTCCTCTAGTTATAGGCGAAAATAACCCATGAGCAATAAAAACCTGTTTGCTGCGTTACATAGCAGCTTTGTTAGCAATGCAGATCGCATCGCCTTTGAGTTAACCCAAGATGCAAGCCAAGTAAGCTATGCCCAGTTGGGTGAGCTTACCCAGCGTATGGCGCAAACGTTGCTTGATCTTGAGGTCCAATCTGAGCAACGAGTCTTGGTGCAGGTAGGTAAGTCAGTACCCGCAGTCGCTCTATATCTAGCTTGCTTACAGGTCGGCGCCGTCTACGTGCCAATCAATACTGCTTATACAGCAGGCGAAGTCGAGTATTTTCTTGGCGACGCGGAGCCTGCTTTATTTGTCTGTGACCCTCGAGAAGAAGATGCCTTCACGGAACTGGCAAGCTGCAATGTACGTTCCTTAGGCATGGATGGGGCAGGCAGCTTTGGAATGGCTGCGAGCCAAGCGGTGTTGTCCAAACGATCGGCAAAGGTAGCAACCAAAAAGTCCGCGGACATTGCGGCCATTTTGTATACCTCAGGTACCACCGGACGGTCCAAAGGAGCCATGCTGAGTCATGGCAACTTGCTTAGCAATGCAACCACTTTGCTGGACTACTGGGGTTGGAAAGATTCTGACGTGCTGCTGCATGCGTTGCCCATATTTCATGTGCACGGTTTGTTTGTCGCCTTGCATTGCGCCTTGCTCAGCGGCACGCCAATGTTGTTTATGCCTGCTTTTGATGCGGCCGAGGTGTTGCCTTTGCTCTCTCGGGCCACCGTCATGATGGGGGTTCCGACCTTCTATTCAAGGCTGTTAAGCTTGCCTGAATTTGACCGTGGGTCTTGTACCAACATGCGTTTGTTTATCAGCGGGTCAGCCCCGCTAACCGAGCAAACGTTCAACGAATTTGAAGATCGCACCGGCCAGCGCATCTTAGAGCGCTACGGCATGAGCGAAACCTTAATGAATACTTCCAATCCTTTGTCGGGCCAACGTGTTGCCGGAACCGTGGGGTTTGCCCTGCCGGGTGTCAGTGCTCGGGTGGTCAACGACAGTGGGCAGGAGCTCATGGCCGGTGATGTTGGCGTCATTGAGGTGAAGGGGCCAAACGTGTTTCAAGGCTATTGGCGCATGCCTGAGAAGACCGCGGAAGAGTTTCGCAAGGACGGTTTCTTTATCACAGGTGATCTTGGTTCTATGGATTTGGAAGGCCGGGTGACCATTGTTGGTCGAGAGAAAGATTTAGTGATCTCGGGTGGTTACAACGTATACCCCAAAGAGGTGGAGCGCCTGCTGGATGAGCTGCCAAGCATCGCAGAGTCTGCCGTTATTGGCGTGCCACATGCGGATTTTGGCGAGGCGGTGGTCGCCGTTGTGGTTCCAACGGGAGCGCCGGTGAGTGATGCGGATCTACGCGAGGCGCTGGCGGATTCGTTAGCGCGTTACAAACAACCCAAAGCCGTGTTTAACCTGGAGGAGTTACCCCGTAATGCGATGGGTAAAGTGCAAAAGGCACAGCTACGCAAGGTGCATGCAAAGTTGTTTACCGGTTAGGTTGTACTAAGCTCATATCCGGTTAGCTGGTAGCCGACCAATACCAACCCAGCAACCAATAGTAGCCAGTTGGCCACAAGGGCGGTGCGATCAAAGGCAGGGCTTCGTCTGAGCGCGGCCAAAACAATCACAATCAAGCCAAGCGCCAGCAGTTGGCCCGCTTCGACCCCTAGGTTGAATGTGAGCATATTGCCAACCAAGCCTTCACTGTGCAGGCCTAGATCCTGCAGTTTTGTGGCAAGTCCAAACCCGTGGCAGAGACCAAAAAAGAGTACGGCTAGCTGCAGGTTTGGCCGCCAACCGTAACGCTCAAACAGGCCTAAGTTATCGAGTGCTTTGAAGACCACAGACAAACCGATGATGGCGTCAACCAAGAAGATGTTTAGCTGCAGACCAGCTAGCACGCCAGCCAGCAGGGTGATGCTGTGCCCCAGTGCAAACCAGGTGACGTAGAGGGCAACGTCTCGCGGTCGATGCAGAAAGAACACCACCCCAATCAAGAACAGTAGATGGTCATAGCCCGTGACCATGTGTTTGGCGCCTAAGTAGAAATAGGCGCCAAAGGCGAAACCAGTATTGCCGGCAAGAAAGTCGCCGTCACTTCCGCTAACCCCATGGGCTTGCACCTGGTTGTAGGCGAAGGTGAAAAGCAGCGCGGCCCAGAGCAACCACGCGGGGTTACAAGAACGGATATTACTTGGCTTGCGCTTGATGCATGCCAATTAACTTAGGTGGCTTGGAGTCGGCCAAATCATTTTGGGTTAATGCCTGCAAGGCCAGCTTGCGATCCTCTTCGGTAAAGCTGCCGGTAGTTAGGCAAAATTCCACCATGGTGCCATTGGGGTCATTGGCATAGATGGAGTGACACCAGTTGTGATCAATCTCCACCACATCAACACCGGCATCCAACCACTGTTGGCGGCGTCGTTCTAGGTCATCTCGGTCTGTAACATCAAACGAAATGTGGTTGACCCATCTGGGCACACCGGCTGCTTTGCTGAGGCTAGTCTCGAGATTTTCTGTCCCCGGCACGTCATGGAGTTCCCAAAACGCAATAAATTTGGAGTCATCTTCCATACGGTAAAAGAAATGTTTTGATGAGCCGCCTTCAGGTGTTGGTCCCATTTCAACTTTGACCAATTCGAAGCCGAGGATACCTTCATAAAACTGGTGGATTGCTGCCATGTCTCGAGTGGCAAGTGCCAAATGGTGATAACCCATGGGGTTCTCCAGAGTTGATTTCTAGTGCCAGTGTATGAATATCAGCTGGATATCACAATCCTAAGATCAGACCCTGGTTTGTGGTTTGTGGCCTTGATTTGGGCCTAAAGGGGGAGGGCTGATGGTTTGTATCTGCGTAGCTGTAGGATAGACTTTGGGTATGGCTAATTTTACTCGAACGACCAAAGACGGTGTGGTTGACCTGTACTACGAAGTGCACGGCTTGCAGGATATTCACGCCCCCACCATTTTGCTGATAGCGCCGGGCGGTATGCGTAGTGCGGTTAGCTTTTGGCAACAAACGCCGTGGAACCCGATTACCGCGTTGCAAGACGGCTTTCGGGTCATTGCTATGGATCAACGTAACGCCGGCGCTTCAACCGGACCGATTGCTGCAGACCATGGATGGCACACTTACGCCGAAGACCAAATTGCGTTGTTGGACCACCTTCAAGTGGGTGATCTGCATGTTGGTGGTATGTGTATTGGGGGACCCTATTGCTTTGGGTTGATCAAGGCTCTGGGTGCGCGCGTGCGCTCTGCGGTGCTTTGGCAGACCATCGGCTTAGACGATAATCGCGGCGCTTTTTACGACATGTTCGACAGTTGGGCCGCAGATCTTGAGCAAAGCGCCCACGCGCAAGTGCCTAAAGCAGCTTGGCAAGAATTCCGCGGTCGTATGTTTGATGGACCGTTTTTGTTCAACGTTGATGAAGACTTTGTGGCCCAGTGTCAAACGCCGTTGTTGGTGCTATGCGGTAATGACCTGTACCACCCTGCGGCTAGCTCCAAGCGTGTTGCGGCCTTAGCGCCTAACGCAGAGTTCATAGAGCAGTGGAAGACCGGAGATGCTGTTGCCTTGGCACAAGCCCAAGTGGCCGAGTTTCTAGCTAGCCACAATCGCTAGTGGGTTGTGATGATTTGAGCGACAAAGATAAGCGTGACGAAGATACAGCAGATCAGCTGGAAAAACCGGGGCTGCACGCTGTCTTTGAATCGGCGCTGGGTGCGCAAACCCTTGTAACCATTGTGCTTGATGGGGTTGAAACCGTTTTTACCATGCCGCGCACGGACCTTGGGTTGGTGGGTCCCAAACGGGCAATTACGCTGCTAGATGCCGCTGAAGAGGTGGGCATAGATTTGCCCTACAGTTGTTGCGGCGGTGTTTGCGCCACTTGTTGTGCGCGTTTGCATCGGGGCACCGTAACCCACATTGATAATCATGTCCTTGATGCCGATGACTTAGCCCAGGGTCATTTGCTGGTTTGCCAAGCAGTGCCAACCAGTGATGTGGTGGAGATTCGGTATGACTGATGCCAAGTAAACCTAGGGCGATGAATATTCGCGCACGGGTTACCCAAGACGCGCAAATGTTAGCGCATCTAGGTATTGGCGTGGATGCTGGGGCACTAGAGCAACCCCGAGCAGGCCAGCCGCTGTTGTATCTGGACGTTGCCCCGCATTTGGTTAACGCCTTAGACTTTTGTCACGGTGGTGTGGTTTACGCGTTGGCAGATACCGCTTGTGCCTACGCGCTGGGAGCAGATGCCTTTGTACCAGCCACTATCGACGCCTCGGTTACCTACATTCGACCAGGGCGAGTGGGTGAGCGGTTGTGGGCGCACACCGAGATCATTCGACAAACCAAGCGTCTGGGTACCTGCGAGGTTCGGGTACTGAATCCTGCGGGAGAGCTCGTGTTGGTCTATCGCGGCACCTGCGCCAATGCCGCCGGTGCCGGTTAGCGCTTAGCTTTAGCTTGCGATACGGACCTCTACCGGTACCCCAGTCATGTGTGCCTGGTTGGATAAAGGTTCGTAAGTCCCTGGCCCGCTAGGCAGCAACACATTGCAGTTGACCCCAGGTTTGCTCTGGGCCACTTGCATGCCGTTGCTTGCGCTGTGTCCCCAACCGTGGGTCATGGCCACAACTCCGGGCATCAATTCATCCGTTAAAGCCACGGCCACTTGTAGCTCCCCAAACTCGTTGGCGACCTGCACTTGGTTGCCATCTTCAATTTGGCGCACCGCAGCATCTTCCGGGTGCATAAACAGATAGTTGGTTGCACGTTCTCTAAGCTTTAGTTTATCCAAGTTGCTAAACCAGCTGTTGAACATGTAGGCGTCACGTTTGCTGATGAGCTTGAGCTGTTGATCACCTTCGTTTTCCAAGCCGACAAACAATAGTTCCATGCGTTCGAGCGCAGCACTGAACTGCTCTGGGAAGCACTCGATGCGGCCCAACTCAGTAGGCAGGTGTTGAGTGTAGAAATCTTCAGGCTTAGCCTGATCAAACACCAATACCTGTTTATCCCGTAGTTGCGCCATGTCGTTGCCACGGCTACTAAGCATGGCGTTTACCCGGCTCCACATGTTTGGTTCGCCTTCTTGGGGCAAGCCATCAAAGGCGCTTTGGTAGCCCATCGCTTGGCTTAAAGACTCGAATATCCACCAGTCGGGTTTACGTTCGAACTGCGGCGGTACCACGGCTTCGGTAAATTGCACGTTGGGCTGGTACTGCAAACCCAACCCGGTAATGTTGATATCTTCGCGTTCGAAGGCACCGGCGGCGGGTAGGAGATAGTGCGCGTATTCTGATGTGGCGTTGGGGTAGATATCCACACACACCAACAGCTCTAGTGCGGCAAAGGCTTCTCGTAGGCGTTGTTCACCGGCAACAGACAACACCGGGTTGCCGGAGCTAACAAACATAGCAGAAACGGGCTCTTCAGGGTCCAATAGATAATCGGCCATCAACACACCTGGTAGGTTGATACCCACACCCCCGGGCTTACGCATCTCGCCAAATTTATTGGTGACCTGACCTTGGGGTACGCGCATACCGGCGGCCGGGCCGCGTTCGTAAAAACCCATGCCGTAAAAGTTACCGCCAGCTTTGCCCAGATTGCCCGTCACAAAGAGCAGCATGTGGAGCAACCAGTAGGCAAGGGTGCCTTGGCGTCCCATGTTAACGCCGGTCGACATATGCGCGCAGGCGCTAGGCGCCGCCGCAAAATCTCTTGCCAAGCGTTTGATCACGTCCTCATCAATGCCGGTAACGCTGGCAACGCGTGAGGCGGGATAGCGACTCACGAAGGCGCTGAGTTTATCGAGGTTGTCTCCCTGCTCAGTATTTTGACCTTGATTAAAACCCTGTGTTTGCTCTATTTCGTGCAGCATCGCTGCCAGCAAATAGACGTCTGTATCAGGTTTGATATAGACCAGCTCACCCGTACTGTGCGCGGATTCGATGTGCCGGGGATTCACAAAAACCACTTGGGCACCGCGCTCTTCGGCGTCTTTTAGGTGTTGCATAGGGTGCGAAATGGACACAAAGGACATGTGACTTACCGCTGGGTTTTCGCCGAGCAGCAAGATGAAGTCGCTACGATCAATGTCGGGAACCGGGTGAATAGTCCGAGTGCCAAAAACCGCTTCAGCTCCAGCAAATTTGTTGGCGCAATCTTGGGTACCAGAGCCGAAGTGTTTGGTGCAGCCCGTTTGCCGTATCAGGTTGCCGAAGCTAGGGCCAAACAGGGCGTTAAAGGCTGCAGGGTTTCCGGTATAGGTTGCCAGCGCTTGGCTGCCTTGTGTTTCGAGGATGGATTTAAGCTTGGCGGCGATCTCGCATAGGGCGGTATCCCAGCTAATTCGCTGCAGGCTGCCGTCCGCCAAGCGCTTTTGCGGATAGCGCAAACGATCTGGATCGTTGTGCATGTCTGCACCGTAGATACCTTTGTTGCACACGAACCCTTTGGATACTGGGTGGTCTTTGTCAGGGCGTAGTCGAATAAGCTGCTCATCTTGGACCTCGGCAAGCAATCCGCAGGCGGGCTCACAGACCCGGCAAAATGTTCTTTTGATGGTCACGGGGGGCGTTGTGGCGTTGCTAGTCATGAGCGGCAATCCAATAAAGGTGTTGCAGACATAATAACCTAGCCAGTCTTCTATTGTTTGCGCCGCTTGTGGGCGGTAATGTTGTTTTCTCCAAACTCGAATCCAGGCGCATGTCAGCAGCATCCCAGCATCGAATCTACTTTTTACTGCAAAGCGTATCGCACCGCTTGAAAAAGCAGGCGGATCAACTGGCGATGGAGTCCGGTGGCATGACCACGGCTCAAGCTGCGGTGCTGAATATCATCATCCGTGATGGCAGTACAAGTCAGGCTCAGATTGCCAAGGTGCTATCCCAGCGAGAAAGCGCGATCACCACCATGGCCACCCGTTTGCTCAGCGCACAGTACATCACGCGTGAGCGGTCCGTTGAGGATCGTCGGACTTGGGTGCTAAAGCCCACTCGCCAAGGGCGCTCGGCATTGAAGAAGATGATGGCATCGCTGGGGCAGGCCAATGACCTGCTGGATGAGGCAATATCGAAGAAGCGTATGGATACCCTTGCAGGCTGTTTAACCGACATCCTTGCACAGCTCGATAAGCATGAAAATGAGCATTAAAGGTTAAACACCGCTTGGGCTGTACCGCTTAAGTAAGCCGTTTGCTGGTCTGAGGACAGCCCCAACTGCTCAATTTTGTTGAGACAAGCTAGTGGTGAAATCATAGGCCAATTGGTACCAAACATAACGCGACCGCTGCCTAGGGTTTGCATGTACTCAACAAAGTCTCTTGGCAGGCGATGCGCCGCATAGGCTGAGGTATCCACATAAAAATTTGGGAACTTGACCGTGAGCGAGGCAACCTCGTTTACCCAAGGAAAGCCCACATGTCCGCCAACCACTGTTAGCTCAGGAAAATCCAACAACACATCTTCCAAGTAGGGGATTGGATGACCTACATCGGAGCGCATCAGCGGGCCGGTATGACCAATCTGTGTGCACAGAGGAACACCCAGCTCAGCGCAGGTGGCATAAATTGGATAGTAAAGACGGTCGTTTGGCGGCAGGTTCCATAGCCAAGGGACAACCCGAACACCAACAAAGGTTTTGCCGTCAACCCAGCGCCGAATTTCCTGTACAGCTTGCATTGGTTTGGTTAGGTCCACTGAAGCTAGCCCGCGCAAGCGGGTGGGAGCTTGTGCCACTTGTGCGGCAACCTCGGCGTTACTGATCAGTGATCCTTCTGGGCCGTACCAAGCGGAGAGCAATGTGATGTCGACATCTGCAGCGTCCATTGCCGATAGAGTTTGGCCCACGCTTGGCGTTGCCGAGATACCCGCTTTCTTGGTCCATCGCCTTAGGGACTCTCCCCAAGGCTGTGCTGCCATACGCTCTGTATTGATCTGCGCCCATACGTCGATGTGCCCCATTACATTCTCCGCTCAATTTTTCTTTGACGATAATACTTAATATGTGTAGTAATACTATCCGGCGTATAGGGTTAGGTCAATTGGGCCTAGCTTAAGTTAGACGCTGAGTTAGATGCAGAGAGAGAAGCCCAACAGATGAAGATTGGTTTTTTGATATTCCCAAACATGACGGTGCTAGATTTTGTTGGACCTTGTCAGGTGTTAAGCCAGGTTCCGGGCGCGCAAATATATGTGTTTTGGCGCGATCTCTGTGCGGTGAGCACCGATGCCGGTTTTGCGGTAATGCCTACCCACACCTTTGCAGAAGCACCGCAGATGGACGTGCTCTGTATCGCCGGTGGGCCTGGCCAGCGCGAGGTAATGGATGATGCGCAGGTGCTGGACTTTGTGCGTTGGCAGGGCGCCAGTGCCAAATATGTGACCTCTGTGTGTACCGGTTCGCTGCTGCTCGCAAAAGCCGGTTTGCTCACGGGCTACAAAGCCGGCTGTCATTGGGTTTGGCGAGATCAGCTGGAATCCTTCGGTGCTATCCCGGTTGATGCTCGGGTTGTTGAAGATCGTAATCGCCTGACCGGCGGCGGGGTGACCGCGGGTATTGATTTTGGGTTGATCCTTGCTGCCAAACTTGCTTCGGATGAGGTTGCTCAAGTGATACAGCTGGCCTTGGAGTATGACCCGGCACCGCCGTTTGATGTTGGCTCGCCGCACAAGGCGGGGGTTGAGCAGCGCGCTTTGGTTGAACAGCTCTTCACACAGCATTACCCCATTCTTTGATCGATAATTTTGATGCGGTTTTTTAACGAGGGTTTCAAATGATTGCAAACTACGCTTACGGCTTCGCGTTGCTAGCGAGCGCACTATGGTTCGCTGCCGCGTTTCGCTACTTCAGTTTTCAAAACGCAGCGGCCGCGAAGGTGTTGATTCCGAAGTCAGCGCGTAGCTCACCACTGTTTGCAACCATGACGGCCTTTACTCCATTTCTTGGCGGCATGAATGGAGCCTTTGCGCTGTTGTCTTTGTTGCTGTTTGGGTTTTGGGTTGCTGATGTTTCTATGTTTGTCCAGCCATTTGAGCGTGGCGTGCTGTTATTAGCATTGACCGCAGCTCACTTTACGCAGCTAGCGTTCAACATCCCTATTTGGCGTAACGGTGAGCGCCGTGGAGAAGCCTATTGGTTTGTGATGAGTGGTCCGATGCTATTTATCTTCGTTATGGATGCGGTTCAAACCGGAATCAATTTGCTGGCGGCGATTTTGCAATATTTGTTTTAACGCTGGGTGTGGCTGGCTTGCATGCGAGCAAAGCGCATCGGTTTCAAAGGATATAAATCAAGGAGTAATTAAATGCCAACTAAAGCTAGGTTGAACGCATTTATTGACATGGTGCTGGCAGAGACTCACGCCGAAGCCATCGAGCAGTTTTACCACGAGGATGCTTCTATCCAAGAAAATTTGAACCCGCCGAGATGCGGTCGTGATTTGCTGGTGGCTCATGAGAAAACGTCTCTTGCCGCACTAAAATCCATGCAGTCCTATCCGCCCGTATTGGTGGTTGTAGAGGGGGATCAGGTGGTTATTCAATGGCAGTTCGATATTGTTGATCCAGCGGGACAGAGCCGGCGCCTACAAGAGGTGTCGGTACAACGCTGGCGCGGCGATCGAATCCTCACCGAGCAGTTTTTCTATGATTCCGCAACCGCTTGGCAAGCGATAGATTAACCCCTTGAGTCTCCTTGTTAAGGCGGGGTCAGCGTATCCACATAGGCCGGTAGTACCATAGCGCCGCCCGTGTGGATGAAGACCACCCGTTCGGCGTTGGTAAACGCACCTCGTTTAATTTGAGCGAGCAAAGCTGCAAAGGCTTTGCCGGAGTAGGCCGGATCCAGCAATATGCCTTGGGTTTGGGCCAACAGGCGAATGGCTTGCAGCGTTTGCTCCGTTGGTACGCCATATCCAGTCCCTAAGGCAGAGCTGTCCAGCAGGATGTTGGACTGCCAGTTGGTTGGAAGCTCAAGCCCTAAGCGTTGCGCAACCGCACCGCACAAAGATTCGATGCGCTGGGCCAGTGTCTGCTCTTGGGGGTGATAAACATTGACCCCAAGCAGCCTGGGCAACTGCGCTGCGGCCTCGGTTGAAAGCTCACCAGCCAACCCTAGAAGGCCGCAAAGCAGCCCAGCCTGAGTGCCGGCGCTTGAAGAGGCGTGGACTAAATACTGACAGTCTAGCTGCTTATCCAAAAGTTGCTCCCACAGCTCGAGCAAACATTGCACGTAGCCGAGAGCGCCAATCTCGTTCGACCCTCCGGCGGGAACGCGATAAACCTGCTGCCCAGATTGCTCCAATTGGTCCTGTCGCTGCTGCGCCGCGTTTTTTGCCGACCCCGGCTCCGTTAAGGTGAGATGCGCGCCGCACAGCGCGTCCAGCAGCACGTTGCCGGTGCGTTCATAGTCTTCTTGGCGTGAGGGCACCTGCCGCGTCAAGATCAACTCGCAGGCCAAGCCAGCTTCGGCACAGGCAGCGGCCGTTTGCCGCGCGTGGTTCGACTGTATCGCGCCAAAGGTCATGAGGGTGTCAGCCCCTTTGGCTTTGGCATCAGCGATCAGATACTCGAGTTTACGGGTTTTATTGCCGCCGCCGGCTAGGCCGGTGCAGTCGTCTCGCTTTATCCAAAGCTCTGGGGCCGGACCCTGTTGGCGTAGTGTTTTGGTGAGCTGGGTCAGTGGCTCCAGTGGGGTTGGTAAGTGTGCCAGTGGGTGGCGTGGTTGTGCGGCTAGGGTGCTACCGATTCGGGTGGAAGAGGGAAGCAGGTTTGCCATGATGAGTTCCAAAAAATCTTGAAGATCAGGAGTTTATGGAGTTTTTATAGACAGGCAAACAAAAGCCGCCCGTAGGCGGCTTAATTTTCCGGCTGTTATTATTTTTTTGTGCCGGTTTTACACAGGATAGTATCCCTCCCGCGTAATCTGACAACCCCTCGGCAGGACAGATCGGGGGAGAAATTAACAGTAGCCGTTTGGTTTATCAACAACTTAAAGTGATTTTCTAAAAGTTGTTCCATCACTTTACTAAGCTTGTTCACAAGCCTGTCTATCTAGCACTCTTTCACTGCGTTGAATTGGCCTAACGCCGTCGAAATCGTCGCTGCTGGCGAGCCAGTTGACGAGCGAAACTTCGGTACTGCTGATGAAGGTCAGCGCGCATTTCGTCCGCAAAGCTTCGTTGTGACAACCGGCCTGCTGCGCCGTAGCGGTTGTTGGGCTTGGGTTTGACTGCTCTAGAAAAGCAAACGGCCGCCAACAGCAAAAACAGGATGCCTGGAATAATCGGAATGATTAAGCCGAGTAAGCCCACGCCAGTGCTGGCAATGCCCGCGGCGCCCCATAAAATTCGTTCTAACATCCGATGCGTCTCCAATGGTTGTTGTACCGTCGCTTTATAATATGCAGTTGTCATGCCAACTATAAATCATTGATATAAAAGGGAATAAATATTAAGTCGCCTAGAGGCTTGGCATAATTGACTAAGAAGTTGTGGTTTTACCGCACGTTGAGCGGATTATTGAAATTTGACCCAAGCCAGATGTCTTACAAAACACTTACGAGTTAAGCGGAACTACCCACAGCTTTTAGATACCCAAGCACGCTAAATTAGGCCCATAGACCTTAGGTTCGATTGGCCCCAGGATTTTGGCCATTTACCGGCGACAGCTATCGCAGCTTACCGTGGCATGATTCCCCGTTTGCTCCCCATTTGTGTGTTCCTATGCAAGAGCTTATTGGTAAACAGTTTATTTTGGCGCAATCGCCGTTTCGCATCACTGATGTGCGGCATATTAGCGGTGCCTTCATGGTATATGCCGAGCCCCAAGACGACCTAGCAATCGGTCCTGTGGCGCGTCGAGCGTTCCGTTTTGCAGACATTGCACACCTCGTGAATGCTGCGAAGCCCGCTTAGGCTCCCACATCGGTAGCCGTGTAAACGGTGCCTCAACCCCATCGAGACTTTGCGCACGGCGCTTATTTCTTGTCTCGTGTCTAATACTTCAGGCCCAACGATGGGCGCAAAAATGTCGCGTCAAACCCTTGGCGCTTAACCGAATTGAGATAACACCACGGCAATGATTGATAGTGGCCTGGATGAAATTGTGCTGTTGTTTGAGGACGACCTATCAGCGGTCGCCTCCCAGTGGCGCTACTCAGACTTTGAGCTATTGCTCGACGGGTCTGTGCTGCTGGAGCAATTTGCCGCCAGCCAGGTAAAAGCCGTTTATGTGTCTGTGGGCAACAAGCTCGCTGTGCAATCGCTGGTGTTCTTCCTTCTGAAGATTGACGAAAACGGCCTGGCCACCCAAAAGTTTAATGTGCCGCTGCGTTACTTATCTAGCCAGGCAGGTTTAGGCCCGGATTTAGGTAGCGGGCAGCGAGTGCGCGTGGCGAGTCGAAAAAACTGTCCAGTACCCTGGCATTCAAAGCATCTTTGGGAACCGCGCGGAGTAGGCGATCTGCATCCAGCCAAGCGGATACAAAAGTTGGTCTGGCGTAACAGCCTGGGTTTAAGTGAGCGCAAAATGGTTGCGTCTGCTGATCTGAATGCATCAAGCCTACAGCAATTGCAATCGAGCTTAGAAGATCGGTTGCAGGCAACCTTAAATGCCAGTGGCTCGGTTGATGTTCGAAGTTTGATCGAGCAGCACAACCAGCAATTGCAGCAGTTGGCCACTCGCTTTGAATTTGAGTTAGCCCAGCAACAAGAAGGTCATGCAGATACGCTGCGGCAACAACAAGAAGAGTTGCAGAAGTTAAGATCTGCGCTACGTCAAGAGAAAGGCAGGAGTCGACGCCTACAACAGTTGTTGCGCGGTGATACCCAATCTGAAAAGTAGGGCCCGCTAAGAACCTTCTAAGGTGGTAAGGCCCAAAGCATTTAGCACTAGTACGTTGGCAACCAAAATCACCAGCAAAACCAACGCCGCAAGAAAACCTACCGATATTGCAGTCCAGATGCTGTGGAACTTGCCCTGGTGTTGCGCGTGGTAAGCGAGCGCTTGCCCTTGCAACAGTTGGCTCGCTCCATAGGCGATGGCTGCTTGTAACACAGCAAAACCAATCATCATGGTCAATGAGTTTGCTGGGAACCAGCTGGTGGCCACAATCAGCAGGGCATAGATAATCCACCCGACGATGGCAATGCGAACAGCGAGTTTTGGATAACCCAAAGTTCGGTAGTTGGCGTACATCATGTAGACGCCGGCAGCCAGAGACCCAAATATGGTAGCAATAACCATAGCCCGAGAATCGTAGAGTTTACGAGCGGGTACTGGTGTTTCTTGTCTATCGTTAATCACAGTAGAGGCGTCGCTGCTCTTGTGGGTTGCTATTCGTGAGTTGTATCAATCCGTTCGATTTTAAAAAACTGCAGTTAGTCAATTCTGGGATCAACCAAAATCTTGACTTGTGCGGGCTTGGTGGCCAGTTCAGCAAACGCTTCTTGCATACCGGAAAGGCCAACGGTTTTGGTGTGCAGCGGATCCGTTTGAATTCGACCATCAACAACCAAACCTTGGGCGATCTCAAAATCTTCATTAAGGTAAGCAATGGAGCTTGTCAGGTTAACCTCTTTCACCAGCCACAGCGCACCGCTGATTTCTGAATTGCCGTTTGGCACACCCACCAAGGACACCATGCCACCCCGTCGTACCAAGTCCACGGAGGTTTGGATGGTGGCAGCAATACCGGCGCATTCAAAGACGATGTCAGCACCTGTTTGTCCTAGCGCGTTGTTGATAACCGCTGCGCTATCCTCCGATCTTGGGTCGATGAGTAGGTTTGCGCCCAGCGATTCGCCTAATTGACGGCGTAAGGGTTCAGGCTCAATCAGGGTCAGATGACCAGCACCAGCCGCTTTAGCCGCTTGCAGGGTGAGCAGGCCGATTGGGCCGCCGCCAATGATGACCACGGAGTCACCCAAACGAATGCCGGTTCGACGCACAGCGTGCACGGCCACGGTAACGGGTTCGAGGATTGCAGCTTGGGTGTCACTCAAGCTTGGCGCAACCTTGTACAAACGATCCAGTGCAAAAGCGATGGAAGGCGCAAACCCGCCGTGTGCAGCACTGTTGGGGTGCATGCCGGTAGCGCCAGCAAACGCTGTGTCGCAATGGCTGGCATCGCCGCGCTTACAGCTTGGGCAGTTGCCACAGGCAGTCGCGACCCCAATGGCTACCCGGTCGCCTTCGCGAATGCTGTGGCTGTTGTCATCGCTCGCCATTGCCGAGACGTTGCCAACCCATTCGTGGCCGCAAATCGAGGGGTTGTAAGGATCACCCGATAGAAAGGCGTGCAGATCGGTGCCGCAAATGCCGCAGTAGGCGATGTCAACAACCGCTTTGCCTGGGCTTGGAGATGGCGTGGGAAACTCTTCAAGAGTGATCGCGTTTTTGCCGGTGACCAGGGCAACTTGGATAGCGTTTGTTGTCATGAGCAAGCCTAGTGCGGTTGAGTCGAAGTTTGTCCAGTGGCGATGGTAGCCTTAAGTTGTGGTAGATGCGAGGCAAGCTAACTAGAATGGAGGCCGGTTCAGTCGGGTCTGGCGTTGCTAATGCGTATCGATATTTACTCAGATTTAGTTTGCCCTTGGTGCTTCATCGGTAAGCGCCGTCTAGATAGGGTATTGCTTGGCCCTGTTGGTGAAGACATTCAGCTCCAATGGAAGCCTTACCAGCTATATCCAAACTTGCCGTTGGAGGGCGTCGAACGTGCACCTCACCTGCGCTCCCGCTATGGCGATGCTGCCGACCCCGCCCACGTACCAAGCCGTATCGCCAGCGAAGCGGCGCAAGAGGGTATAGAGCTAAATTTTGGAGCGATGGAACGCCTACCAAATACCCAGCTCGGGCACCGATTGATGACTTATGCCTTGCCGTTCGGGGTTCAACATGAGCTTGCTGATCTATTGTTTCGCTACTATTTTGTTGAGGGGCGAGATGTTGGTGATGTGGCAACCTTACTCGGCGCCGCCCAGGCTGTAGGCCTGGATGCAAATGGTAGCGCCAGTGCATTGCAGGACGAGACCATTGCAGCCCAAGTGAAGTCGGAGCTTGCGGAGGCAGCTGATGCCGGGGTTGGCGGGGTCCCGTGCTTTATGTTGGCCGGTACCTTTGCGTTGCCTGGCGTACAAACCCCAGAAGTGATGGTGCAGTTTATTGAGCGTGCCAAGGCACGGCTGGGTTAATCCTGTTCCGTTAGAGTTTTTTGGGTAGAACAAAGTTTGGGCTGGTGGGTTGGCTGAACACGTGCTTGGCCACCACGTTGTAGACGTGACCACAACTTTTGCAGTGTACAACCATAAACCACGGTTGCCTGGATTTTGCGCGTTCAACGCTATCTTGGGACACAATGTTGGCGATGCCTTGAATGCCGCAATCGGGGCATTTGGGTTCAGCAGTGGTAGCCATCGTACATCTCTCTTAAGTGTTTATTTTTTGAGTTGTACCTTTGAATGGTTAATCCTCACTGGCAAGCTCATCGCCGTCACAACATAAACTCTGATCCATGTCGTGTGCGGCAACCGTATCGGGCGCATGTTTACTCACCACTTGGGCCGGCACACCAGCCACCGTTGTGTTTGCCGGTACGTCTTCTAGCACCACGCTACCAGCAGCAACCTTTGCCCCTTCACCCACCTCGATGTTGCCAATGACTTTGCAGCCTGCTGACAGCAGCACACCGCGGCGTATCTTTGGGTGCCGGTCACCAGTGGTTTTGCCGGTGCCACCCAAAGTGACGGAGTGCAAGATGGAGACGTCGTCTTCAACAACCGCGGTTTCGCCCATCACAATGCCGGTTGCATGATCGAGCATAATGCCGGAGCCGATGGTGGCAGCCGGATGGATATCAACGCCTAAACTGACACTGATTTGGTTCTGGAAGAAGCTGGCCAAGGTGCGACGACCTTGGTGCCAAAGCCAGTGCGCAACCCGATGCGCTTGCAGTGCGTGGAAGCCTTTGTAAAACAGGAACGGCGTCGATAAATCTTCGCACGCAGGGTCACGCGTAAAAGTGGCCAGCATGTCAATCTCCGCAGCCTTGAGCATGTCGGTATCGCCGTCTGCCGCTTCTTTGACAACGTCCCGAATGAGCATGGTAGGGATCATTGGATTGTCGAGCTTGCTGGCTAGGCGAAAGCTCAGTGCATCGGCAAAGCTTTGGTGATTCAAAATAGTGGCGTAGAAGTAGCTCCCTAAAATGGGCTCTTCCATCGCTTTGCGCTCGGCTTCAACTCGCAGCAACGACCAAAGATCGTCTGAATCGCCGGCCAGGCCTGTGGTCAGTCGAGCCTGCTCTAGCACCTCGTGATAGCGATGTTGCAAAAGTTTGGTCACATTGGTCGCCACGGATAACACCCAGTGGTTAGAAGGGGTCTTCAGCCTAGCGAGCGCGTGACAGAATGCAAGCGTTGTCGCGGCTGTTTTGCTCTAGTAATGTGCGCTAGCCCCAAAACCAACCTGGCTTTGATTAAAATGATATTAGCTTATGACTACTGAGTTCCATTGTGTGGGGTTGATTGCCCGACCACAGCCCGATGCCGCGGTGCTGGATAGCGTGCGATTAGTGGCCCGACATTTAGAGAAGCATGGGCTTCAGGTAGTGTTTGATGACCCCACGGGTGTTGCGCTGCAAGTTGAACCCAAGCTCTGTGTTAGTCGTGAGCAGCTAGCTCAAGCCTGTGACTTGCTGGTGGTGGTTGGTGGTGATGGCAGCTTGCTTGGCGTGGGCCGAGATTTGTCCCACACACAGATCCCCGTGCTTGGTGTGAACCGTGGGGGCTTGGGTTTTTTAGCCGACATCGCACCGGACCAGATCGAAGCACAGCTGAGCCAAGTGTTGGCCGGTCAGTATTTGATTGAAGAGCATTTTCTGCTGGATGCTTGGGTGATGCGCAACGGTGAGCAGTTGGTACGATCGCCTGCGCTAAACGACGTGGTGGTCCATCCTTCAAGCGTTGCCCGCATGTTGGAATTCTCACTTTACGTGGATGACGAGTTTGTCTACGACCAGCGCTCAGATGGGTTGATCATTGCGTCTCCTACGGGTTCTACCGCTTATGCGTTGTCAGCAGGTGGCCCGATTATGCACCCCAGCTTAGATGCCATTGTTATTGTGCCCATGTTTCCTCACACCTTAACCTCACGCCCCATTGTGGTTGGCGGTGGCAGCAAGCTACGTATTACCTTGGGTGATGCGGGGTATCCCACCGCAAAAATGGTTTGCGATTCGCAAATTCGTCAGGAGTTTGTGGTGGGTGACGAGGTGCACATTGCAAAGTACGAACACTCGTTACGCTTGCTCTACCCCATAGAGCACAGCTTTTATGAGTCCTGTCGCAGCAAGCTCGATTGGGCCAGCCGCTTAGGTGGCAAAAGTTAGGTAAGGATATCTTGTGGTTGATCGATGTCATGGTGGATGCCCGGATCGTCAACCGCTAGCAAGTGCACAGCTTGGGGTTGCGAGCGGATGATAGCGCGGGCACCTTGATCACCGGTTAGTTTGGTAAACGCCCCAAGGTAATCGCTACTAAAAACCACCGGATTGCCGGATTTACCTTGGTAGGTGGGTTGCAGGATAAAGGGCGCTGTCAGCTTGGCGCTGCACTTTTGCAGTTGTTGCAGCGTGTTGGGTTGAACGTAGGGCATATCGGCTAAAGCGACGGTTACCGTTGTTGAAGTCGGCGCCAGTGCTAACAGGTGGCCGGCACCGCTAGCCAGCGAATGGCCCATGCCTTTAGCGGCATCCTGCGCGTACACAATTTGAGTGACGGTAAGGCTTTGCGCCAACGCTTCGTCGCCGGGTCGAAGCACGACAACAATTTGCTTGTAGTAACGCTGATACAGCATAAGCGTCGTGGCCAATAGGCTGCTACCCGTTGCCAGTGCGTGTTGGCGTTTATCGCTGCCAAAGCGTGTGCCACGGCCAGCGGCAAGCAAGATGAGCGCGCCTTGTTGTATCGGCGACATAGGTCAGACGCTAAGCGGTTAAGGTTTGCAATTGCTCTGCTGCAACGCTGCGTACTCTTTTGCGCACCGCGGTGATCTCCGCAAGGATGGCAATCGCAATTTCCGGTGGGGTTTTACTGCCGATGGGTAAGCCAATAGGTGCATGCAGCTTATCGAGATCGGTGTTTGTCACATCCAGCGCCAACAAGCGCTCGCGGCGGTTGGCCGAGGTTCGGGTCGACCCCATAGCGCCAATATAAAAGGCGTCGGTTGCTAAGGCTTCAAGCAACCCCATATCGTCGATGCGTGGGTCGTGGGTCAGCGCCACAATGGCTGAAGCGCTATCTCCAGCATGCTTACGAACCGCATCGTCTGGCATGTCTTGAACTTTGGTCACACCTGCCACGGGGAAATCATCGAGCAGGTGCTCACGCGGGTCACAAACCGTGACTTGGTAGTCCAGCATCAGGGCCATTTGGGCCAGGTACTGAGAGACCATGCCCGCGCCGATGATAAACAGTTGGTGAGCAGGTCCGTAGGTGTGAGTCAGCTGCTGGTTCGCCGCGTCCCACACGAGCTCTTGGTATTCTGCAACGGTCTGTGCGCTGAACTGACCATTGGTTAGGTCAAGGTGGCGCTGGACCAACTCGCGTGAGGTCAAGGCGCTGGTCAGTTGGGCAAAGTGGGCTTTGGTTGTAGCGTCCGGCCTTAAGGGTTCCACCACAATGTTCAGATGCCCACCACAGGGCAGACCAAGGCGCTCTGTCTCTTCTGGGGTGACGCCATAGCTGAAGAACTGCGCCTGCTCAGCCGCAAGCTCACCTTGGGTCAATTTGTCTAACAAATCGTCTTCTACGCAACCACCGGACAGAGAGCCCACGAGTTGGCCCTGAGGGTTGCAGGTCAGCAACGAGCCAACCGGGCGGGGCGATGAGCCCCAGGTCTCAACCACAGTTCCTAACCAGCACTTTTGGCCGTCGGCCAACCATTGCTGAATCTGGTTTAGTACTTCGCTATCAACGGCTTGCATGTGCCCCCTTGGACAACACTATTGTCTGGTCCAATGTTACTATTTTCCTGGATATATTTCCTTGTAGGCAGCCCTAACTCTTGCGTGTTCTTGAAACCTCCACTGACGAGGATCTAGCCGACTTTTCCCGGTTTTTGTGGGGGGAGCGTCTGCGCCACCGAATATACGAAGAAAGTGGGGTGCAAATCATCGAAGTGGCTACCGCTGACGATGCGCCCCAAGTACGCCATCACTACAATGAATGGCGGGCAGGGCGCATTGTGGTGGAGCCAGAACCGCTGTTGCCCCCGCGCCGGGTGGAGGTGGCTCGTTGGTTCAGACACAACCCGGCGGTCGCTGTGCTGGTTGTGTTGCTGGTGCTGTGCTTTCCGCTGACCCTAAATCTGGAGTCACCCACGGGCCTAGTGCATTGGTTCACCTTTACCACGGCACCCCATGTGCAAATTCCAAGCGAGACATGGCAGGTTTGGCGCTGGTTCACGCCTATGCTGCTGCACTTTGGCATTGTGCACCTTGCCTTCAATGCGGCCTTACTTTGGGAGTTGGGTCGCCGGGTAGAAGGTCAGCTTGGTTCGTTACGGTTATTGACCCTAGTCTTGGTGGTGGCTGGCGTTAGCAACTGGGCTCAATATTTGTGGAGCCCGGGTGCAACCTTCGGCGGCTTTAGCGGTGTCGATTATGGCCTGTTGGGCTTTATCGTGACCTCCTCTAGATTGCGTCCAAATTCTAAGGCTTGGTTGCTACCGCAAGGCTTTGCGTTGGGGCTTCTGGGTTTTTTGGTGTTGTTCTCAACTGGTATCACGGCTAGCTTTGGTCTACACATTGCCAATGCCGCTCACTGGGGTGGTTTGATCAGTGGTGTGGTTTGTGCCGGCGTATGGCATCGCATAAGACGCCAAGGTTAGCGTGGCTATGCAGGATATCTATAGCGGGTTCAGTGAAAAGATGCAGTACCAAGCCGCGCCGGAGGCTGGGGTTGCCATGACCTGTGATTGGCCTGTGGGTGGGGAGAAGCTACCCATCTCCCAGTGGCTGGGAGCCCAGGTTCGGCTTGAGTTCACCGGTGCTATTCATTGCTGCAACTGCGGTCAGGCGACTAAACGCAGTTATAGTCAGGGTTATTGTTACAACTGCTTTAAGCGTTTAGCTCGATGTGATCTGTGCATGATGGCGCCGACGCGCTGTCACTACGACAAGGGAACTTGTCGGGAGCCCCAGTGGGGTGAATCCTTTTGCTTTGCCCCGCATCTGGTTTATCTCGCGAACAGCAGCGATATTAAGGTTGGTATCACTCGACCGGGACAAGAGTTCACGCGCTGGACAGACCAAGGAGCAGAGCAAGGGTTGGTCATTCTCTATACCGACACTCGCCAACTTGCAGGTGCGCTGGAGGCAACGCTGGGGCAGTGGGTTAGTGACCGCTCCAATTGGCGGAAGTTGATCAGCGAACCAGCAACTCCCATAGACTTGCGCGTTCAGGCTGACGCTCTATTATCGCGCCTAGCCAAGCTTCCAACAGGAGCAGCATTGGCGCCGTCTCAGCAACCCCAGCAGTTGACTTACCCAGTTCAAGGCTACGCGTCACCGAAAAGCCTTAAGCTGAAGGCGGGCGAGGCAGTGGAAGGTGAGTTGCTTGGTATTCGTGGGCAGTATCTGTTGTTTGCGCAAGGCGCGCTAAACGTGCGCAATTTGACCTCCATGGCGGTCACGATTACCAACCTGTCCGGGTCAAGTGAGGCTAAACTTTCGAGGTCAACCACCGAGTCTGCAAGCAACCGTGCGCAGAGCGTGGCTGATGATGATTCACAAATGGAGCTTTTTAATTGAGTGCACCCAATTCTTCGGTAATTCGGCTTGAGGACTACCAGGCAACCGACTTTGCCACGCTAACCACACAGCTGGCCGTTGATATTCACGACGGTGAAACCTTTGTGGATTGTCGCCAGCAGTTGGTTAGGCGTGATGCTGCCGCTACTGACCCGGCCGCCTTAGTGTTGGCTGGGCAAGAACTGGTGCTGCTGGATCTGGCCATCGATGGTCGGGTGTTGGCTGGCAACGAATACCGGGTGGATGCGGAGTCGCTAACCATCTTTGCCGTCCCAAATCAGTGTGAGCTTCGGGTGCGTACGCGGATAGTGCCCGAAGAGAACACGGCGTTAGAAGGATTGTACAAATCCGGCAGCATGTATTGCACTCAATGTGAAGCCGAAGGGTTTCGCAAGATTACCTACTACCAAGATCGCCCAGATGTCTTGTCCGTGTTTACCACCGAAGTGACCGCAGATGCTCAGCAATACCCGGTGCTATTGGCAAATGGCAATTGCACGGCGGACGTGACTAACGCCGGTCGACGTACGGTGACTTGGCACGACCCGCATCCAAAGCCCAGCTATTTGTTTGCTCTAGTAGCCGGTAACTTGAGCTTGCTTGAAGATGAGTTTGTCACCGCCTCTGGTCGCAAGGTGGTGCTGCATATTTACTCTGAGCCCCACAACATAGATCAATGTGGGTATGCCATGGATGCATTGCAACGTTCAATGCGTTGGGATGAAGAGGTCTATGGGCGTGAGTACGACCTAGATATTTTTATGATCGTGGCGGTTGATGATTTCAACATGGGTGCCATGGAGAACAAAGGGCTCAATATATTCAATACCTCCTGTGTGTTGGCAACGCCGGATACCGCGACCGACTTAGCCTATCAGCGGGTTGAGGCGGTGGTGGCGCACGAGTACTTCCATAACTGGTCTGGCAACCGGGTAACTTGTCGAGACTGGTTTCAACTGAGCTTAAAAGAAGGCTTTACTGTGTTTCGCGATTCGCAGTTTTCATCCGACATGCACTCGCCGGCGGCCAAGCGCATAGCAGACGTCAACCAGCTGCGCGCTGTGCAGTTTGCGGAAGATTCATCGCCTCTTGCGCACGCGGTGCGACCACGCTCTTACTTGGAAATATCCAACTTCTATACACCCACAATCTACGAGAAAGGGGCTGAAGTAGTTCGCATGCTCCACACCTGTTTGGGTGCAGAAAAATTTCGAGCGGGTAGCGATCTCTATTTTGACCGTCACGACGGCTCAGCGGCCACCACCGAAGACTTTGTGCAAGCGATGGAGGCGGCTTCAAGCCAGGATTTTTCGCGATTTCGCCAATGGTACGAGCAAGCGGGGACACCCCAGTTAACGGTTGCTAGTACATGGCAGGGCGGGACCTTTGCACTAACCGTTGCGCAGCAGACGCCGGCAACCCCCGGGCAGCCGGATAAAGGCCCTACTCATATTCCGATTGTTATGGCGCTGTTGGCGGCTGATGGTTCACCGCTGGCTGTGGATGATCTGCAGATGCACTGCGATGACTCTGCGCGGGTTGAGTTGCGTGAAGGGGAAATTGTGCTGCATCTACTGCAAGCGCAAAGCCAGCTATCCATCAAGGGCCTAGCCGCGGAGCCGCAAGTGAGTTTTTTGCGTGGCTTCTCCGCGCCGGTACGCGTTCGTTGGGATAGACCGGCAAGCGCGTTAAGATTTTTAGCCGAGTATGACAGCGACGGGTTTGCCCGCTGGGATGTGTTGCAATCTTTGCTGGTAGACGAGGTGGTGCGGCTGGGTGACGAATTGATTGCCAACAAAGCAGCCGTCGCTCTAGACCCAGAGTTGTTGCTGCTGGTGGAATCTTTGATTGCCCAGGCCTTGGCGGCCGAGCGCGGTGCTGAGGCCTTAGGCATCATGGCTGAGATGCTGACCTTACCTGGCGAGCTCTATCTGTTTGAGCAGGTCGACAAGATAGATGTTGAGGCTTTGTGTGGCGGACGCCAGTACTTGCAGCAGCAGTTGGGCGAGCGCTTGAACGCGGGTTGGCTTGCCTTGTACGAAGCCAACCGTTCAACCCAAGCTTACAAACCCACTTCGGTTGCGATGGCGGCACGGCGGCTGCAGAACTTAGCCTTGAGTTACTTGTGTGCATCTGGCCGCGATGAAACCGAACGCTTGCTGGCGCACTACGAGCACGCCGACAACCTAACGGATAGACGTGCCGGACTGGTGGAGATTGCTAACGCCCCTTGGCTTGATGCAAACAAACGCTCGAGCCTGTTAGAAGCCTTTTTTGAGCGTTGGCAGGACCAGGCGCTGGTGGTGAATCAGTGGTTAGGGATCATGGCGTCGAATCGTTTGGCAACCGCCGCAGATTTAGCTGCGCTTGAAGCGCACCCGAGCTACGATCAACGTAACCCAAACAAAGTTCGCAGCCTGCTTGGCGGTTTTAGCCAAGCAAACCAACGTAATTTCCATGCGGCTGACGGTAGTGGTTATGCCTATCTCGCCGGAAAGATCGTTGAGCTCAATGCCAGCAATCCACAAATCGCGGCACGCTGTGCGCAGCCGTTAACGCGTTGGCGCCGTTACACTGATGCTCGTGGTGCGCGTATGCGCGCTGCGCTAGAAACCATTGCCGCAGCGCCGGATCTATCGAAAGACGTGTATGAGATTGTTAGCAAAGGCTTGTCTAGCTGAGTGGTCTGGCCCCTAACGGGCTGGATACAAGTCGGGCAGGGCAGCGGACTTGGGCTGAGCGGCGGGCTTAGCAAATGCCCGAGCAGCGGTGAGCACTGCATCCGCTGATGGTGCGCTGGGGTTGGCGCTTGTTGTAGCACCGCTGTACAGGGCTGCGTTGAGTTGGGCCAAGACCGGTTGGGTTGCCTCGTGTGCCTGCAGGGCGGCAATGGCCTGCTGGCTTGTGATGCTTTGCTTGGTCGTCGGTCGATTTGGTATTAGACCTTTTTTACCTAGCAAAGGCTCCGACTCAATAGTCTCTTGCAAGCAATTCTGCGCAAATTGAATAAGCCCTTGCCGCATGCTTGCGGGGCTACCTTTGACCGCCTCTTCTAATACCTTTAGCGATTGTCGTCGACTTATTGGTTTCTCGGTTAGATTGGACGATGTCGATGTTGCTGCACCGGCTTGTGGTTTGTGGCGTCGTTGCCACAACCACCCCAGGAGCAACAAGAAACTGCAAGCGCTGACGCTCCAGATCAATATTTTTGCCCAGGGTGCTTCTGGGGCCGGGGCTACGTCTAAGGTTGGGGCTGCTACCGCTGGCGGAGTCTGAGTATCCGTTTCTTCCAAGGGTTTCGCATTGGGATCAACGGCTGGCGCTGTTCCGGTCACGCGCACTCGTTGGGCGGGCAAGTTGGTTACTTGGACCTTTTGCTCCTTAACGTCCCACCAGGTCACGCTCACCCCAGGAATGTCAGCGTCGCCCGGGGTAGTAGGCAAAAGGCTGACGCGTTCGCTACGGCTGCCCTCGACGCTGGCTGCGGTGGTTGCATCCTTTAGCTCGGGAGGTTCAGGGTATTGCCGGAAGGCACCGTTTGCATCGTTCTGCGAGCTGCCAGTGAGAGGAGGTATAGCGGAAGCAACGTTGCCCGTAACCCGGGCCTCAATATGTCGGGTGATGGGTTCACCAACGTTGAAGACTGGTGGGTTTGGTGCCCATAGTTCAACGATACGTAGGTTGGTGGCCGCTAGCCATGGCTGATCAGCAGGATACTCCGCCGGAATTGGCAGCACTTCTAAACTAACAGGCTCAGACGTCACCTGGACGCCGCTACGGCGTACACGACCATTCTTCATTAGGCGAATGCTGCTGGTGATTGATACCGTGGGGATATCGAGCTGGCCGCTGCGTTCAGGGATGATGGCAAAACGCTGCTCCACCACGCCGTAGTTGATACCGTCACGTTGGGTTGAGTAAGCGCGTGTTTGACCCAAGGGTAGCACCACCGCATCCGCGATGTCCGGGGCGCCCGGCATCTCGCTGTACATCTGGACTCCGCCGCTGGTGCTATAAAACAAGCGACGGGTTAGCACCGTTTCGCTTTGGACGTAAACCGGGTTGGGTTGTAACTCGGTTTCGAAGAACACCATGTCATCAATGGCTTGCTTGATGTTGGGATCTAAAGGATTTACCTGGATTCGAATCGGTTGGCTGGTATCGCTGCCGATGGTTAGCGCTGGAATGGTGAGTTTACCGCTGCGCTTAGGCCGCAACATCAATTGCAGCTCTACCCAAGATTCCACTTTGCCATTAATACTCCGATATTGGCTGGTGGTGTTGCTGGTGAGTATCTCAAAATCTTGATTCAACGGCGACGTGTCCGGCTTGCCAATATCCGAAATGCCGTCGATACGTAGGGTTAGCCGCAGCGACTCCATTTCATCTAGATTTCGTGGATCAGCAAAGGCCTCGATGGCAGCGGTCACAGGATTGCTCACACTCAAGCTGAGTATCAGCATAAAAGCCCGAAGCAGGGCTCGCCTTGGGAGAAATCGGCAATGGTGTTGGCTTAGAAGTTGGCTCACCAAATTTTGTCCGTTTCACGGTTTCGATAGTCGCCTTCGCGCAGGCGCTGCTTGGTTTCGTACTGGAACTTACGCTTGAGCAAGCCGCCTGGATCATCCGGCACGCGACGCAGCCATTGCTCTAGTGCATCGGTATTTTCATCTCGGGTTTGCTGCGCCTCGGCCATTTGCTCATCGGCTTTAGATTCTTCGCCAGCGCTGGCTTCTTGCTCCTCCTGAGATTTTTGCTCAGCGTCGCTCTCGGCATCACTTTGCTCTTGTTGGTCAGACGGTTCGTCCGGTTCACCGGATTGTTGGCTATCACGCTCTTCGTCACCTTGCTCGCCGCCTTCTTCTTGCTCCTCGTTGTTCTCTTGGTCGCTAGCCTGTTGTTGCTGCTCTTGGAGTTTTTCGAGGAGCGCTTTGTTGAATTGGGCATCCGCATGGTCTGGAGCCAGGCTGAGCACTTGCTCGTAGAGGGAGATAGCTGCCGGATAGTCTCCCAGGCGAGCGATGCTGTTGGCGAGGTTGTACTTGTTGGTTGCATCAGAGCCTTGGCTGTAGTGTTCGGCCGCTTTGGGGTAATTGCCGCTGCGATAATCTGCGGTTGCCGCCCACTGAGGGTCTTCGAACAAAATGGCCGCGCTCTCTGGTTGCCCTTCGATCAGTTGTTGGTGGGCCTGTTGATCTCGGCGTTGCCACAAGTCATCCCAAACGCCGGCATTGGCCGGTGGTGGCGCGAGCAGGCCGAGGGCTAAGTAGGGCAGCAGTGCTAGTGGGCTGCAAGCGAGCAGGCCACGTCGAAACATCAGGGCTAGCAAAGGCAGGGCAACCAATATCATCCAGTAACCTCGGTCTGCCCAAGTATCGAAGCTACGTTCGCTTTCTTGTAAGTCGGCATCGCTTGGTAAAGTCGTGGCTAGCACTTGGTTGATATCCGCATCGCCAACCGCGGCAGTCTGGTAGTTGCCGTGGCTCAGGTCTGCAAGCCGAGCTAGTCGTTCGGTGTCGAGCTTGGCGATAATAACGTCACCGTCATTGGTTTGCAGTTGGCGCCCAGGTTGATTAGCGAACTCAAGCGGGATGGGGCCACCATTGGCCGTGCCAATACCGAGAATTGAGATGGGGAAGGCTTTGAGCGCGTTTTCGCTGACATCACCCATGCGGTCAACCGAATCGGTGACCAGCAAGATGCGACCTTGGGGCATGCCTGCGTTGGCAAAGAGTTCGTGTGCGAGGGTGAGTGCGGTTCCAACGTTGCTACCTAGCACCGGCATCATGGCCGGGCTAAGTGCGCTCAATAGATTTTCGATAGTTTTGGTGTCATCGGTTAGCGGAGCAACCGTATGCGCATCTCCGGCATAAGCCACCAGCGCGGTAAATCCTTCGCGACGCTGGCGTAAAATGTCGGTGATCTCTTGTCGTGCTCGCACTAGACGGGACGGCGGTACATCCTCGGCAAACATGGATAAAGAAAGATCCAAAATGATGACCAAGGCATCGTTTGCTTGCTCAACCGGTTGGGGTAGGCGCTCCCAGGTAGGTCCGGCCAGCCCTAACCCGCCGAAGGCAAAGGCCGCGGCAAGTGCCCAGACGGGTAAACTGGATTGTTTGCTAGGCGTGGGTTCAAGCAGGTGTGTTAGCAATTCTGGGTCAACCCGGCCTTGCCAGTGACTGCGGCTTGCCCGCCGTTTTGCCCAAGCAATAGTTAAGGCAATTGCCGGCAGGGTAGCTAGTAGCCACCAAGGGCGCAGCCAGTGGAAGTTGCTCATGATGGCGTCAAGCATGACTCGGCCTTGCCGCGCGTGTTTGCCACCATTGCAAGGCAATGGCGCTGATCAGTAGCAACCAGCCCAGTGCTAGTGGCCAATGGAACAGGGAAGTAATGGGTCGATACACCTCAGCATCCTGTTCTGCGGGTTCCAGTTGGTCGATAATCGCGTAGATTTCCTGGAGCTTTTCTGTGTTGCGTGCACGATAAAATTGCCCGTTTGTGAGCTTGGCAATTTGCTCCAGCGTCTCTACATCCAGCTCGGCTGAGGGGTTCACGATGCGTGAGCCCAAAGAGCCAAATAGCCCCGGCATCTTAAGTTGCATCTCGTCTGCACCAACACCAATAGTATAAATTTTGATGTCTTCACTCGCCGCAAGTTCCGATGCCTTAATCGGCGCTACCTCGCCGACATTATTGGCGCCATCGGTGAGCAATATCAGGACTCGGTCACCGCCTGCTGGTCGTTGCCTTAGGCGTTTAACCGCAAGGCCTATGGCATCACCGATGGCGGTTTTACCACCCGCTATACCCACGGGTGCCTCTGCTAGCAATTTGCTTACGCTGTTTAGGTCGAACGTGAGCGGTGCCTGCAGGTAAGCGTTGGTACCAAAGAGGATCAGGCCAACCCGGTCGCCTTGGCGCGACGCCAAAAAGTTGTTTACCACGCTTTTGACGACTAACAGGCGATTCACCAATTGATCCTGGAGCTGCATATCTTCAGTACTCATAGAGCCTGAGATATCTACGGCCAGCATGAGGTCACGCCCGCTGGTGGGTAGGCTTACTGGGTCGCCGGTCCATTGTGGGCGTGCGCTGGCGGTGACGAGGCACAACCAGGCGAGGCTCAATAGGATCAAAACCGTAGACCAACGTCTTGGGATTTTTTTTTGGCTAGACTTGGTAGCCAAGGTGAAGCGATGCAGGTCGGGCACAGTGAGTGCGTTGTCTTGTTGGTCAAGCGGCGTCATGAATAACCGGACCAGCAAAGGTATGGGGAGCAGCACAAATAACCAAGGCCATTGCCATTCGATCATGGGGTTAGCCCCCCAATAAAGCGGCGAATCAATGGGTCAAAAGCCGCTTCATCAATCGCAACTTGTGGGGCAAAGCGAAGGTTACCTAACACTTGGCCTGGGCCTTCGGTGAATTCTGTGGTGCCGGCTATGCTGTCAAGCAGTTCCAACCAGTGTTCGTCGTTTGCGCTACCGGCATCGGGTTGTGTTTGGGTATGGATGAGCAAACGTTTCAATAGCTCGTTGGTGCCATGTATGTAGCCCGTGGCGTTGAGCTCGCCGTCTACATAGCTTGTGTGTAACTTGCGATATAGAGCAGAGGCTTGCCGTATTGGTGCTCGCTGCTGTTGGCGGTGCTGCCATTGGCGGTAGAGCCAAAACGCCAAGCCCAAGCAAAGCCCCGCCAGCAGCCACCAGCCAGGCGCGGGAGGCCACCAAGTTGGCTCTGGGGGCACGTGAATATCGCGCAATTGTTGTAGTGGATCAGCTTGCATCTATAACCAAGCTTGCGTTTGCAGGTCAGGGTTGTTGGTCGCCAAGGTGGCGTATCGAATACCGTTGCTGGTTAGCGCTTGTTTTAACTCGTCGCCCCAGCTGTCAAAGCGCTGTTGGTATTGGGTGCGTAGCTGTGCATTGCTGGCGTCAAATCGTTGCTGCTCGCTACCATCGGTGACCGTATAAAAATCATCTTGCGGTAGCTCACGTTCCAACGGATCGTAAATGCGCAGGGCCGTTACATCGTTGCGTTGTGCCAGGCTGCGCAAGCTATCTTGCCAAAAATCCGCAGAGGGTAAGAAGTCACTGATTATGTAGATTCGGTAGTTGCTGCGCACATTACGCCTAACACTTTTGAGCTGTGCCGCGAGTTGATCCACATTTGGGCGGTAGCAGCTCCGGTTCAGTGCTGCATTGCTGGTTGCTACGGCGCTCATGAATCGAGCAACGGCTGTGGCCGAGTGTTTGGGTGGATGCAGCGAACCGGTTCCAAGGTTCATCACAAAGCCGCCCACGCGATCGTTTTGCGCCAGCGCATTCCATGCAGCAATGGCGCTGGCCTGGGCTGCCGCAACAGACTTCAGGCGTACTTGGCTGCCAAAGAACATGGTGTGGGTTTGGTCAACGATAACAAGGGTTGGGCGTTCTTTCTCTTCGCGAAACACTTTTGTGTGCGGTGCATTTTTACGTGCAGTCACACGCCAATCAATGGTACGAATATCGTCGCCAGGCTGATAGCTACGAACCTCAGCAAAATCTACCCCGCGCCCGCGAAGCTTAGAGAGCCGCGTGCCGTTTTGATTGGCGTTAGCCTGATGTCGCCGCAGCTTGCTGGCCATATTGCTAAACCTAAGGCGCAGCAGATCAGCGATATCAACGTATGCACCCGTTAGCAACGCTCCGCTAACGAGCGTGTCAGGTGTTTGAGGTTCCAACTCGGTCTTGGGCATTAAGGCGTAGCGACTTGGTTAAGTAACGCTTGCACGGCTTGGTCACTGGTAAAACCTTGTGCTTGGGCTTCAAAGCTCAAGATGAGTCGGTGTCGTAATACATCTAGCGCAACGTTTTGCACATCGTCCGGTGTTACAAAGTCGCGGTTCCCGATCCAAGCTAGTGCGCGTGCACATAAATCTAGCGCGATGGTACCGCGAGGGCTGGCGCCAAAATCCAGTTGGTCCGCCAGGCTGCCACTAGGTGATCTAGACGCCATCACCAACTCGACTATGTAGCGCTCAACGGGGTCTGCCATATGCACGTTGAGCAAATCTTGGCGCGCGGCAAAAATGTCTTGTTGGGTTAAACGCACCGGCGGTTGCTCTGGCTTGCTAGCTTCAGTAACGCCAGCGCCAGCTTCAGCGCGCACTAGGTTCAAAATGGACAACTCCGCATCACGATCAGGGTAGCCAACGTTCACTTGCATCAAAAAGCGGTCGAGCTGTGCTTCTGGTAGCGGGTAGGTGCCTTCTTGCTCGATTGGGTTCTGGGTGGCCATGACCATAAACAGGTTGGGTAGCGCATAGGTCTGGCTACCTATACTTATTTGACCCTCAGCCATGGCTTCAAGCAATGCCGATTGCACCTTGGCCGGCGCTCTGTTGACTTCGTCCGCTAGCAGCAGGTTGTGAAAGACGGGCCCTTGTTGGAACTTGAACGAGCCGTCCTCGGGGCGGTAGATTTCGGTGCCGGTGATGTCGCTGGGCAGCAAGTCTGGGGTGAACTGGATCCGGTGAAAGTCGCCCTCAACCGCGCTGGCAAGCTCCTTGATGGCGCGGGTTTTGGCGAGCCCCGGTGCCCCCTCAACTAACAGGTGGCCCCCGCAGAGCAGGGCCATCAGCATTCGCTCCAGCAGTCGCTCCTGGCCAATGATCCGTTTGCTAAGCCATTGGTTGACATCCAAAACTAGAGATTTGCTGCTGTGCATGAGTGGGTCCGACTCGTTGGTTAAGCGGCTTATTGTAACGGCGGTTCGTCGTTCGTCCACCGGCGTCTATACTTGATTGGTGGGTTCGCCGTTTTACAGCTCAAGTTAGCACCAAAAAGCTGCTGTATTTGTGGTGTTTGCGGCGTTGATTGAGCGTGTTTCACAGGTAATGGATAGAAGCGATGTCCAGGATTGTTGTAGATCTAGCCATTTCGGGGCCTGAGATGCTTCGTTACTACCGTGGGCAGGGTCAAGCGGTGGTCGCTACTGCTCGAGACGGTCGTACCATCCGCTTTCCTGCTCGTTGGTTGCGCCCGCATGTGGGCCGAGATGGGGTTCATGGAACCTTTGTCTTGGAGGTTGACGCTCAGCATCGATTGCGTCGTTTTTTGCGTGCTGCCGACCCGGCGGCATCCAAATCACGCGCGTAACGCGGAGCAAACCTCTCGAATCGACGAAGATTAGGCGCTTGCCTCAGTTGTTGCTGGTTCGCATTGCCTACGGCGTTTAAACTGCGCGCGTGTATAACCTAGCCAAACCTTTGATGTTTGCGATGCCCCCAGAGATGGCCCATGAGGTCAGCATGACGGGTCTTGCCGCCTACGGCCATCTGCCGTTCCCGATTCGACCGGTTCCAGGTCGAGCCCAACAGCTCTTTGGTTTGCGCTTCGCAAATCCGGTAGGACTGGCTGCGGGGTTGGATAAAGATGCATTGGCTGTCACCGGCTTAGCGCGGCTGGGTTTTGGGTTTGTGGAGGTGGGTACCGTGACGCCTCAGCCTCAACCAGGCAATCCAACACCTCGGTTGTTTCGCTTGGTTAAAGATGGTGCGTTGATCAATCGTATGGGATTTAACAATCAAGGCTTGGCCGCCATGGTGCCCCGGTTGCAGCGCATACGCGAACAAGACAAGTTGGTGGATACCCGTCTGGGTGTAAACATCGGTAAGAACAAAGTGACCGAGTTGTCTGCAGCCAAAGACGATTATCTGCAGTGTTTTCGGGCGGTCGCTCCATTTGCCGACTACATTACGGTGAACCTTTCCTCACCGAATACGCCAGGACTGCGTAGCTTGCAAAGTCCCGAAGCGCTGCGCGAATTGCTTGATCCGCTCAAAGAGTTGCAGCAGTCGAACGCTCAAATGAATGTGCCAATACTGGTGAAAATTGCGCCAGACCTAACCGGGCCGGACATCGGTTTGGTCGCGCAAACCTTAGTGGCGCTAGAAATTGATGGCGTGATCGCCACTAACACCACAATTTCTAGACCTGATCTTCATAGCGTGCACCGAGATGAGGTGGGTGGTCTTAGCGGAGAGCCGTTAACCCAGCTGTCTAGGCAGGTGGTCGCTCAGCTACATGAAGAGCTAGCGGGGCGAATGCCCATTGTTGGTGTCGGCGGCGTAAGCGGGGTAGATGATGGCGCCGCTCTGGTCGCGGCGGGAGCCAGTTTAGTGCAGGTCTATACCGGTTTTATCTATCAAGGGCCGGGGTTGGTGAGGGCTTTGGCGCGTAAGCTCTAGCCCAACCCCTGGGCGCAGAGGTGTGCCTGCCTCCTAGTACCACCAATGTGCCGCCAATTCGTAAGCAAACTTCCTCGACCTCAAGACAAGCGCACGGCATACTTAGTCGCGCACCTACTTGGTGCACAAGGGGAGCGACAACTCAGTGCTGTTAGTTTTGCACCAAAATGGTGCGTTGCCAACGGCGGGTTCAATGTTGGGATAAGAGTAGAAAGACAATTTAGAGACTACGGGTTGCAACAACCCCGTCGTATCTAGCAAAAAGAGCATTTAACAAAGAGCATCTAAGGGAGAGGGAAAAGGCCATGTTAAGAATTTTGAGCGTTCTGTGCGGAATGTTGTGTATGGGGGTCGTCCAGGCTGAAGATGGCTTAAGTGCCGGCAATACTGCTTGGGTACTGACTTCTACAGCGTTGGTTCTATTCATGACTCTGCCGGGCTTGTCGTTATTCTACGGTGGGTTGGTGCGCAGCAAAAACGTGCTGAGCGTGTTGATGCAATGTTTTGTCATCGCTTGCTTGGTTTCGGTTTTGTGGCTGGTCGCCGGTTACAGCTTAGCCTTTGGACCCGGAGGTGCTTTCATTGGTGACTTCAGCAACTTGATGTTTGCGAACATTGGTATCAACTCCATGGTTGGCGATATTCCAGAGTCGGGTTTTGCACTGTTTCAGATGACCTTTGCCATCATCACGCCAGCGCTAATCATTGGTGGTTTTGCCGAGCGCATGCGTTTCTCGGCGGTGTTGCTGTTTACCACGTTTTGGTTGTTTGCGGTTTATGTACCGGTCTGCCACTGGGTGTGGGGCGGTGGTTGGCTTGCAGAGATGGGCTTTAAAGATTTTGCGGGTGGCGCGGTTGTGCATATCACGGCGGGTGTCGCCGCGTTGGTGGCGGCGTTGGTGCTCGGCAACCGACGCGGGTTTCCGCGTCAGCCCATGCCCCCGCACAACATGACGCTCACCGTAATGGGTGCAGGAATGTTATGGGTGGGTTGGTTTGGCTTCAATGGCGGCAGTGCCTTGGCAGCAAACGGAGACGCCGCCATGGCGATGTTGGTTACCCACCTTTCCGCTGCTGCAGGTGCCTTGGTGTGGACCATTCTGGAGTGGATTAAGTATGGTAAGCCAAGTGCGCTGGGAGCGGTAACCGGTGTGATTGCAGGTCTGGGTACCATTACTCCAGCGTCCGGTTATGTGGGGCCTGGCGGCGCCTTAGTCATTGGTATCACGGCTGGTTTTGTTTGCTTCTATGCAACCAACTGGATGAAGCAAAAGTTGCAGGTTGATGACTCTCTGGATGTCTTCCCAGTTCACGGTGTTGGTGGTTTGCTCGGTACTTTGCTCACTGGTGTGTTTGCGAGCAACGCGCTTGGCTTGTTTGCGGGTAAAGAAGAGATTGTTATTTCTGAACAGCTAACCACCCAAGCCATTGGTGCTTTTGCAACCCTGGGGTACACCGCCGTTGTAACCTTTGTGATTCTTAAGTTAGTTGGCCTTCTTTGTGGCAACCGCGTCACAGAAGAAGAAGAGCAGCAAGGCTTGGATATAGTTATGCACAACGAAAAAGGTTACGACCTATAGATCTTAGTCAGACAGGCTGACATGCCGGCAGTTTTACTGGGTATTCTAAAACCCAGTAAAGCTTGCCCAAGCGTTGCCGATAACCTTGCTATTCGGGTCAAAGGAATTGCTTGGTATGTTTGTACAATTGGGTTATGGGTTTCCCGCTGCGTCAAGTTATGCAGGGGCTGCACCAGCTAATCAAGGAAATGCAGCGGCTGCTCAAGCCCCTGCAGCGCTAAGCCAAACAAATGGGGTTGCGCCCGCCACTAGCGCGGTTGCGCCGCTGAGCGCTGGGCAATCCCACACTACCGCGAACAGCACCAATGCGACCGCGGTAGCGCAAACCCCGAATGCGGGCTCTGCGTTTGCCTCACCTGTGTTTTCGGTACCTCAATTTGCGATAGCTCAAGGCACTGTTGGCTTTTTTACGCCTCTTGGTTTAGTCGCGGGCGGCGGATTTGCCGGAGGCTTCGGAGGTTTTGGTGGCTATGCGCAAGGTGGTCAAAACCTCCAGGGTGCACAAGCACCTCAATCCGCGGTAGCCGCCTCAAGCGCTGATCATCAAGTTAGCAACCCAACCAATAGCTTGGCATCGGTTAACTCTGCTCAATCGGCCAACGCCTACGGCAGTTCGAGCTTTGGTGCGCCGTCGGCTGCGTTACCCTTTATCTTGTCTCCAGGGTTTGCGCAAAATGGGGCGCCCATCATGTTAGCGTTGCCCGTTTTTGCGTTTGGTTTTATGGCGGCGCCGATGCAACAAGCACCCATTCAACAAACCCCGGTACAGCAACCCGCACCACAAGAACCTAGCGTTGCAGCGCCTGTTGAGCCCGCGGCCCCAGCAACATCAGAACCCGTTGCTCAGGTTGCGCCTCCAGTTACGGCGCCGGTGGTTGATGTGGCGCCGATTGCTGCGCCAACCCAGCCAGCGCCAGACGTTGTAATTAGCGCCTTGACCAATGCAGAGTTTGCCCGCTACGAGCAGGAGCAGATTAGCTCGGAGCTAGAAACCCAGTTGAAGCTAAGCCTAACCACGGCAGAGGGTGACACCATTACCTTAGATTTTAGCCAGCTAGACATCCTCAAGAGCAACAACTTAAGTGGTGTAGATGCCGGCGACAAGCCGTTGGAAGATGCCACTGGGTCTGAGGACATGGAGCGTCTAGTGAAGATGGATGTTCAGGGTGATTTGTCTGCTGATGAGCAAAAGGCCGTGGATGCATTGCTTGAGGATATTACGGCGGTGGCCCAAAAGTTTTTCTCTGGATCAATGAACGATGCCGCCTCCATGTTGCGCGAACTAGATTTTGATACCTCGCAGCTTGCTGAGCTATCACTCAAGATGTCTATGACCCGAACCACGGAAATTCAAAGTGGGTATCGCGAAGGCTTGGATCAGCTAGACCAGCTAAGCTCGCGCGGCGGAGAGGTGATGGAGATGTTGGACTTTATGGCCACCGAGCAGCGACGTTTGATCGATCGCGCGAAAGATGTGTTTGATGATGAAAGTGCAGTTCGCGTGGTGACCTCGTTGATCCCGCCGTTGCTGGAGCAACCGGCGGCTTTGGATGCCTTGGCAGAGCTGGATGCAAGCTTAGATGAGTTAGCACCAGAAGCTAGCGCCTAGCACAACTAGCTAGTCTCTCTAGCTAGCCTCTTTAGCTAGCCCCTGCGGCACTAGTACGTCCATGCGTACTAGGACGCCCGCGACTGAGTGCGCTGTGCACCAACGCCTGCATAAGCGCCTCAAAGTTTAGACCAAAGGCGTTAGCCCCATCCGGGTACAAACTGGTTGGGGTCATGCCTGGCAAGGTATTGGTTTCAAGCAGTACGATGCTGTTGTCTGGTGCCACAATAAAGTCAGATCTCGATAAATCTCGCAAACCTAGCAACTGGTGCGCCTGCAAGGCGATGGATTGCAGTGTTTCATTCACCCTGGCGGGTAGCTCTGCTGGGATGATGTGGTCACTGCTGCCTACCGCGTAGCGGTTGTGGAAGTCGTACCACTCGCCTTGTGCGGTACGAACCTCGATCACCGGAAAGGCGGCAGGTTGCTCGCCATCTAAGTCGATCACCCCCACCGTAATTTCTTTGCCTTCGATATAGGCTTCAACCAGCGCCCCGTTGCCTGAAGCTAGGGCCTCACGAATAGCGGGCTCTAGCGCTGCGGCTTGGGTTACCCGGGTCACTCCAATGGCAGATCCTTGTTGGTTTGGTTTCACTACAACACGTTCGCCAAGCTTAGCTAGTACATCCTGGGCTGCTGCTGCTGGATCTTGCCCTGGCGGCAGGACCAAGTCTTCAGCCAGGGGCAGGCCGGCAGCGCGATAGAGGTGCTTGGCAAGAGTTTTGTCCATAGCGGCAGCGCTGCTAACAACGCCGCTTCCCACATAGCAATAATCTAGGATGTCTAAAAAGCCTTGCACCGTACCGTCTTCGCCAGGTGGGCCATGCAAGACGGGAAACACGACATCCGGTTGTTGCAGCGCAAGCGCTGCGCCAACGTTTGCGGCAAGCTCATGGCAAGTTACGGCATGGCCTAGCTTGCTAAGCGCATTGGCAACTTCTTTTGCCGAGCTGCGAGAAACGTCCGCTTCAGCTGATGGGCCTCCCATGAGTATGGCAAGGTTGAGTTTGGCCGCTTGCGGTGAGTTGATTGGTGTCATCGGTTTACTCCGTGCGTCTTCCTAGCCAGCTTCGCGTGTTGCTGCGATACAGTGATGTGCGTGCATCGTGGAAGGTCCAGCGTTCGTGATCACGCCATTTTCCATCAATGAATAAGAACCCGGGTGAAAGCCCTTCAAACTGAAAACCGTTGGTTTTAACCAAGGCGATGCTGCGCACATTGTCGGGTTGAATGTTGGCTTCGAGACGGTGCAGGCCAAGCTCTTCTACGGCGTAGGTGATTGCCTGCCTGAGGGCCTCACCCATATAGCCTTGACCGTCGAAGCCCAAGCCGATGTAGTAGCCCAAAGATGCGCTAAGAAAAGAGCCGCGCACGATATTGTTGATGTTGATGGCGCCCAGCAAGCGCTCGTCTTCAATACGGCGGATGACCAACCCAACATGATCGTCACGCATGACGCGGTCTAAATAATGATCGAACATGGTGTTTGAACGTGGGGGGCTTATCCAGGGCTCGTGCAAGCGGCGGCTACGTTGCATCAGGGTCAGAAATTCTGGCCCGTCGCTGCGCTGTACTTGGCGCAAGCAAACTCTGGGGCTGCTAGTCAATGGTCTTCCTGGGCTGCGCTGTTTTCTAGCACAAATATTTCCCACAAAGTCGGCGGGATCATTGCAATGCCCAGCACCAACAAGTGGACAGGATGGGTAGTCCAGCCGGAGCCATCAAACCACAAGCCGTCGAGGCTGAAGCCTTTGGCTTGCCAGGTCATGAGCCCCATGGTGGTGAGCGCAAAGCCTATGGCCAGCAGGCTGAATCTAAGTAAGTACTTGAACGTTTGCATAGCTTGGCCAGTATCGTTGCCCCCGACTTTAGGTTCAAGCTTTTGGAAGCATTAGGTAGCAAGCGCCACGATTTCTTAGCCAAGCCTCCATAAACTGCTCCAGCGGATATTGGCGGCACACAGCAGCAACCGCAGGTGCGGCGGGGTCGCTAACTAACGCATAGCCGTTGTCTATCCCGTGCAACATGACTAGGTGTCCGCTCGTTTGTGGCTGCGGCGCATCTAGCAGTGCACCTTTGGCATATTTTATGCTCGCGACCAGCGGGAGTTGCGCTTCTAGAACGCCTTTGATTTGGGTAGCTTGCGTCAGTGTTTCGATAGCTCCCAGGTGTCCCAGGCGGCTTGCTTGATAAAGATTAAGCGGCCATACCCCGTACATGCCGGTAGCGCCATCCCGGCAGGCGGCAACAAAGCTTGGCCAGCTCAGCGCAGCGCCCGGTGACAACTGGCGCATCGCCATAGCGGTTGCCGTGGGTGAGCATATGCCGCCACGAATTGCATTCGGACCGAGTCGCTGGCTTAACGGGCGTACTGGCTGGGATTGACCCAACAGACGATCTGTCGCAAGTGGTGCCAAACTCAACGCACCAGTGAGTTGCTGCGGGCGAATACACACATTGAGTAGGTAACGTGGGTCTGGCTTTGCTCCGGATAAACGTAACTTTAGTTTTAATGCGCTCTGTTGCTTAGCGGTGAGCCAATAATCAATATGGGTACTGATGCCGTCCAGTTGGCTGGTGGTTACAGCGGTGCTGGTTCTTGGTTTCTGGGTGACGCTGGGTACGCATGGCAACGACGATATTCCCGGCGACCCACACAAGGTAAATTGGGTACCATAGTTGTGTTCACCCAGCTGGGTGTAGCTAGGAATTACAACGCTGTCTGCCGGTATAGGTGGCAAGTCTATTTCGACTTCCCAATCCCCAGCGTTATCGTCAAGCGGCAGCGGTTGAAAGGTTAAGGGTTGGGTCTGGCAGGCAAATGGGTATTGCTTGGCGGTTTGTACATCGGCGTAGCGCAACTTTGTGTCGCTAGCAGCGTTGTCTAAACGAGATTTAGAAATGGCATCACTCATACTTTATGTTACCGAGCATTGTAGCTTGTGCGATACGGCCTTTGAGCTGTTGCTCGGCATGCCGGAGTTGGCTGGCATGTCCTTAGCCACCTTGGACATCGCAGTGCCGGGGGCCGTCAGTGAGCAAGCGTTTGACGCGCTGGCACCGCGGTTGCCGGTTTTGGCACTAGACTTGGGGGCAGCGACCACCTCGGAGCAAACCTTGGATTGGCCGTTCACGACGCACCAGGTTGTGCAGCTGCTAAGGCGCTAGCGGGTAAGTTAAACAAGCGTTTGGCATTGTCACTACTGTGTTGTTGCACTTGAGCTTCGCTAATCTCCAGCAAGCTTGCCAGGCTGCTGGCGACATAAGGAAGTAGGGCTGGCGTGTTTCGTCTTTTGTGTTTCTTGTCTTGCGGCGCCGGGGCATTTTGTGGGCGCAGATAGGGCGCGTCGGTCTCTATCAGCAAACGTGACAGCGGAATCTTAGGGATCAGCTCACGCAATGCCTGGCCACGTTTTTGGTCGCTAACCCAGCCGGTGATGCCAATGTAGCAACCGGCTTCCAGATAGCCTTGCAAGGCCGCCGCCGTACCGGTGAAGCAATGGATTACCACGCAGCTCAAGTCGCTGCGGCCTGCGCCTAGCAGCTGCTGTTGCAGTATTTGCAGCGTATCCGTTGATGCGTCGCGGTCGTGTACAAATAGCGGTAGCTGACACTCTGCCGCGAGCGCCACCTGCGCGGCAAAACACCTTTTTTGGCTGCTTGGGTTTGAAAAGTTGCGAAAGTAGTCCAAACCCATTTCACCCATGGCAACTACTTGGGGTTGTTTGGCGAGCTGGGCTAAGTCTTGAAGCCAATGCTCGGTGATTTCCTGTGCATGGTGGGGGTGCACACCAGCAGTGGCGAAGCAGGCGGTTGTGTTTGGCGTCCGCTCTTCATCCCGTTGTTGGCAGTAGCTTTGCGCTTGTTGGCTATTGGCGACGGTGGTGCCGGTAATGAGCAAGCCGCGAACCCCCGCCTGGTAAGCTTCAAGCAGCAGTTGGTTGTGCTCTCCATCAAACTGCGAGCTAAACAGGTTGACCCCAATGTCGATCATTGCGCTTGACCTATGCCGCGGGCACTAATCACGTTGTGCTAGTGCGGATGTTGTCGGTTGTGATTGAGGCAATAGGGGGACAAACAGCTCGCTAGTTTGCAGCAGTGGGTTTGGCTGGTTAAGTTTTTGGTTGTACACCTGAATAAACGCCAAAACGTTTTGGACGTAGTTGCGTGTCTCTCGGAAAGGAATTCGCTCAATCCAAACATCCATTGGCATATTTGCACTGTCTGCAAGCCAGCGGTCGACCCGGTGTTCACCGGCATTGTAGCCGGCAATCGCTAATGGGCGACTGCCATTGAAGCGGTCCAGCAGGGTAGCCAAGTAGTGGCTGGCAATCTCAATGTTGGTGGAAGGGCGATAGAGCGATGTGTTGGTTGGCTTGGCAAGGTTCGCGCGTGTGGCCACCTGTTTTGCTGTGCTTGGTAGTAGTTGCATTAAGCCGCGGGCATCAGCATGGGAGCGCGCGCGTTCATCAAAAGCGCTTTCTTGTCGAGACACGGCCAGCAACATGGCAACCGGCACCGAGGTTGCATGGCTCTGTCTTTGGTAGTGGGTCATGTGCAAAAGCGGGAACCGCAGGTCAGTATCATCGTGTAGCTTCGCCTTGTTGGCCGCAGCTATGGCTTGTCTAGGCCAACCGATATCCGCAGCCAAGGTGGCTGCAGCGGCACGTTCAGGTTGGTTGCTATTCGAAAGCAAACCTCGCCATTCACGTGCAGCAGCAATAAATTCTCGCACTGCGTACAGTTCGGTGGCGCGCACGAAAGCTGGGTTGTTCTGTAGCTTTGCTTCGACCACTGCATCGCGCTCGGTGACCGACCGGTTTAAGACTCCGGGTTGCTCAAGGCGTTGCGCCGCTAAAAAACCGTAGTAATCGCGGCGCTGGGCTAAGGCCGCTAGCATAAGCTGGCTGCGGTCCGAACTGTGTTGAGTTTCTTCTAAAGCGCGTGCTAGCCAGTATTGCCAGCGGTTTTTCGCTTTTTGGGCACTGTCTAGCTGATCGATCCAGTGGTAGGCGGCACTCCAATTTTGATTTTTAACGGCAGCCATGGCAAGCCCCTCGTGCAGTTGGGTTGCTTGTACTTCAGGCAAGCCTTGTAACGCGGTGGCATCGGTATCTGGGAACTCTCCGGCATTAGCGTAGGCTAAGGCGATGTTGACTTCAGTTTGGCTGCGCTGCTCGTTGGTGAAAGCCCAATGTTTGCGCGCTTGCCACAAGGTTTGCGCTTGCTGTGTTTCCCCTTTGCGTAGCAAGCGTTGCACAGCATGCAGCAAAATTTGTCGAGTGCGGGGCCTGTCTTGATTTTGTGGCGTACCGCCGGAGGCTTGGGCAATTTTATCTGCAAACTTCTGCGGTTGCTGGTGCGCTAGATAAAAGAGCTGGCCTTCCGCCTGGTCTTCCTGTGGTAACAGTTTGACCAGGTAGCGGGCTAGGGTGCGTTGGTTCGCACCTAGCGCGAGGCTAAGACGTTGCCAGACCATGGTGTTTGTCAGCTGATCCGCTTTGATCCACAAATCAAAGATGGGGTCACAGGATTTAGGTAGGGATTTGCCCGATATCCAGAGCTCGGGAACTTGTGCAAAGGCTGCTTTTTTACGGTTGGTTGCATACAAAGCACGCAAGCGGTAGCACTGTAGATCTTTGTTTAGGTGCTCAAGCTTGGCTTTTTCAAATTGGGTTAGATAGCGTCGCCATTGGGACCTGCTGCCGATGGCCTTCAGCCAGCGAGCCTGTAGCAGACGAGTGATAGGTAGGTCAGCATTGGCTTTTGCAAAAGCGTGCATCTCTTTGTCAGAAACACTGCTAAGGCGGCGCCGCATATCGTGATATTGAAGGTAGGGTGCAATGGCATAGCCTTCAAGCTTGCTCAATGCAATGTTGAAGTTTTCTTTCTGGCCGGTTGCTAGATATCGTTTTGCGCGCAGATAGGTGGCGCGCTGGGCGTAGTCTTGCCCGTTGGGCTGTACCGCTGAGCTGTTATCCGTTTGCGCACGGCTTGGTGCGCTCCAGCCCAGGCTGATCGCTAGGGTGATCAAACAAGCGAATAGGGCGCCATGCGAGCTCGCGTAGTTTTTGCGTTGTTGCTGCGCCGAAGCGCTAGTTTGGAAGAACGTCACTGTTGCTTCGCCAAGGTTGGACAACAAAAGCCGCGTTGGCCTTAGGTGTCGGTGAATTCAGGATCAACTGAGTAAGTTAGACCGCTATACCGGTAGTGGTTCCCACAACCCATTGGCTTTAACCGCCGGGGCGCTAGTGTCAGTCAGAGTCTGCGCCAACGCGCACGGCCAAAATATCTCGCTTGGCGCCATGCAGGACACCGTTAGCCGTTGAGCCTAACAGCAAGGACAAACCGTGTCGGCCGTGGCTGCCGACAACAATTAGGTCCGCATCTTGCGCCTCAGCCGCCCGTTGAATCTCACTTTCCGGACGTCCAAAGATTAAGTGCTGATGGGTAGGCGGTACGTTGATGCTATTGGCAAATTCGGCGAGATGTGATTTTGCCTGTTCGTGAATCTGGTCCTGAACGGAGGACAAATCCATTGGCACATCGCCGCCATAGGCCAGTGACAGTGGCTCAATCACATGGACTAGGTGGAGCTCGGATTCAAATGCCTGTGCTAGCGCGATAGCGCGGCGGGCAATGGGTCGTGACTCTTCCGTGAGGTCTACGGCAAGTAGGATGCATTTGTAGGTCATGGTGTGTCGCTCAACCTTAGGTCGTTTGCTCAGGTCCCGTTTGGGCCCGTCTCGGCGGACCTTACACCGGTTGGAAGCCTCCCTCAACATGACTTGATGCGACAAACCTCACAAGCGTTGGGCATAATCGCCGCTTGGCATAATTCGAATGAGCAGCGTGGACAGCAAGGTGGACAAACAGTGACTTGGATAATAATTGGATTGATCTTGGTTGCCGCCTTTGGCCCAGTGCTTTGGTTGAAACCCAGTGGGCGCGACAAGCGCCTGAACGCGCTGCGCCAGGCCGCTCGCAATGCGGGGTTAACGGTAGACATCAAACCTCTGGTGAAACTCAACCCCACAGCCCAGGAGCGTGTTTCTGCTGGCGGTGAGGAGCGCGATAGCACTCGATTGGTTGCCCGGTATAGCCGACATCTCGAGAAGCCCTTGCGCGTCCTGTCTGGCTGGCAGGTGGTTGCCCAACCGCTCAGCCAGGAATCTAACGCCGTTCGACCAGCTATCCAAGTGGCGCCGGGTTGGGTGTTTGATCCCACCGTCGAATTTCCGCCGGAAAGCGGGTGGCCCGGGTCACTGAAAGAAAACTTGTCTAATTTGGAAAAATTACCCAAAGGTATTTTAGGGGTGGTTTTAGAGCGTCGTTTGGTCGGGGTCTTTTGGGACGAAAATGCCAGTGTGAATGCGGCTGACGTGGCGATTGTGGGCCAGGTATTAGCGGCTGTTGAAGCGCAATTATTGGCCTTGGATGAGCAGCTGCTAGTCTCAGAAGGTGACGAGAATTCTTGACAGCCTATTTTGTCTACCTTTATAACGGCGCCGGCATTGTCTAGAGATAGTCATCTAGATTTGCACCGACATTCATAATCACGCCAAAACCAGGAGGCTTATGGCCCGTTCGTTGGTCATTGTTGAATCACCCGCTAAAGCTAAGACGATTAACAAGTATCTCGGCAACGATTTTATTGTTAAGTCTAGTGTTGGCCACATTCGTGACTTACCCACGGGTGGTCGTGGGTCTGACCCCAAAGCTCGCGCAGCAGAAGCGGCGAAAACCCGTGCCTTGCCGCCAGAAGAGCGTGCGATCTATAAAAAGGAGCGTGCTCGCAAGCAGCTCGTCAAACGGATGGGGATAGACCCTCATTCGGACTGGCACGCGGAGTACGAAGTCCTACCTGGCAAAGAGAAAGTTGTGGACGAATTGGTCAAGTTGGCCAAGAACGCTGACATGATCTACCTCGCCACGGACTTGGACCGAGAGGGGGAGGCCATTGCTTGGCACCTGCGGGAAACCATCGGTGGTGACCCAGATCGCTATCGGCGTGTGGTGTTTAACGAGATCACGCGTAAAGCGATCCAGGAAGCCTTTGCAGAACCAGGTGAGCTGGACATTGATCAGGTCAACGCCCAGCAAGCGCGGCGCTTCCTCGACCGCGTGGTGGGTTTTGAGCTATCGCCACTGCTGTGGGCCAAAGTCGCTCGCGGACTTTCTGCTGGACGTGTGCAATCGGTAGCGGTTCGACTGCTCGTTAATCGCGAACGTGAGATCCGCGCTTTTGACCCGGAAGAATATTGGGAAGCCTTTGCGGATTTGAATCGGGCTGGCGAGAGTGAACCCACGCGGTTCCAAATTTCCAAGCAGGCGGGTGCGAATTTTCGACCAACCAGCGAAGAGCAAACCAACGCTGCATTAGACAACCTGCGTTCCCAAGACTTTGAGGTAACCTCGCGAGAGGATCGCCCAACCCGAACCAAGCCAAACGCGCCCTTCATTACCTCTACGTTGCAGCAGGCGGCCTCCACCCGTCTTAGCTTCAGCGTGAAGAAAACCATGACCATGGCTCAGCGTTTGTATGAGGCGGGGTACATCACTTACATGCGCACAGATTCCACCAACTTAAGTGCAGAGGCGGTGAACAGTGTTCGGGATCACATCAAAGACAATTATGGCGACAAGTACCTGCCAGAAAAGCCGTTGGTTTACTCCAGCAAACAAGACGCACAAGAAGCGCACGAAGCGGTTCGCCCATCAAACGTGGGTACCAAACCTGAGCATCTAACCGGTGTGGATGAAGATGCGGTGCGGTTGTACGACCTAATCTGGCGCCAGTTTGTGGCCTGCCAAATGCCGCAAGCGCAATACCTAAGTACCACCATTATTGTCACGGCCGGCGAGTTTGACATGCGCATCCGTGGTCGCATTCTGGTCTTTGATGGCTACACCAAAGTGTTGCCACCGCAATCGCGCAAAGAAGAAGAGGCGGTGCTACCAGACTTGAGCGTTGGTGAGAAATTGTCGTTACACGACCTTGAAGGCGTTCAACACTTCACCAAGCCGCCACCAAGGTTTGGCGAGGCATCGCTAGTACGTGAGCTTGAGAAGCTGGGGATAGGCCGTCCCTCAACTTACGCGGCGATCATTTCTACTATTCAAGACCGCGGTTATGTAACCCTTAACAACCGACGCTTTTACGCCGAAAAAATCGGCGAGTTGGTTACCGATCGATTGGTAGAGAAGTTTGAAAACCTGATGGATTTCGGCTTTACCGCGCAGATGGAGGAAGAGCTGGACAAGATCGCTGAAGGCAACGTGCCTTGGCGTGAGGTGTTGGATCAGTTCTATGGCGACTTTAGCGAGAAGCTTGTCCAAGCCAAATCCGATGAAGACGGCATGCGCGACAACGCGCCAACGGATACAGATCTTGAGTGTGGCAACTGTGGTCGGCATCTCCAAATTCGCACCGGCAGCACCGGTGTCTTTATGGGCTGCTCCGGCTACGCCTTAAAGCCCAAAGAGCGCTGCACCCAAACCGTTAACCTGATCCCCGTCGACGAAGTCGTTGATGTGGACAAGGACGACGAGGGTGAGTCAAAGCTGCTACGCAAGAAGATCAAGTGCCCCAAGTGCAAAACGCCCATGACCAGCTATTTGGTTGATGAGAATCGAAAGCTGCACATTTGCGGCAACAACCCGGATTGTGCTGGATTCAAGGTTGAAAAGGGTAAGTTCAAGATCAAGGGTTACGACGGTCCGGTTTTGGATTGCGACAAATGTGGCGCTGAGATGCAACTTAAATCCGGTCGCTTTGGTAAGTACTTTGGGTGCATGAACCCGGAGTGTAAGAATACCCGCAAGTTGCTGCGCAGCGGCGAGCCGGCTCCGCCAAAAGCGGATCCAGTACCTATGCCTGAATTGCTGTGCGAGAAGGTTGAAGATCACTACTTGCTCCGTGATGGTGCCGCAGGCATATTCTTGGCAGCGAGCCAGTTTCCTAAAAATAGGGAAACGCGCGCACCGCTGATCAATGAACTGATGCCGCACTCCAACGAGCTCGATCCAAAGTTTGCGTATTTGCTAACGGCGCCGACCCAAGACCCGGATGGCAATCCGTCGGTTGTACGTTTTGCGCGCAAAACCAAAGAGCAATACGTGCAAACAGAAATTGACGGCAAGGCAACCGGCTGGAAGGCATTCTATGTCGATGGCAAGTGGGTAGAAGAGCAAAAGGCGCCGAAGAAAAAGGCGGCAGCGAAGAAAAAAGCCCCCGCAAAAAAGAAGAAAGCGAAGGCCAAGAAAACCACCAGTGGGACCAAAGCGCCGAGCAAGAAGGCGACAAGCAAAAAAGCCACAACCAAAAAGTCCGACAGCGCTGATTCGTAAACCGAACCAGCGTTAATTCAATGGCACAAGCTGTGGGAGCAAAGGTCGTTTAGTGAAAGTCTGTTCATGAAAATTCTCGAAATTTTGTGCCTTGAAAATGGCGACGTCGTATTGGTTGAAGCCGCAGATGATGCGACAGACGATATTAGCGATCTAAGTAAGGCTCCGGTTACCCAGAGTCGACGTACCAGTGATGTTGAAAAACCACTGGTGAGCATTCGTTTTTCTCCGGAAGTGCGAGATATGCTCGGCGACGATTCGCTGGGGGTTGCTGAGGCAATGATAGAAGCCGCGACCGCCTATATCAGCGGCGAAACCGGGTTTGCATCCGGTGATGTTAGCTTGGAGCCTGTTTTAGAGTCTGGTTTGGACACCGATTTAGAGCGGCGTTTGGACGTTCGTGCGGAGCAAATTGATACGGATGTTGACGACTTTGACGATCAGGTGAGCACCGCGCCAGTGGTGTTGCACTAACGCGTGATGCTTGCGAGCTGTTACAGGTTCTGCCGAATGACCCCAACGCTCAGACCTTCAATGGCAAATTCTTGGGTCTTCAGGTCTACCTCGATGGGCTCGAAATCCGGATTCTCCGGTAGCAACAACAGCTTGCTGCGAGTACGCGTGCGTTGCAGGCGTTTCACCGTGACCTCGTCTTCGATTCTGGCCACGACAATCTGGCCGTTAGCGGCCTCAGTCGTTTTGTGTACCGCCAGCAAATCTCCGTCTAGGATGCCGGCCAAGCACATACTGTCGCCATTGACCCGCAGCAAGTAGTCAGCGCGCGGGCGAAAAAAGTTTGGTGCTAGATCAACCCGGTCTTCGATGTGCTCGGTGGCCAGGATAGGGCTACCGGCTGCAACCCGACCGACAATGGGTAATCCAGATTCTTCAGGTAAGCGAATGCCCCGAGAAGTGCCAGGGATCATCTCAATGGCACCTTTGCGGGCAAGGGCTTTGAGATGCTCCTCTGCCGCGTTGGGTGATTTGAAGCCCAGCTCTCGAGCGATGTCTGCGCGGGTTGGCGGGTAACCGGTATCGGCGATATGTGCGCGAATCAGATCAAGCACTTGGGCCTGCCTGGGTGTTAGGCGAACCTCGCCGGAGGCGAGGAGATTGGTGGATGATTTGCTCATAAAAATCCTGTTTTAGAAGTGGCTGAAGCAACCCACGTATAGCGGCATAATGAATATATGGAAAAATATACAGTAATCTGGCTATTTGTACAGGGGTGTCCTCAATTTGCCACCTATAAGATTGGTTAGCACCATCTCGCAAGTTACTGGTTTAATTAGACTCCGTGAATTTGCACCCCAAGGAAGGCTTGCCTAAGATGCCTGACTTGTTACGAGGTAGTTTTGTTATTTTGTCCTTCTTGACGTTTTCTCATCGCCTAGCTGCCGGGTTCCGGCCGTTGGGTTTCGCTGTGACCGCCTGGTTGGCCACGCAAGGAGCGATAGCCGAAACCCAGCCTGCCGTTAGCCTGGGCGAAAAATTAGAAGCTGAGCTGGTTGCCGCCGCAACGCCAAGCGAGCGGGGCCGGCTGGTTGCGCTGGCCGCAGATACCCATGATTCCGGTTACATCGATCTGCAAGTAGACCTGGAGATGGTGTTACGGACCGCGGGTGGCAGAAGTACCCAGCGAGAGTTGAGTATCAAACAGCTAGAAGTGCCCAGCGATGGCGATAAATTGTTGGTGGTGTTCTCAACGCCAAAGTCGGTCAAAGGCACTGCGCTCCTAAGCTATGCACACAAGCAGGGGCAAGACGACCAGTGGCTATACCTGCCGGCGATCAAGCGAGTCAAAAAGATCACCTCCAAAAACCGCTCCGGCCCATTTTTGAGTAGCGAGTTCGCCTTTGAAGATTTGACGCCCCAAGAGGTCGACAAGTATAGCTACGAGCTGTTGCGAACCGCTCCGTGCAAAGCGGGTGACTGCTACGTGTTGCAGCGCATCGCCAAGGACGAGCACACGGGTTACGCCAAGCAGGAGCAATGGTTGGATACCAAAGCGCTGCTCACGCAAAAAATTGACTACTTTGATCGACGAGGCGAGTTGCTGAAAACCCTAGACGTTGCGAACTACCAATTGTTCGATGAACAACATTGGCGTGCGCTGAATCTGGTGATGAACAACCATCAGTCTGGTAAGAGCACCGAGCTGCGCTGGCACAACTATCGGTTTGCCACGGGCCTAGATGCAGATCGTGACTTTAGCGCTAATAGCCTCAGACGCGTACGTTAACAATGCGCCGGTGGCTGGTTGTCTTGTTGAGCGCCACCTTGCTGCTTATGGTTGCCAGCGCGTTGCGAGCGAACGAATACCAACGGGTTGTTTTTGGTAGCTTTAGCACGTCAAGCGCGGCCCAGCGTTGGGCAGCAAAAGTGGCGGGGACGCTGGAGGTCGCCACACAAGTGCTGCCCTTCACCAGCAATGCCAGCCAAGGGTTTCGTGTTGCAAGCCAGCCGTTAACCCCATCCCGTTGCCTCGACGTTCAACGTTTGGCTCAGGCGCATAGCTGGCCAACATGGCAGTATGCAGAAAGCCACCAAGTGCGGGCGCAAAAACAACCGGTCGCGATCTCATCTGCACAGTCACAAAGCCCCAAGGCGGTTCTCGCCCTATCCGCTGGCAAAGCGGATCCGGTGGCCAATGCCTTGAGCAAGCAACCCAGCTCGCCTGTGAGCAAGCCACCAGGCAACCCTATAGCTAGGCAGGTTGAACAAGAATTCGATCTGGACCTAGGTATGCAATCGCGCAGCTATCTCGACTCTGGCAATGTAGGGCAGGATCGTTGGCAAGCGTCCACCAGTTTGACCCTGCAATGGCAGCGTAGCTGGCAAGACGGTCGGCGCTCGTTGACCGCTACCCCGTTTTTACGGATTGATTCACAAGACAGCGAGCGGACGCATTTTGATATGCGTGAGCTGTTTGCCTCAGCCGTTGGCAATGACTGGGAGTTGCACCTAGGCGCGCGTCGAGTGTTTTGGGGCGTGACCGAATTTCATCATTTGGTGGATGTCATTAACCAAACGGATTTGGTTGAAAACATTGATATGGAAGATAAGTTGGGCCAACCCATGGTGCAACTGTCCCTGGTACGCGATTGGGGTATCGTCGACTTGATGTTGTTAACGGGCTTTCGGGAGCGGACTTTTCCTGGGGATGAGGGGCGCTTGCGAGCCTTGTTGCCGATCAACACAGACCGAGCGACATACGCCTCGGCCGCACAAGAGCATCGTGTCGATGGTGCTATGCGTTGGAGCCACACCTTGGCTGGTGTCGATTTTGGTGTGTATCACTTCAGTGGCACCAACCGGGATCCGCAGCTGCGCCTTGTGTCCCTGGGTGCCAATGAGTTTGAGTTGCGACCGCATTACACCACCATTGATCAGACCGGCCTAGATGCGCAAGCGAACCTGGGGGATTGGGCATTTAAGCTGGAGGCCATTAGCCGGAGCGGCGATGGGGAGCGTTACGCCGCAGCAAATCTTGGGCTAGAGCGTACGTTGGTGGGCGCTTTTGGTAGCCGCAGCGACTTAGGTTTGGTGCTCGAGTATATGTTTGATGAGCGGGGTGATGAAACGACGAACAGCTTCTTCGAGCGTGACCTAGCGGTTGGCGCTCGCTGGCAGCTAAACGACCTTTACGACAGCCAGGCGTTGCTGGGTGTTATTTGGGATACCCACAGCGATGAGGTCATTGTGTCAATAGAGGCCAATCGACGTTTGGGACAGCACTGGCAACTGGCACTTGAGGCACGCCTGTTTGCTGGTGCGGAACGTCCAGAGCAGCACTCACTGCTAGCATTGCTAGTCGACCCCAAGCAAAAAACTGCAGCGTTGCAGCGCGATGATTTTTTGCAGCTTGAGTTTACCCGTTTCTTTTGAGGCTTTTGGTTTACCTACTAACAATAGTGGGACTGCCTCGCTAGACTAACGCTTTGTGCAACGATGATTGATATCGCATGGTCCCTGTAAACCGCGAATTGCTGGCCGCTCGCGAGCGTGCCGAATTGCTTGTCCCATACGCTGAAGTGGTGAAGGCCATAGATCAGGTCTCTGTGCGCCTGACCTTAGCTTGTGCGGAATCTAACCCGTTGCTGCTTTGTGTGATGCAGGGCGGGTTAGCCTTTGCTGGCGCTTTGCAACAACGCCTGCACTTTCCGCTAGAGTGCGATTATTTGCAGGTGTCCCGTTATGGCGTGGGCACTAGCGGCAACAAGTTGCAGTGGCGGGTTGAGCCACAGGCATCTTTAGCGAATCGATCTGTTGTCTTGGTTGATGATGTGTTGGATGAAGGGGTGACCTTAGCCGAGTTGCAACGCTGGGCGCAGGCGCAAGGGGCGAGTGAGGTGCTCAGCGCTGTGCTTGTGGATAAGCAGATTGCGGCTGAGCGGTCGACCTCCGCCGATTTTGTTGCTTTGCAATGTCCGGATCGGTTTTTGTTGGGCTGGGGTATGGACCTCGCCGGTTACTGGCGCAATTTAGATGGTATCTATGCTTTGCCTGTGGATGATCCGCTTACTCAACCCGGCGCCTTAGCCGTTACCGACGAGGCAAATGCCTGATGGACCCGTTACAGCACTTACCTAAGTTAGATAACCCCTTGGCTGTTGTGGTGGGCTCTGCTGCCTTGCCATTGATGTCTCAATGGCCACAGTTTGCCACGCCGACAACCCCATTTGGTCGAGCGGTGGGACCTTTGTGGATAGGTGAAGTTGCCGGCCGCGACCTGGTGGTGTTGCCACGCCATGGCGCTCCACACCGGCTTGCGCCGCATCAAGTGAACTACCGCGCGGTGATTGATACCTTGTGCCAGTTGGGTGTGCGTGACGTGCTCGCCAGCCACACCGTCGGCGGTATCGACCCCAGTTTGCAGCCTGGTGCTTATGCGGTACCAACCCAGTTGATTGACTATACCTACGGGCGTGAACACACGTTTTACGGTGAGGCACCGGTGGATCATGTGGAGTTCGGCGAGCCCTTTACGCCGCGTCTGCGGGAGGCGCTGTTGGCGGCGGCCGCCCAGCTAGAGATTGAGGTTGAACCAACCGGAACTTATGGTTGCACTCAAGGGCCACGCTTTGAAACGGCAGCCGAAATTCAGCGTATGGCTCGAGACGGCGCAACCTTGGTAGGGATGACGGCCATGCCTGAAGCATCGTTAGCAGCAGAACGTGGCTTAAGTTATGCCAGCTTGTGTTTGGTGGTGAACCCCGCAGCCGGGGTCGTCGCGGAGCCTATTGCCGTGGACGAAGTTCGAGCCATCGCTCATGCGGCGGCGCCAGGGTTAGAGCAGCTACTTTTGGCTGGCCTCAAACAACTTGTACTGAGCTAGCAGCGCCTCTGGGACTTTTATCTTGTCTATGCGTACAAGCATCCCTAGCTTTGGGTGGTCCAAATAGTGCAAAAAGCCGCTGCGCATACGACGGGTTTCATCGAGTACCATAAACAACGGCTCAGGCTGTTGTTGCGCCTGAGAGGATTGGTCGTTCAGGGTGGGTGCAAGTGTCTGATCATCAAAGCGACTAGAGCCAGGTCCGTTGGTGGCAGGCGCTAGCGGGCCCGGCCGGCCTTGGGGCTGTCCAGCAGCAGTGCTTGGACCCATGTCCTGTGCGGCAAAGTCCGCGCCTAGCTCGTCGCCAAAGGCAGGGTCGTGATACCACAGTTGTGCGTGCAGGTGCAGATAACGGTTTACGGTAACCTCGATGCTGCCGGTGAGTTGGTACTCGCCACTTTCTAACTCGTTAACCGCTATCTCCAGCGGTTCGGGTTCGTCACGATTCGGTACAGCTTGCAACCAGTTGCCGCGCCATATCACAGTATGGTTGCGAGGACGTTGCAACCGCTGCAACTCATCTTCTAGCCTTGGATTAGCGTCTGCTTCAAAGATGAGGTTGCGCGATTCAAGCTCTTGTTCATAGGCATTGATCGCCTCAAGGAAGTCGACGCGTATGGACTCTTTCGTGCTGTCTTCTTCAAACAGCTGTGTCTCGAGCGTCAAGCGCTGCTCGGTTGGCTCGCGTGCGCCCGTCATCGTCGTTTCGGCGTCGAGCAATGCATCGGGGTCTGTTGCGGTTAGCGGCTCACTGATTAATGTGCTGCTATCGATGGCGTCATCCGTATCGGAACCTGGGCGAGGGTTGGCTAAGGCTTCTAGAGTATTTTTGTCATCAATGTTGGACCGTTCAAAAACAATCACCTCGATACTAAACCAACGTTTGGTGAGATAGTCTTCAAATTTGGCGGATGCGGGGAGGCTGGTCAGTGCGCAGAGCAAAACGCTAGCCACCAGGCATAGTGTGCGCCAAGGTTTCGCTTGGGTTGGCATGGGCTTGTTAAGATCCAGCAAGTTGTTGCAATAGCTCACGGGCGAATGTTCCTCGCGCTTCAAAATCCGCTAGCTCGACCCGTATTCGTAGCAGGGTCGCGCCATCTAAGCGATAAGTTTGGGGTTGAGACTGTACCAGATTTACGACCTTCAACGGGTCCACTTTGGTGTTGCTAGAAAACTCGATGCGGCCGCCGTTCTCACCAAAATCAATTTTGGTGATACCCAAGGGTTCCGCTAGCAGCTTCAGCTCGGTCACAGCAAACAAGCGCAGCAAGCCTGGTGGTGGGCGGCCGAATCGGTCGATGATTTCAACCTTGAGGTCGTCAAGCTCTGCCGTGGTTTTTGCGCTGGCAATGCGCTTGTAAAGGATAAGCCTGGTGTGCACATCCGGCAGGTAGTCGTCGGCGATTAACACGGTGGCGTGCAGATTGACCTCATGGTTGGTCGGCTCAAGCGGGTTGTCTAAGTCTGGTGTGTTGCCATCTTTGATGGCTTTCACCGCACGTTCTAACAAGTCCATGTACAGGGCAAAGCCAACAGCTTCAATCTGCCCGGATTGGCCATCACCCAACATGTCGCCCGCACCCCGGATCTCAAGATCGTGGGTTGCTAGGGTGAAGCCAACGCCCAGCTCACCGCTGGCTTCAATGGCGTCGAGCCGCTTACGGGAATCCGCAGAGATGGATTTAGGGTGAGGGGTTAGCAAGTAAGCGTAGGCTTGACGGGTAGACCGACCCACACGCCCACGCAGTTGGTGTAACTGGGCCAAGCCAAATTTGTCCGCACGATCAATAATAATGGTGTTGGCGTTAGGCACATCAATACCGTTTTCAATAATGGTAGTGCACACCAGTATGTTGAGTTGCCGGTGCACAAACTCGCTCATGACACGTTCAAGCTCGCGCTTGGCCATTTGCCCATGGCCAATGCCGATACGTGCTTCAGGCACCAACTCGGCGATGCCCTGCGCGCAGTCATTGATGTTCTGCACTTCGTTGTGCAGGTAGAAGACTTGGCCGCCTCGCTGTAGCTCCCGGTTGATCGCCTCTTTAATAACCTGGTTACGTTTTTCTTGAACAAAGGTTTTGATCGACATCCGCTTGGCTGGCGGCGTCGCAATAATGGATAGCTCGCGCAGTCCAGACAGCGCTAGGTTTAGCGTGCGCGGAATAGGCGTTGCGGTGAGCGTGATCACGTCGACCTCGGATCGCAACGCTTTGAGGCGTTCCTTCTGGCGCACACCAAAGCGATGCTCTTCGTCGATAATCACCAAGCCGAGGTCTTTGAAGCTGATGGCGGGGTTGAGCAGCTTATGTGTGCCGATGAGAATATCCACCGTGCCTTTTTTTAGCTGTTGTGCCACTTCGGTGATCTCGCTTTCAACGCGCATGCGCGAGATAACTTCTATTTTTACCGGCCAGTTAGCAAAGCGATCCTTAAAGGATTCTCCGTGCTGGGTTGCCAGCAAGGTTGTGGGTACCAAGACGGCGACCTGCTTGCCACTGTTAACCGCAACAAAGGCGGCACGCATGGCTACCTCTGTTTTGCCAAAACCCACATCCCCACAAATTAGGCGGTCGGTGGTTTTATCGGCAACCAAGTCGGCGATAACTTCGTCTACCGCGCGTTGTTGATCTGGGGTCATTTCGAACGGGAACTGCTCTGCAAAGCGCTGGTAGTCATCGCCAGGCTCGGCAAATTGATAAGCCGGTTTAAGCTCACGACGCGCGTAGATGTTGAGCAGCTCTGCTGCGGTATCGTGGGCGCGTTCTGCCGCCTTGCGTTTTGCTTTTTCCCACTGATCGGAACCGAGCCGGTGGAGCGGGGCGGTGACTTCTTCCGCCCCTGAGTAACGGCCGATAAGATGCAACGAGGTGACCGGCACATACAGCTTGGCCCCTTCCGCATACTCTAAGGCCAGGAACTCGTTGTCCGCACCGTCGATGGACAGTGTTTGCAAACCTAAGTAACGGCCCACCCCATGTTCCAGATGCACCACGGGAGAGCCTGGATGCAACTCCGTAAGGTTACGAATAACCTGCTCAGGATCAACGGCGCGTCCACCACGTACTCGTGCTGAAGTGCCGCTTTGGCCTGGGCGCTCGCCAAACAGATCAAACTCGGTGATCAGTTGCATGCTACCCAAGGCAAAACCGCGGTCTAAGGTGCCAATGCAAATGCCGCTAGCGCCGACCTCGCAGAACTCGTTGAAGTCCGCGTATTGGGGGAGCGCGATGTTGGCTCGGCGTAGAAATTCGTCCAGCACCTGGAGTCGGCCGGCGGATTCCGCAATGAGTAAGGTGGGTTGTTGTTGGTTTGATAAAAACTGTTGTAGCGCAGCCGCCGGTTCTTTGGCGCGATGGTTTACTTGCAGCGATGGCAGCTTGCTGGCGCCAAAGTCGAGATGCACTATTTTGCTTTTCGCGCTTGCGGGCCACAGGTTGACTTGGGGGAGCTGATTGAGCCGACCAAACAACTCATCAAACTTTAGCCAAAGTGCTTCTGGCTTGAGTATCGGGCGCTCGATGTCGTGACCGAGCTCATCGTATCGAGCGGCGATATCGTCTAAACACTCTTGGGCGCAGACGTCCGCACTGCCGACGATTTCTGGGCTCCAAAACAAGCAGCTGTTGGCGGGTAGATAGTCGAACAAGCTGCCAAGCTCATCGAAGAAAAAGGGCAAGTAGTATTCAATCCCACTGGGGGCAAAACCTTGGCTCACATCCTGGTACAAGCTGCAGCGGCGTACATCAACATTGAACGTGTGGTGCCAGGTTTCACGAAAGCGGGCGATGGCCGTGTCGTTTAACGGGAACTCTTTGGCCGGTAGCAGGGCAAAGCTATCGGTCCGTTCTTCGGTGCGTTGGGTCTGGGCGTCAAAAGTTCGTAGGCTTTCGATCTCATCATCCATGAGATCGATCCGAATCGGTTGCTCTGCGCCCATGGGATAGATGTCCATCAAGCTGCCACGGATTGCATACTCGCCGCGGTTGGCCACGGTATCTACCGCTTGGTAGCCGGCAGCATCGAAACGACGTCTTTGATCGTGTGGATCAAACTGCTGGCCGACCTGCAAATCGATGCTGTGGCCATCGATGAAAGACTGCGGGGCAACTCGCTGCAATAAAGTGGCCATAGGCACCACAAGTAGCCCGCGTTTCGCTTTGGGGAGCGCTTGGAGGCTCGCGAGCCGTTCGCTGACAATATCCTGGTGCGGCGAAAAGCCGTCGTAGGGGAGGGTTTCCCAGTCTGGGAAGCTCAGCAGCGGTAGGCTGGCTGGGCGGAAAAACTCGATGCTGCGTAGCCAGCGATTCGCGCTAGCCGTGTCCGGCGTCACAATAATACCGATGCCATCGTGGTTCGATGCAGCATTGATTGCGGCCAGGGCCGCAGCGCTACCGGGCAGGTTTGCCCAATTTTCGGCAAAGCCCGATTGCTCCGGTAGTGGTTGGTCTGCTGCAGGCAGGCTGATCTTAGGATTGCTAGTAGTCATGCTGGCGGTGTTGTGGCGCAGCGCGTAGTGTACGCATGTGCGCCGAGTGAAGCGACGGAGGTTTGTCATGCGATGGGGTGGTGTCTTAATAGCAATTGCGGTGTTGGCCTGTGCTTATACCATCGGCTATCTCAATGGTGCTCGATCGGCCCAGGTTGGGGCTGAGCTAACGGCTGAAGAGACAATCGTACCCACGCCAGTTGCTGTGCCTGAAGTGGGTCCCAATGACCATTTGCCTCCGGCCTTTGGGCAAGCTTTGGCGGCGCGAGATTGGGATGCCATGGTGCAATTGCTGGAAGAGGCTAATATTGCCGGCGATGACGCTACTTACAGCGACATGCACACTAGGCTGATGGATATCTCGCTTGAATTGGCGGACCAAGAAGCCGTAGTTGATGGTGCTGAGCTATTGCGTACCTTTATTGAGTTGAACCCGCATGACGAAGACGCTCTGTTTACTCTGGCGGCCTTGTATGCACAAGCCGACGAATTTGCGTTGGCCCTCGAGCCCATCTTCCAAGTCCTAGATTTTCCGCGCACCAGCGAGCTTGGTGCCAAAGCAGCGCAATTGCGTGATGAGTATATCCGCGGCGAGACAGAGCTGTTGTTGGAGCAAAGCCTGGGCGAGCGCATTGCTTTTTATCAATACCTGACCCAACGTGAGCCGACTAACGATCAGCATCGCTTGGCGTTGGCTGCTGCTCTAGTTGAGGCGGATGACCTAGAAGCGGCCAGGTCGGTGGTGGCCGCTATCGGTGGCTTTGGGGTGGCACCCCAAGAGGTTGCCAACGTGCAACAACAGCTTCAACTTGCCGCCGCCGGTCTGCCTATAGAGCGGCAGGGTGAGGCGCTGTACGCGCAAATTCAGGTCAATGGTGAAACGCTGCGACTGTTGGTGGATACCGGGGCGAGCAAAACGGCGATCGACGCCTCTGCCCTGGCAGCCTTGGATGTGCAGCCGGCAAATCGAGTTGCTCGACTCTTAACCGCTGGTGGACCTATTCGGGCGGATGTTTATTTGGTTAACCAACTGCGGTTTGGTGGTCTGGAGCTGGATAACTTTGAGGTGGTTGGGCTGGATTCCGTTCCAACGCAGACCCAGGGTTTGCTGGGTATGGACCTGCTGAACCAAGTCGGTGAGCTCAGCATTCAGTAGCCACCAGGTGAACCGCGTCTAGACCGCTCGCGGGCCCAGGTTAACTAAGCCGATGAGCCCAATTTTGGTGGGGTGTCCAACTTCGATTCAATGGGGTACTCTCTGGCGCGAAAATTAGTTTGCGCAACGGGAAGTTAGCGCCGCCTTAGCGTGAATTTGCAAACGGATAGACCCTTTGGCGAGAACCTTAGGATAGAACCTTAGTTTAGGATCAGGGCAACACGACTTATGCCAATGCAACCCACCAATATCTTCGACCCGAACTATTTCCACAAAGTAGTGGATTGCCAATGGGCCTGTCCCGCCCATACGCCGGTACCGGAATACATTCGCCTGATCGCCCAAGAGCGATATACCGAAGCTTATATGCTGAACTGGGACTCCAATGTGTTCCCTGGGGTACTAGGCCGGACTTGCGACCGCCCCTGTGAGCCGGCTTGTCGGCGGGTGCGCACAGAAGAGAAACCCGTGGCCATTTGTCGCTTAAAGCGGGTCGCAGCAGATAACAAAGGTGATCTTAAAGACTTCCTTCCAGCGGTACCTACGCAAAAAAATGGTAAGCGTATCGCCTGTTTGGGTGCCGGACCGGCATCCCTTGCGGTGGCTAGAGATTTGCTGCCGTTGGGTTACGAAGTGGATATGTTCGACAAAGACCCGGAAGGCGGCGGCATGATGCGCAGCCAGATTCCAGCCTTCCGCTTACCTATCGAGGTGTTGCAGGAAGAGGTGGACCTCATTGTCAATATGGGTGTGAACACCCATTACGGGCATGAAGTCACCAGCATGAAAGAGATGTTGGATCGAGATTACGACGCCTATTTTGTTGGGACCGGCGCGCCGCGTGGTCGTGACCTAGACATTCCCGGGCGGGCCGAAGTTGATGACCACATTTCCATTGGTATCGATTGGCTCTCCTCGGTGGCTTTTGGACATACCTCAAAGATTGAAGGCAACGTCATTGTGATGGGTGGTGGTAACACGGCCATGGATTGCTGCCGCACCTCTCTGCGTATGGGGGCAGACTCGGTCAAGGTTGTAGTGCGAAGTGCTTTTGAAGTGATGAAAGCCTCGGATTGGGAAAAAGAAGATGCCATGGAAGAGGGCATCCCGATTATTAACAACCGGCCGCCAAAAGAGTTCGTTCATGAGAACGGCAAGCTCAAGGGCATCTTGTTCGAGTGCGTTGAGCCTGTGAAGGGTGACGATGGGCGTATCAAGTATGTGCCAACCGGCGAAGAAGACGTGTTTATCGAAGCGGACCATGTCCTTATGGCCATTGGCCAAGAGAACCATTGTCCTTGGATCGAACGCGATATTGGTATTGAGTTTGATAAGTGGGACTGTCCGATATTAGAAGAGGACACCCTGCAGTCCACCAACCCGAAGGTGTTTTTTGGTGGTGACTCAGCCTTTGGTCCAGAAAACATCATTTGGGCTTCGGCTCACGCCCACAAAGCGGCAATCTCTATCCACTTGTTCTGCAGTGGCCAAGATTTGAAAACGGCTCGTCCTCCGGAAGGTGTGAACCTCATCAGTACCAAGATGGGGGTTCACGAGTGGGCGTACGATGCTCAGCACGATGGCAGCGAACGATTTTTGGTACCGCAAGCCGACAAACGTAAAACCCTGTCGGATGTAAAGCTAGAGGTTGAGCTTGGGTTTGACCGTGACTTGGGTAGCCAAGAAGCCCAGCGTTGTTTGAACTGTGACGTACAAACTGTATTTGCGGACAAGCTTTGCATTGAGTGTGATGCCTGTGTGGATATTTGCCCCATGGACTGCATTAGCTTTACCGACAATGCTGAGGAAGCAGATCTGCGCGGCATGCTTCAAGCGCCAGCAGAGAACGTTGAGCAAGACCTTTATGTATCTGCGCAGCTAGGTACCGGGCGTGTGATGGTGAAAGACGAAGACGTGTGCTTGCACTGTGGTTTGTGTGCTGAGCGTTGCCCAACCAATGCATGGGATATGCAGCGCTCTGTGGTACATGTACCCCAATTGGGTTCGTATGCAGAGTTGGATCTTATTGCTAGCGCTCGATAGCCTTAGCAAAGACTAGGTAGGTAGTAAAACCGTGACAAAGAACCAAAGTAATAAAGCAGACGCCGTACGCTACAACGATTTGGTGGTACGTTTTGCCAACGTCAATGGATCAGGTTCCGCCAGTGCTAATGGCATGTTTGCCAAAGCGTTGTTTCGAATGGGGGTACCGGTAGCGACACGCAACATCTTCCCCTCGAACATTCAAGGACTACCCACTTGGTTTGAGGTGCGGGTTAGCGAGCAGGGCTACCTAGGCCGACGCGAAGGCGTTGACATCATGGTGGCGATGAACGCTGAAACCTTTGCTGAAGATGTGGCCAGTGTCAGTCCCGGTGGCTACTTTGTTTACGACAGCACCAAGCCGCTTGATCCTAAGCTACGTCGCAGCGATATCAACGAAGTCGGTATTCCGCTAGCGTCACTCATGATGACGGAGTTCAGCGATCTTAAGCAGCGCGGTTTGTTTAAGAACGTGACTTACTTAGGTGCTTTGGCAGAACTGATCAATATTGAGTTTGATGTGATCACGGGCATGGTGGCCTCAGCTTACAAAGGTAAAGATGCTCTCATTGCGCCGAACATTCGAGCGCTTGAGATTGGCCGCAACTACGCCCGCGACTATTTGACCGCACCCTTGCCGTTGCAGGTACGTCGCAGCGATGCCGTCGGCGACCGCATTATGATTGATGGCAACACGGCTGCCGGCTTAGGTTCGGTCTACGGTGGTGCCACGGTTTGTGCTTGGTATCCCATCACGCCTAGTACCTCCGTTGCCGAAGGCTACGAGAAGTACGCGAACCAGTTGCGTATGGATAAAACAACAGGCGAAAAGAACTTCGCTTTTGTGCAGGCCGAAGATGAGCTTTCCGCCATCGGTATTGTGATTGGTGCCGCTTGGAACGGTGCGCGCGCCTTCACCGCCACTAGTGGACCAGGTATCTCGCTGATGACCGAGTTTCTTGGGTTGGCCTATTTTGCTGAAATTCCGGCGGTGATTTGGGATATCCAGCGTTCAGGTCCCTCTACCGGCATGCCCACCCGCACTCAACAGTCGGATTTGCTTGCAGCCGCATATGCCTCCCACGGTGATACCAAACATCCAGTCTTGCTCCCCAGCACCCCAAAAGAGTGTTTTGACTTTGCGGCGGATGCGCTGGACTTAGCGGATCGACTGCAGACCCCAATATTGGTGCTTAGCGATCTCGAGCTGGGCATGAATGACAATCTGTCCGATCCTTTTGAATGGGATGACTCGCGTCGTTATGATCGCGGCAAGGTGTTAGATGCTGCGGCTTTGGATGCTACCGAACGTTTTGGTCGTTACCTCGATGTTGACGGTGATGGCATTGGTTACCGCACCTATCCGGGTACCCATCCCGAGAAGGGTGCATTCTTTACGCGTGGCACCTCGCGCGATGAGTACGCGGCGTACACCGAGTCGCCAGAAGTCTACGAAGAGAACATGCGGCGCTTAGAGCTCAAGTGGCGCACCATCGCCAAAGCGGTTCCAGCGCCGGAAGTTGTGAATCGCGATCAGCGCATCGGCGTGCTGTACTTCGGTACTACCGCGCTGCCAATGACCGAAGCGTTAGATCGTCTTCGAGTTGAAGGCATAGAGCTGGATGAAATTCGCTTGCGTGCTTTTCCTTTCAACCAAACGGTGGTGGACTTCATCGACAAACACGACTTTGTGTTTGTGATCGAGCAAAACCGTGATGCGCAGATGAAAACGTTGCTGATGGCAGAGTGCGGTTTTGATGCGAAGAAGCTGGTATCAGTCCTCTACTATGGCGGGTTGTCCATTTCAGCTGACACCATCCAAGAGCAAATCTCGGATCATTTCACCGCGCAAAAATTACCTCGTCTCACTGGAGTTCAGTCATGACCTTTGTTGCTAAGCCTCGGGTTCATCATCCGCGTTTGCCCGTCAACGAAATTGGCCTGACTCGACGCGACTACGAAGGTTCGGTCTCTACGCTCTGCGCCGGTTGCGGTCATGACTCGGTTAGCGCGGCCATTGTGCAAGCTACCTCTGAGCTGTCGATACCGCCGCATCGTTTCGCCAAAGTATCCGGCATTGGTTGCAGCAGCAAGACGCCTAGCTACTTTTTGAACAAGTCCCATGGGTTTAACTCCGTGCACGGGCGTATGCCCAGCGTCATGACCGGGGCTAACCTTGCGAACCGTGATTTGCATTGCATTGGCGTCTCTGGTGATGGCGACAGTGCGTCGATTGGCTTGGGCCAGTTCTCCCACATCGTTCGGCGCCGTATCAACATGCTGTATATCGTCGATAACAATGGCACCTACGGGTTGACCAAAGGCCAGTTCTCGGCGACCAACGACAAAGGCTCAACCAGCAAGAAGGGTGTACCGAACTTGTACGAGCCGATCGACCTGGTAACTATGGCGCTGCAACTGGGTGCAAGCTTTGTGGCGCGCAGCTTTTCTGGTGACAAAAAGCAGCTGATACCGCTGATACAAGCCGGGCTCAAGCACAAGGGGATGGCGTTTATTGACGTGATCTCGCCGTGCGTGGCGTTTAACAACCACAGCGGCTCCACCAAGAGCTATGAGTACATACGTGAGAATAGCGGCAGCGCGATGGCGGCAGACTACGTTGCCAACGCGCAAGAGATCACGGCAGACTACGAACCTGGCACCAAGGAAGACGTCAATATGCCGGATGGTTCGGTTTTGCGTCTGAGCAAGCTAGATGCCAGCTACGATCCACACGATCGGGTCGGTGCGCTGAGTTACGTCATGCGCCAACAAGAGAAGGGTGATGTAGTGACCGGACTGCTATATGTGGATCCTGAGGCGTCAGATTGCCATGAGATCATGAATACCTGCGCCACGCCGTTAAACGCGCTTAACGAAGCAGAGCTTTGCCCCGGTAGCGATGCATTAGCTGCCATTAACCAGAGCATGCGTTAGCGTTTGTGAGCCCCTCGACCGGTTGGTTCCAGCCGGTCCCAGCTTTTGAATAGTCTGCGAAAACGCGTTTTCTGTCGCAGTCTGACAAAAGTCTTCCTAAAGTTAATAAGATCACACTAGAACTGTGCCACGTGGGCCGGTTTTGTTATCGCGCTGTCAGTAAACTCTAGTAATATGCCGCCACCAAGCTGAGGGGCCCTGAACAGGTGCTCGAGCAGAAGGGTTGTGCGCTCATGATTACGCACAATGTTTACTGAAAGGCGCAAAAAGTAGGCAATTTAATTTTTTATCTGCGCACCGAAAAGGAATCGCTGTGGCCCAACTAGAAGACTATTTCCCCGACTGGAAAGAACGTGAAGCACTTGCTGAAGCGATGATTCCGCTGATCGGCAAGCTCTACCGACGCAATGTTGTGACTTATTGCTACGGTCGTGCACTGCATAACCAATCTGTCACTCAGATCATGAAAACCCATCGTTACGTGCGTCAGGTTGCTAAGAATGAGTTGTCTGAGTATGAAAGCTATCCAATCATTGAAGCGCTGGCCAAGCTAGACATAGGCCCAAGCCACATCGATATAGGTAAGCTCGCAGCGCAGTTTATGGCCGAATCTGGAGCCGTGGCGAAGCCCGGCGAGCTGGGCGCATCGGTAGATAGCGCTGGCGCAGAAGACTTTGTTAAGCGGGTTTGCGCTGAGGTCATTGGGCGTCATGTGCCCCCCATCGAGAAGCCTCAAGATGTGGTCTTGTATGGTTTTGGTCGTATTGGTCGCCTGTTGGCACGTCTGTTAATCGAGAAAACCGGTAGCGGTGAGCAATTGGTGCTGCGCGCTATTGTGGTTCGCAAGGGCGGCGAAGATGACATCATCAAGCGCGCCAGCTTGCTACGTCGAGATTCTATTCACGGTGGCTTCCAAGGCACCTTGCGAGTGGACGAAGAAAACAGCTGCCTGATTGCCAACGGTAATGTCATTAACGTGATTTATGCCAGCAGCCCCGATCAGGTGGACTACGAGTCCTACGGTATCCATAACGCCGTTATCATCGACAACACCGGTGTGTGGCGTGATGAAGAAGCCTTGTCTTTGCACCTTAAGAGCAAAGGGGCCGCCAAGGTGATCCTGACCGCTCCTGGCAAAGGCAACATGAAAAATATTGTCTCTGGGGTCAACTCCCATGAGATTGAAGCCAGCGATACGATTTTGGCCGCAGCATCTTGCACAACCAATGCGGTGGTTCCGGTTCTTAAAGCGTTCGCCGATCGCTTTGATATTGACCATGGGCACATGGAATCCGTGCATTCCTATACCAATGATCAAAACCTGATCGACAACTATCACAAGAAGAATCGCCGGGGTCGCGGTGCACCATTGAACATGGTCATCACCGAAACCGGTGCGTCTAAAGCGGTGGTTAAGCTGATCCCCGAGATGGCTGGCAAGCTAACGGGCAACGCGATCCGTGTGCCGACACCCGATGTGTCGTTGGCGATCTTGAACCTCAGTTTGTCGAAAGAGACCAGCGTAGAAGAGGTGAACGACTTCCTTCGCGATGCGGCTCTGCATTCTAGCTTGCAGCGTCAAATCGACTTCACCAGTTCACCGGATGTCGTGTCCTCAGACTTTGTAGGCAATCGACACGCTTGCATCGTGGATAGCACCGCAACCATCGTAAATGGCAAGAATGTTGTTCTTTATGTTTGGTACGACAACGAGTTTGGCTACGCCTGCCAGGTGGTTCGTGTGGTTCAAAATTGGGCTGGCATCAGCTACCCGCTGATCCCGCAAAATGTGGACCAGCAAGGTTTCTAGAGCCGGTTAAGCACTTAGGCTGTCGCCCGGAGCTCTCCAATCGGCGGCAGCAAACCCCAAAACCCAGGGGCGAACCTGTTCTGGGCGCCATGCGCCCACCTTTCTTGATAGATTTTCCTTAGATTCTCGTCAGATCAATGCTGCTGGTGTCAAATGATTGGCATTGGCGGTTTAGCCCACCTATAATTTGCGCGGCTTAATTTTGGTTCGTTATGTCTAGTTGAGACTCAGTTGGTCATTTTTGGTCCATCTCAGTCCTAGGGGAACAAGCTTTCGAAGCAAGTATCTCGGCGAATTGCGCATGTCCAACTAGACTCAAGAGGCGCAGTTTGTGGCGTTTATCTGCAGCGACAATTTGCAACGACAAAGTGAAGCAACAAACCATACGGTACCAAATCTGATCATGGCGACTGTCTCAAGATGATACACATCAAAAAAGGGTTGGATTTACCCATTGCGGGCAAACCTGATACCAACTCCACCGCAACGATCGAAGCCGGTCGTAGCGTTCGCACCGTAGCTATTTTGGGGTCCGATTACCCTGGCATGCGGCCCACGATGGAAGTCAAAGAGGGTGAAGCCGTGGCGCGTGGCGCCTTGTTGTTCACCGATAAGAAGAATCCAGGGGTTCGGTTTACCTCGCCGGTCTCTGGCCGCGTGACCCAAATCAATCGTGGTGCCAAGCGAGCATTGCTCTCCGTTGTTATTGAGCTAGTCGGGGATACAGCAGAAGATTTCGGCGCGCTCGATGCCACCAGTGCTCGCGCGCTGGATGGCCAGGATGTGGCAGAGCGCTTGCTTGCCAGTGGCCTTTGGCCTGCTCTGCGAACCCGGCCTTACAGCAAGGTGCCGGCCGTGGGCTCAACCCCAGCCGCCATATTTGTGACAGCCATGGATACCAACCCGCTCGCCGGGAATCCAGAGCCCATCATCAATGCCGCGAGCGATGCATTCAGCCTAGGCCTTGATTTAGTGTCTAAGTTGACCAGCGGACCGACCTATTTGTGCCACAGCGATGGTGCAACGCTACCGCAAGGCTCTGCTCCCAGCGTGCAGGCTCAAGCGTTCTCAGGAATTCATCCCGCAGGCTTGCCTGGCACGCACATCCATCATTTGGATCCGGTGAGTGCCAGCAAGACCGTTTGGTTTATTGGCTATCAAGACGTGATTGCCATCGGCGAGCTCTTTTTGCAAGGTCAGTATCCTGCAGAGCGCGTGGTCGCCATCGCTGGACCTAGCGTTGAAAAGCCGCGTTTGGTGAGGACGCTTCAAGGTGCTTGCCTTGATGAGCTTATGGCAGGCGAGCTCAACCCTAATGCCGGAGCGGCCCGAGTGATCTCAGGCTCGATCTTATCTGGACATACAGCATCCGGGCCAATGGCTTATCTTGGGCGTTATCATAATCAAGTCTCAGCTATCCCCGAGGACCAAGAGCGGCGCTTGTTTGGCTATCTACGTCCTGGTGTGAACAGTCATTCGGTGTTCCCCATCTATCTAGCCAAATGGTTTGGCAAAAAAGAGGTGAGCATCACGACCAGCTCTAATGGCAGCCCGCGTGGCATGGTCCCCATTGGTACCTTTGAAAGCGTTATGCCGCTGGATATCTTGCCGACCCAGTTGCTGCGCAGCTTGTTGGTGGGCGATGTAGAGACGGCGATAGCCTTAGGTTGCCTTGAGCTAGATGAAGACGATGTTGCACTGTGCACCTATGCGTGTCCGGGCAAGTACGAGTACGGCCCTGTGCTACGCAGCATGCTCACCCAAATTGAAAAAGAAGGTTAACCCATTAGGGATTAGATCTTTAAGTAACCCTGTTAAAGGTTAATAAGGAATTATTGATGAGCTTACGTTCCTTTATGGACGGTATCGCCCCGCACTTTGAAAAGGGCGGTAAATTCGAAGCGCTGTATCCAGCCTATGAGGCAATAGATACCGCGCTTTACACGCCAGGACATGTAACCAACGGCGCCTCTCACGCGCGCGATGGTTTAGATCTCAAACGCATCATGATAACGGTATGGATGGTTGCCTTTATCCCGGTTTTGGCCGGCAGCTACTACACCGGCTATCACGCCAATGAAGTGATGCAGGGGCTTGGGCTAACCAGTGTCGACAACTGGCGTGCGTTCTTTCTTGATGGCCTTACAAACTACAACCCAAATAGCGTTTGGGATTGCGTGGTGCATGGCTTGGCATACTTCATACCGTTGTATGTCACCGTATTTTTGGCGGGCATCATCTTCGAGATCTGGTTCGCCTCGGTCCGCGGTCATGAGGTGAACGAAGGCTACTTTGTGACCAGTATTTTGTTCACCTTAACCTTGCCGGCAAACACGCCCCTGTGGATGGCGGCCGTCGGCATCATCTTTGGTGTTGTGATTGGTAAAGAGGTCTTTGGTGGTACCGGCAAGAATTTCCTGAACCCAGCGCTTACCGGTCGCGCGTTTCTGTACTTTGCCTACCCAGCGCAAATGTCAGGCGATGCCGTATGGGTGGCGGTTGACGGTTATACCCGCGCAACACCGCTAGGCAACGCGGCCATTGGCGCAGATTACGGCGTGCAGTGGTGGGATGCTTTTGTTGGCATGATGCCAGGGTCCTTTGGCGAAACATCAACGCTCGCCATTGGCATTGCGGGTTTGATTTTGCTCGCTACGCGTATTGCCTCTTGGCGAGTGATGGCGGGTGTGCTCTTGGGTATGGTCGCTACGGCTAGCCTGTTCAACATCATCAGCTCTAGCAACCCGATGTTTACCATGACGCCACAATGGCACTTGGTGCTAGGTGGTTTTGCGTTCGGCATGGTGTTTATGGCAACGGACCCCGTTTCTGCTGCCATGACAAACACCGGTCGCTGGATTTACGGCTTGATGATCGGATTGATGTGCGTATTGATTCGAGTGGTTAACCCGGCGTTTCCAGAGGGCATGATGTTGGCCATTTTGTTCGGCAACTTGTTCGCGCCCTTGATTGACCATTTTGTGGTGCAGAGCAATATCAAACGGAGGCTGGCACGTGTCTGATTCTGATAAAGGCGAAAGCAAGATCAACAAAGACTCCTTGGGTTACATCGTGTTTATGGCGGTTGCCGTGTGCTTGGTGTGTTCCATCATCGTCAGCACCGCAGCGGTGGCTCTTAAGCCGCAGCAGCAAATCAACAAAGCGTTGGATATCAAGCAGAATATCCTCCGCGCGGCGGGCTTGCTGCCAGAAGATTCCAATAAGTCGCCAGACGGTAGGTCCATTGACGACTTGTTCTCTCAGTTTGAAGTGCTTGCGGTTGAACTGGACACCGGCAAAGTTCTATCAGACTACGCAGTGGCAGACTACGACCCTATCAAAGCGGCACGCGACCCAGCCTTGTCTCGCAACTTGACCGGTGATGAAGACGTGGCGGTGCTAGGGCGTCGAGAGAATGTCTCCTTGGTTTACCTGTTAGCTAACGAAGCAGGGCAAACGGAGAAAGTGGTCATTCCCGTTCGCGGTTATGGGCTGTGGGGTACCTTGTACGGCTATCTAGCGCTTTCAGGTGATGCAAGTTCTACCCTCGGTCTAGGTTTTTACGATCAAAAAGAAACCCCGGGACTGGGTGGCGAAGTGGTCAACCCTAAGTGGAAGGCACAGTGGGCTGGCGTCAAGGTGTATGACGAGAGTGGAACACCATCGGTGGCGCTGGTTAAAAGCCGATCGGCTAGCGGTTCACCAGCGGCTGAGTACGAAGTGGATGCGCTATCGGGTGCAACCCTAACCACCCGTGGGGTGGAGAACTTAGTGAATTTTTGGACCGGTGAGCTTGGCTTTGGTCCCTACCTAAACAAACTACGCACGTCGAGCTAGGAGCAACAGATGTCTACCTCAAAAGAAGTCTTAGTCGACCCGATCTTTAACAACAATCCCATCGCCCTGCAGGTGTTGGGAATATGCTCGGCATTGGCCGTTACCGTCAGCATGAACACCACCTTGGTGATGTGCGCTGCGGTTATCTTTGTGACAACCCTATCGAATGTCGGTGTGTCCCTGGTGCGCAACGCCATTCCTAATAGCATTCGCATCATTGTGCAAATGACCATTATCGCCTCTTTGGTGATTGTGGTTGACCAAGTGTTGCAAGCGGTGGCTTACGACATCTCAAAAAGCCTATCTGTTTTTGTTGGTTTGATTATCACCAACTGCATTGTCATGGGGCGAGCTGAAGCTTTTGCGATGCAGAATGGTCCTTGGCTTAGCGCGTTGGACGGCTTTGGCAACGCGGTGGGTTACAGCGTGATCTTAATCGGTGTGGCCTTGGTTCGAGAGCCATTGGGTTCTGGTACGCTCATGGGCTTTGAAATCTTGCCTCGAGTAGCAGACGGTGGTTGGTATCAAGCCAACGGCATGATGCTGCTAGCACCCAGTGCGTTCTTCATTATCGGCTTGTTCATTTGGGCAATTCGCTCATGGAAAACCGATCAGGTAGAAGCACCCGAGTATCAGATAGCTGACAACGTTCAATACAAGGAGGCCATGTAGTGGAACATTACTTAGCACTCTTTGTTCGCGCCGTATTCATCGAGAATATGGCGCTGACCTTTTTCTTGGGTATGTGTACTTTCATCGCAATCTCCAAGAAGATCTCAACTGCGATTGGCTTGGGCATTGCTGTTGTTGTGGTGCTTGCCATCACAACGCCAATCAACAACCTGATGTACAACTACTTGCTGCGCGACGGCGCACTGGCTTGGGCTGGCTTGCCTGACGTGGATCTAAGCTTTTTGGGTTACTTGTCGTACATCGGTGTGATTGCGGCCATGGTCCAAATCTTGGAAATGTTTCTAGATCGTTTTGTACCTTTTTTGTACAACGCGCTGGGTGTGTTCTTGCCGCTGATCACCGTGAACTGCGCCATCTTGGGTGCATCACTGTTTATGGTTGAGCGTGACTACACCTTTGCAGAAAGTGCGGTCTTTGGTCTTGGGGCAGGTGTGGGCTGGGCGTTGGCTATTACCGCACTTGCTGGTGTTCGAGAAAAGCTGAAGTACTCTGATGTACCCGATGGTCTGCGTGGCCTAGGCATCACCTTCATTTCGGTTGGACTCATCAGCATGTGCTTCATGTCGTTTGGCGGCATTGATATTTAAAGGTTAGAACAATGGATATAACCATACTTCTCGGCGTTGGCATGTTTACCGCTACGGTCGTGACCCTAGTTTTTGTGATCTTGATCGCCCGTAACTATTTAGTGAGTTCAGGTGACGTGACCATCGCTATCAACGATGACCCAAGCAAGTCGGTCACCGTAGCTGCGGGTGGCAAACTGCTCAATACACTGGCTGCTGAAGGCATTTTCTTAGCAAGCGCCTGTGGTGGCGGTGGTACTTGTGCGCAGTGCCGATGCCGAGTAACCGATGGTGGTGGCAGTATCTTATCCACCGAAGAAGGACACTTCACTCGGGGAGAGATTCGCGATAACTGGCGTTTGTCCTGCCAGGTGGCGGTGAAACAAGACATGAGCATTGAGGTGCCAGAAGACGCCATTGGCGTGCAGCGCTGGGAGTGTGAGGTCATCTCCAACCCCAACGTGGCAACCTTTATCAAAGAGCTAAACCTGAAGCTGCCAGAAGGGGAAGATGTTGGTTTCCGCGCTGGTGGTTACGTTCAGCTAGAAATTCCGCCTTACGATATGCAGTACAAAACCATTGATGTGGAAGACGAGTACCACGAAGACTGGGATCGCTTCAAAGTCTGGGATAACTTCAGCAAGGTCGATGAGACCACTATCCGTGCGTACTCCATGGCTAACTATCCAGAAGAGCGGGGCATTTTGAAGTTCAACATTCGAGTTGCTTCGCCCCCACCTGGGTCAGACTTCCCGGCAGGCAAGATGTCGAGCTACGTGTTCAACTTAAAGCCGGGCGACAAGCTCACGGTGTTTGGGCCCTACGGCGACTTCTTTGTTAAGGACACGCCAGCAGAAAAGATCTGGATTGGTGGCGGTGCGGGCATGGCACCCTTGCGTTCGCAAATTTTCGATGAGCTAAAGCGCAACAATAGCCACACTAAGATGAGTTACTGGTACGGTGCTCGCTCGTTACGCGAGATGTTCTATACCGAAGAGTTTGATGAGCTCGCAGCCAAGCATCCTAACTTTGAGTGGCACGTCGCGCTGTCAGACCCCATGCCAGAAGACAACTTCGAAGGGCATACCGGATTCATCCACCAGGTGGTGTTTGATAACTACTTGAAGGACCATCCGGCGCCAGAAGATTGCGAGTACTACTTGTGTGGACCGCCGCCGATGGTGGCTGCGGTACTGAGCATGTTAGAAGACCTGGGTGTTGAACCTGAAAATATCTTACTAGATGACTTTGGCGGCTAGGTACTAGCCCGCCAGTTTTGTGGAAATGGCGACAGGCTATCTGTCGCCGAACAAATCGCCAAGACCACCAAGCACCGATCCTTCGCCTTTAGAGCCGCCAACGCTAGCGGCGCGCATCACGCGATTGGCTAACCTGGAGAAAGGTAGGCTCTGCAGGTAAACCGTACCAGTGCCGCGAAGTGTGGCCAAAAACATCCCCTCACCACCAAATACCATAGACTTTAGGTTACCTGCACGTTCGATGTCGTAATCGATACCTGGGGTAAAGGCTGCAATGCAGCCGGTGTCGACCCGAAGGGTCTCGTTGTTTAGCTCGCGCTTAATCACCGTGCCTCCTACATGAACAAAGGCTTTGCCGTCACCTCTTAGCCGCTGCAAAATGAAGCCTTCGCCCCCAAAAAAACCGGCCCCTAAGCGTTTGTGGAATGCGATATCGATGGAGGTGCCAAAGGCGGCGCACAAGAAGGCATCTTTTTGGCAGATGAGCTCTTCGCCCATGGTTGCCATATCGATGGCGATAATTTTGCCTGGGTAGGGGGCGGCAAAAGCCACGCGGCGTTTCATGCTACCGCCGTTGCTGAAATGGGTCATAAAAATGGATTCACCGGTCAGCACCCGCTTGCCAGCGTTCATCAAGCTATCCAAGATGCCACTCTGTGGTTTCGAGCCGTCACCCATTTTGGTTTCAAAATTGATGCCGTCTTCCATGTAATTCATGGCGCCAGCTTCTGCGATGACAACTTCATTAGGGTCTAGCTCGACCTCCACAATCTGCATGTCATCGCCGAATATCTCGTAATCTACTTCATGGCATCGCATAGTTTGCTCCTACTTAGGTTGATGGCTCAGTTTAGCGGTATTTCTTGGCATTTCTTAAGGTCAATCTTCTAGCTTCGTTGAACACTATTGGCAAATACTACGGATTTGGCCGCCTTACCGCTGTCGCTTTGCCGACATATTGTGCGCGGGGCTTGGTCGCGTAAACTAACCCTATGCCCAGCCCAGTTAACATAGTGTTTGATATAGGTAACGTCTTGCTGCGCTGGAATCCAGGGGCGTTGCTCAATGAGTTGGGGTTTAGCCAACAAGAGCAGGCCCATGCGCTTGCTAACATTGTGCACACACCAGAATGGTTAGCCTTAGATCGTGGTGACATAAGTCTCGATGAAGCGGTGGCGCAGTCAGCTCAGCGAGCGGGTCTGGGGCCGGATCGAGTGCGCGGTGTCTATCTAGGGGTTGGGCCTTCGCTGCAGCCGATGGAGGCTTTGGTGGAGCAGCTGAACCCGCTAGCAGCGGCTGGTCATTCCCTGTATGTGCTCTCGAATATGCCCGAGCAGACTTGGCAACACATCCAAGATAATCATAAATTCTTCAATATTTTCAATGGTTTGCTCCTATCATTTGAAGAAAATCTAATAAAGCCCGAGGCGGCGATCTTCCAACGTCTACTAGCCCGATTTGATCTCGAAGCAGGCAGTACCCTGTTTATAGATGACCATCTACCAAACGTGTTGGCAGCCCAAGAACAAGGACTGGTGGCCGTGCATCTAGCGGATCCGGACAATCCGGACCTTTATCGTGATGATCTTCTCACCCAGGTTCATGCGCTTGCCCGGTCGATTATTTAGGTTTTCCCGAGATGACGTCTAGCTTTATGCAACCAAGGATCGAACCACTGCAACGTAGCAACCGCGTGCAATCAACCCTGATGGTGGCAGGTATGGTTCTAATCTTAGGCATCTGCGGCTTTGTGATGAGTGGTTGCGCTGGCCTGGCTGGCGCACTGGTGGTGGCAGTGATCATTTTGTTTAGCAGCGCGAGGGTCTCACCCCAAGTGGTGCTTCGGGGTTACAAGGCGGTACCGCTTGCCGCAGCACAAGCGCCGGGGCTGGTACAAGCCTTGGCCGCGCTTACTCGACGTGCTGGGCTGTCCAGCATGCCCAAGCTGTATTACGTGCCTTCTAAGATGTTGAACGCTTTTGCGGTAGGTCGTGGGGAGGAGGCCTCGATTGCGTTGACGGACGGTCTGCTCAGGCAGTTAAGCGAGCGCGAGATCATTGCTGTGTTGGCTCATGAACTCAGCCACATTCGGCACAACGACCTTTTTGTGATGGGGCTGGCCGATGCCTTTAGTCGGGTGACCACCTTGGTTGGCCAGGTGGGGCAGGTGATGGTGTTGTTGGCCATTCCTTCCCTGTTTATGGGTTACGCCTTTCCTTGGCTGCCTGCCTTGGTGCTGCTCGCGGCGCCTGCAGCCAATGCGCTGCTGCAACTGGCTTTATCCAGATCGCGGGAGCACGAAGCCGATTACGGAGCGGCGCAACTGACCGGTGATCCCATCGGTTTGGCAATGGCATTGCAAAAAATTGAAGGGGTCCATGGTAACTGGTTTGAGAAGGTGCTGTTGCCAGGACGGCATGAAGCATCCCCCGCGCTGTTGCGTACGCATCCCAAAACACAAGATCGAGTGCAACGTTTACAGGCTTACGCCCAGCAGCAGTTCCCGCAAGCGGTGGCGACAAGCTTGCTCAGCCAACAGCGGTTGATGGAGTTGCCAACGGGTACATTGCGTGAACCCCGCTGGCATCTCACTAGCTTCTGGTATTAGCAAGCGCTGCTAAGTCGTGGTGCTAGACGCGCTCGATGATGGTACCTGTACCCAAGCCGCCACCACAGCACATGGCAATCAGTCCGTATTTACCACCGGTGCGCTCCAGCTCGTGTAGTGCCGTGGTAATCAACCGCGCACCGGTAGAACCCGTCGGGTGGCCTAAGGCGATAGCGCCGCCATTGGGATTGACCTTGTCCGGGTTTGCATTGACCGCTTTTTGCCACGCCAAAACCACGGAAGCAAAGGCTTCGTTAATTTCAAACACATCCACATCGTCGATACCTAGGCCCGCTTGATCTAGTACTTTTTTTGTTGCTGGGATTGGTCCTTTAAGCATGGTCACCGGATCCACACCAACCAGTGTGGTTGCCACTATTTTCGCTCGCGGCGTGAGGTTGTACTTTTTGCACGCCGCTGCGCTTGCCAAGATAACGGCGGCGGCGCCGTCAGAGACTTGTGAGCTTGAGCCGGCGGTGTGTATGTCTTGCCCGGGCACTGGTTGAAGCGACCCTAAGGCCTCCATGGTGGTCGCGCGTAAACCTTCATCCCGGTCCACCACTTGAGTTTTACCCGTTGGTTTACCTTCTTTGTCGACGCTGGGTGCGGTGATAGGCACTATCTCGCGCTCGAAGCGGTTCTCTTCCCAGGCGCGTGCGGCGTTGGCTTGGCTTTTCAGCCCAAACGCATCCGTGTCGGCGCGAGTGATTTGATATTCCTCGGCGATCATCGCAGCGCCTTGGAATTGGCTGGTAGGTTGGTAGTGCGACATATAGGACTCGCCCATAGGGACACCGCCCGCCATGTTCGAACCGAGAGGAACGCGTGACATCATCTCTACGCCGCAACTCATCACAATCTCCTCCATACCGCTGGCCACCATGGCGGCGCCGAGGGAGGTTGCTTGTTGGCTGGAGCCGCATTGGGAATCCACGGTGGTGGAGGCCACTTCTTCGGGATGCCCACCAGACAACCAGGCAATACGTGCAATGTTGAAAGACTGCTCATTGATTTGCGATACGCAGCCGCCGATCAACTGACCAACATTTGCAGCATCTAGGTTACAACGTTCCATGGCGGCGGTTTGCACTGCGCCGAGTAGGTCAGCTGGCATAAGCCCGGCTAAACCTTTGCCGCGTTTACCGATGGCGCTGCGCACCGCGGATACAATATAGACGTCTTCCATAGGGGTTCCTTAAGGTTTGTTAATAAATGGGTGGTTAAAAAAAATTAGTTTTGCTCGTTACTAAGCCAAAGGCAACTGCTGCACTCACTAGGATCAACCGCAGCCTGAGCATCCGCTTCACTTTGGTACTGCGGGGTGGCGTGGCGTTCCACTCGGTCGTCTGCGTGGCTAGCCTCGTCTTCTGCCATGTGTTTGGGGGCAGGGCGCATCACCCGATCTTTCCAGGAATCATCAGCCTGCCAAACCTCTTCAAGGTCAACAAAGGAGCCTGGAGTTTGGCTAGCCTCCAACGCTTGCAGCGTTTTCAGCATGATGCGCCTTTGCCCAGCGCTGTCGTTTGGTTTGCCAGCGGTATGTCCCAAGGGGTAATCAATATAGACGGCCCTTGGTGGGTTAACCGCAGCGGTTATTGAATAGGCGCTACTTAAGCTCACGGTTGCAATCCCTCGTGCTTCTACTTCGCGTGCAATCAGTCCAACGGACTGGTGGCAAACAGGTCAGACCGGCACCATCACAGCAACGTCTACTTCATCTTGTTGCAATCGGTCTGCAATGGCCGGGGCCAAAATTTCGCGCACACGCCTCGATGAATAGATGCCACCCATAAAGGTGTAGGCGTTGGCGCTCACCTCGCCAATCAAGCTCACGCGTTCAAGCTCGCACAACGTGCGCAGCGGAAAAACACAGCCGGGATCCTGGCGCGAAGCGGTGAGGTCGTAAGCGAAGTGGGTAGTGCGTAGCGCTGTGTTAGGCGTGTCGCGGTCAATGAGTCGAACGCTTAGATCGTCTTTGAAGTGAAAAGCCACTTGGCCTTGCGCGTAAATACCACCAGAGGCGACCAACGCGCATTTAGACTCGCTCAGCGGTTTGCGCAGTGGGCTGAATGGCGGTGGCGTATCGCTGTGGACCCAGGCGTAAGGGGGATAGCCCAAGGCCGAGTATTGATCTTTAGTCCGCTCGATGTAGTCGACGGGTGGACGGTGCTTGGTCTGATTCATGCCCCATGCTTACGCAAACGTCCGGCCTGTGCAATCAAGACTTGCTAATATTCCAATTAGGGTTAATAATTAACTATATTGTTAATTAAATACAACGTTGTTATGGCAGATCAAGCTCTTAGTCCGACCGCAGATCTCGACAGAACGCTAGCTGCGTTGGCGGACCCCACGCGCCGTCAGATTGTGCATTTGCTTGCAACGGGCCCTCGATCAGCGGGTGCTTTAGGCCAAGAGTTTACGCTCAGTGCGCCTGCGATCAGCCGGCACCTTAAAGTGTTAAGGCAAATCGGCCTTGTCAGTGCGGTCACCGACACCCAGGACAACCGGGTGCGAGTCTATCAACTGCAACCCCAGCCGCTAACGGAGCTGGCGCAATGGTTGGAGCAATTGCAGGGCGAATGGCAAGAGCAACTGCAAGCCTTTGCTGAGCACGTTGAGGCGGTTTCTGGAGCCCGCGCCCAATGAATACCGATGAATTGAACGTCAGCATCGCAGTAGCGGCGAGCCCGGCTCAGGCGTTTCGGATATTCACCGAAGAGATCGATCTTTGGTGGCGGCGCGGTCCGGTGTATCGCACGGGCAAGCAGAACAGCCTGCGGCTTGAGCCTATGGTCGGAGGGCGGTTTTTAGATGTGGCTGGCCAATCTGGGAGGGTCCGTGAAATTGGCCGAGTTCAGGTTTGGGCACCAGGTGAACGCTTGCTGCTGGAGTGGCGCGGCAGCAATTTTACTAAGGATGAGATCACCTACATCGAGGTGACCTTTGCCCAAGAGTCCACGGGTACGCGTGTTGCTGTGCGTCACTTTGGCTGGGATGCATTGCCGGCCGATCACCCGGTTCGTCATGACCAGCAAGGGGCTGCTTTTGTTCGCTTTCAAAGTCGTTGGTGGGCTGACTTGCTCACGGCGCTACAAACCTACACCTCAACTTAAGGAGATAAACATGTCACTTGCCCCCTATATTTGCGTCAAAGGCGCTGTTGCTGCCATTGAGTACTATCAACAAGCGTTTGGCGCTAAAGAGATTGGCGCACGAGTGATGGACCCCGAAGGTCGGGTTGGTCATTCAACCCTAGAGATTGCTGGGGTAAGCCTGCATCTGTCTGATGAGCATCCGGAAATTGGTGTCTTAAGTCCGGTGACCCTGGGGGGCTGTCCAATTGGCTTTACTTTATCTGTTGCAGATACCGATGCGGCGTATGCATTGGCGGTCAAAGCCGGGGGTAGCGGACTTAGCGCGCCAGAAGATCAATTTTACGGTGCCCGTAGTGCCACCGTTGAGGACCCCTTTGGTATACGCTGGTTTCTGCAAACGCAGCTCGAAGAGGTGAGTGATGCGGATATGCAAGCGAGGGTGGGCGAGACCTATACCATAGTGTCGCCCACCGGTTAAAAGAAGCGGACGTTATGCAAAGCAAACACAGCTTAGTCTTCATCTTTATCACCGTGCTTATCGACATGATCGGCTTTGGCATCATCATGCCAGTGATGCCGGTGCTTATGATGGAGATCACGGGAGAAGCGCTTAGCGGTGCGGCAGATTGGGGCGGCTGGCTCATGTTTGTCTATGCGCTGCTGCAGTTTGTCTTTGCGCCTATCCTCGGCAATTTAAGTGATCGCTATGGTCGTCGTCCAGTGCTGTTGCTGTCGCTGTTCACCTATGCGATCAACTACGTGATCATGGGGTTTGCTACTTCGCTGTGGTTGCTGTTTGTGGGTCGTGTGTTGACTGGTATGTCCGGGGCTACGTTTTCGGTAGCCAACGCGGTGATCGCTGACTCAAGCCCGCCAGAAAAACGCGCGCAAAACTTTGGTTTGCTCGGTATGGCGCTTGGTCTTGGGTTTATTTTTGGCCCTGTGTTGGGTGGTATGTTAGGTGAGATCGGGCCTCGTGCTCCGTTTTTTGCGGCAGCCGGTCTGGCAACCCTAAACGTGATCTACGGTTACTTTGTGCTGCCAGAAACCTTACCGGCGGACCAGCGTCGGTCTTTTGATATCAAACGCGCGAATCCGGTTGGAGCGCTGTTGCGGATTCGCCAATACCCGCTGTTTATGGGCCTTGCGCTCACCATCCTGCTCTATCAAATCGGTCATCATGCCTATCCGTCAACCTGGTCATTCTTCACGATGGAGAAGTTTGACTGGAGTCAAGCTGAGGTCGGCTATTCCTTGGGTTTTGTGGGTCTGCTGATGGCCATAGTGCAGGGTGGTTTGATTCGCTGGATCATTCCGCGACTCGGCTCGGTGCGCGCGGCCTTGTTGGGGTTTGTTGCTGCTGCCTTGTCCTACCTAGGTATCTCTTTTGCCGGATCTGGCTTGGAGCTCTATCTTTGGTGTGTGCCAAGCGCGTTGGCCGGTTTGGTGATGCCGGCAATCCAGGCGTTGATGGCAAACGAAGTGCCACAAAATGAGCAGGGTGAGTTGCAAGGCATCATCGCTAGCTTGGGCAGTGTTGGAGCCATCATCGGTCCTGTGCTCATGACGCAACTCTTCGGTCACTACTCCGCAGTAGGGGCGGATTGGTATTTTCCTGGAGCGCCTTTCTTGATGGCTGCGCTGTTGACGCTGTTGGCCATAGCGACCTTCTTACGCGGGGTTCGAACCGTTAGCAATCCTGCCTCTAGGGTTGCCTCTTAGCTGGTTGTTTTCGCTGTTTATTTACTAGGGGTGGGTACGCCAGTATTGTTGACCGCCAAGTAACAGTACTGACTTAGTAACCACCTCCTGGAGGGATCATGACTGCTAGCGCTATTACCTACACCGAAGTAGACCATGTTGGCGTGTTAACGCTGAATCGGCCTGAAGCAATGAACTCACTAAACTATCAAGCTTATCTAGAGATCGAGGACACTGTGCGTGCTTGTACTGCGCGCGCATTGATCATAACCGGTAACGGACGCTGCTTCTGCGCTGGCGATGACGTCAAGCAAATCCTGGGTAGCAGTGACGGTGCACCCGCTGAGTTTATCGAGCGCAGCAAACGCAGTGGTGGCTTAACGCCCGCGGCGGATGCGCTGCTACACACAGATATCCCTGTGATTGCGGCGGTTAACGGCGCGGCTGTTGGTTGGGGTATGGAGTTGGCGTTGATGGCGGACATTCGTATCGCCTCCGTTAACGCAAAATTTGCTGAGCTCTTTGTGGTGCGTGGTCTCTGTTGCGATGCGCCGGGGTTAGGTCGCTTGGCAGCACTCGTTGGGCGTGAACGCGCTGCCGAGTTGCTGTTTACCGGTGACATCATCTCTGCTCAAGAAGCCCTTGATATGCAATTGGTATCCCGTTTGGTTGAACATGAAGCGCTGCTTCCCACTGCACAGACCTTGGCGAAAAAAATCGCCGCCAACCCGCCTCTTGCGGTCCAGGCTTTAAAGGCTGGATTGCGGCGCACCCTAGATCCGGATTGGCGAGATACGGGTCGATGGGCCAGCGACCAAATTAAGCGCCTACGCACCACCGAAGATTCCGTTGAAGGGGTGCAAGCATTTCTAGAAAAACGCAATCCGGTCTATGTCGGCCGATAGCGCCAAACTCATCACTCAATAAGCTAGGAAACACAGATTATGGTGGCAGAAGCAAAGCCCGTTGGAGAGCAAAGGTATCGAGAATCTTATGGACGCTACTTAGAAGACTTCAAGGTTGGCGATGTTTACGAGCATCGTCCAGGACGAAGTATCACCGAGACGGACAACAGCTGGTTTACCTTGTTAACCATGAACCAACACCCGTTGCACTTCGACAAAGAGTATGGCGCCAAGAGCGAGTTCGGTCAGGTGTTGGTGAACAGTTGCCTAACCTTATCCATTGTCACCGGCATGTCGGTCAGTGATGTCAGCCAGAAAACCATTGCCAACCTAGGTTGGACCGACGTGAAGTTGGTGGGCCCGGTGTTTATTGGGGATACCTTATATGCGCATAGCGAGGTGTTAGACATTCGCGAATCCAAGTCGCGGCCAACCCAAGGCATTGTGTCGATTCGTACGGTTGGGACAAAAGGGGATGGAACAGAAGTCATTAGCTTTCAACGTGCCATGTTAATCCCGAAGCGCGGGCATGCGGTTGACGATCAGATTGACTATTAGTAGCTAAGGACTAGCTCTTTGCAGGGTAGGCCAACTGGTCTGCAAGGCGCTCGCTAACAAGCTCTTGGGCGTACTCGCGGCAGGCACCACAGTTAGTGCCAACGCCAAGATCGTTTTGAATCTCATCAAAGTTTTGCAGACCGTTGTCCACCGCATCGATGATTTGCTTGTCGGTAATGGCTTTGCACATACACACGTACATGGAGATAACCTTTGGCGTCTGTTGTTTGGGTCTAGCGTATGGAGCGTGTTCTTTTAGCCCCACTCGTTAAGGATAGTGTAAATGAAAATGATTCTCGATCACAAGCGCATTTGTATTGTGTTTGTGAGTTGGTAGCAATTGTTAGATGCGAACAATATGTGTTTATAAAACAAGAGGTTATGCTCAAATTGAGCTTGTAACCCGGGTTTGAGTGAGGCAATGTAGCGACCTTTGCAGATGGCCACGCAAGGCTTGAAGCTCCAAAAAGACAATTTATTAGCTCTTTGGTTGCCAAATTGCTGACCAAATTACTAACCAAATTACTAACCGAATTACTAACCAAGAACATTCAGACTCCACGAAAAGGGCAAACTCTCCATGCAATCTCTCGACAGCGACGTCATTGGCTATCTTAACCATGTACTTAAAAACGAACTAACCGCGATTAACCAATATTTCCTGCATGCCAAAATTTGCAAGGACTGGGGCCTGACCCGTCTAGCAGACCACGAGCATCATGAGTCCATCGACGAGATGAAACATGCGGATGCGTTGATTGAACGTATCTTGTTTTTAGAAGGTTTGCCAAACCTGCAGGAGCTGGACAAGCTCTTTATCGGCCAGAACGTGCAAGAGATTCTAGAATGCGATCTCAAGCTTGAGATGCGAGCGTTGCCAGTGTTGCGCGAAGCGATTGCGCATTGTGAGAAGGTGAACGATTTTGTGAGTCGCGAGCTGTTTCAAATGATCCTCAGCTCCGAAGAAGAGCATGTGGATTGGTTAGAAACCCAGCTTTCATTGCTAGAGCGGGTTGGCGTATCGAACTACCAACAGGCGCAAATGCTGAGCGGTGCTGACGCTTAACCCATTGGGTTAAGCGCGGTGGTTGATGCTCGCAAAGGCCTGAAGATCATCAAATCGCACGCTCTGCGCCGCATTTTGCTCGTGAAACCGGGCGACGCTGCGTAGGCCACTATCGAGATATTGCACTAGGGGCTTGAGTAGCGAGCGGTGACCCAAGAAATGCAGGTGTTGTTGGCGTTCGCCGTCGTGTGCAACCGAAGCGTGGTTTGCGGACCTGTGCGCGCCAAGTTTGACTAGTAGATTGCTTGGAAGGTTGGGGGCATCCCCTGGGCAAACCACAAACCACTCTGTCTTGCAGTGCACCAACGCGCTGTGAACGCCCGCTAAGGGCCCCTGATAATCCGGCAACTGATCTGGCGCAACCAATATGGGTGCAAGGGCTGGCAGTGTTTTGTTAGCAATCGCCTGGTATTGCTCAAGGTTCCGGTTTGCGCTTATCACGCAGTGATCCACTTGCGGCCCAAGGCGTTTCAAGACTTGCTGCACCATTGGCTCACCCGCATACAGCGTTAGCGGTTTGTCGACACCACCCATACGCATGCCGCGCCCCCCACAAAGCACAATGCCGGTGACTTGATTTGCTGTTAGGGGTGGTTTAAGTGAGGGCTTGATCGGGGGCTCCTAAGCTCTGCCGGGTCGTACACTACCATGCGCTGTCTTCAGCAAAGAAATTGTGCATGAATAGTGTCATTGAATGACGGGAACAGCTTTTGTAACTTGTCGGCAAGCGCTACAGTAGCGTCACAGACCTAGAGGATACCAAGTTGAACCCGCTACTCAGATTTGCTCCATTGAACAGATTCAGCAATCCAGCTCGCCTGTTATTGGTGTGCCTAGCCTTGGCGACTGTCGGTGGGTGCACGCAGCTTGCTGGATCGGGTAACGCTGCCGCTAAGGCGCTGGCGGCAGCTGATCGTTCAACCGAAGACCAAGAGCGTGATCTAGGCCGTAAACCCGCGCAAGTCGCTCAGGTGCTTGGCTTTGGTCCGGGTATGACCATTATGGATGTCATTGCCGGTGGCGGTTACTACTCAGAAGCGCTTGCCGCCATTGTGGGTCCCAGCGGTACTATCTACGCCCAGAACCCCGCGGTCATGTTGCAAATGCGTGAGGGTGCCAACGATATTGCGATGAAGAAGCGCCTTGTCGGTAACCGGTTGCCAAACGTGGTTCGGTTAGACCGTGAGTTGCAAGCCTTGGGCTTGGCCCCAAACTCGTTGGACGGTGCGCTTACCGCATTGAATCTGCACGACGTATACAATCGCGACCCGAAGATGGCGGCGGCGATGTTGAAAACACTATTTGATCTTTTGAAGCCCGGTGCAACCTTGGGCGTGATCGATCACGTGGGTTTGCCTGATCAAGACAACAGCAAGTTGCATCGTATGCGTAAAGAAGACGCCATTGCCGTTGCCAAGCAAGTGGGCTTTGAAGTAGCCGCTGACAGTGATCTGTTAGCCAATCCCAACGACGACTACACCAGCTTTGTGTTTGATCCGGCGGTGCGCGGTAAAACGGACCGCTTTCTGCTCAAGCTGGTCAAGCCTCAGTAACCAATGGCAGCAAACACCTGTAGTTAGGGTGGGGAGATAACAATGGCATTACCGCAAGACATAAAGCCACTGAACCCAGAGTTAATGGATACCTTAGTCCAGGCAGGCCAGATGGAATGGCTAGAGCAGGAGCCGGGCAAGTCCTACATTAAGGTGCTTTTTACCGGCTCAGAAAGCGGTACCTGGGCGGCTCTGTTTAAATGGAACAAGGGGTATGTTGCTGGGCCACATAAACATCTAAGCGGCTCACACACCTTTATTCTAAAAGGGCAGTTGCAAGTTCGCGACGGTGTGCTCAATGCTGGGGATTATGTGTACGAACCAAACGGCATGCTGCACGGTGCCACCACCGCGCTAGAAGACACCGAATATTTGTTTATCTGCAACGGTCCGGTGATCTTTTTCGATGATGATCAGTTTACTGGTTACCTAGGCTGGGAGGAGTTGGCCAAACTTCAAGCGCTGCAACAAACGAGGTGATTCTATGCAATGGACTGTGATTGTTGCTGTGTTGTTGACCTTGCTCATGGTGGGCAACGGCGGTTACATGCTGGCCAATCCAGGGGATTGGTACTTGGCTATCGATGGTGTGGCAGATACCGGCCCCTTTAATCCGCACTTCGTTCGAGATATCGGGTTCATTTACTTGCTAACTGGTGTTGCACTGGTTGCCGGTATCTACTTGCCGGACCAACGGCCCGGCCTGTGGAGCACGGTTGCTGCTTGGCACATGGCCCATGCCGGGTTTCACGTATGGGAAGTGGTTGTCGGTATCTGTGGTCCTGAGGCCTTAGTAAGAGATTTTCTGGGTGTTACACTGCCTGGCGTGCTCGCTCTGGTGATAGCGGTGGCCGCTTGGCGTACACGTGCGGCGCCGGTGCGTTGAAGGTCTGGCTCAAGCTGTTGCCCATAGGGCTGACAGTTTTAGCACTTCTCCTAGCTTTAGGTTACGGTTTTTCTCGGCCTCAACCCTTCATTGTTAACAATGCGCTCTTGGCAACACCTCAGCCGTTGCCATCCTTTAAGCTGCAATCTACCCATCGCCCATCTTTTACCAACGCTGGTTTGCAAGGCCAGTGGTCATTGGTGTTTTCAGGGTATACCCAGTGTCCAGATGTTTGCCCCACCACCTTGTCATTGCTGACGCAGCTACAAAAGAGCTGGCCTGTTGCATCGAAGCCGTTCAGCGTAATTTTTGTTACCGTGGATCCAAAGCAAGACAGCCTGGCCGAGATGCGCGCTTACTTAAGCTATTTTGGTGATCAGGTGCAGGGGCTAAGGGGTAGCGAGGATCAGCTAAATTCATTGCTGACGGGCATCGGATTTTATCCGGTAACCAGCGCGCCAACCAGTGAACCAAATGCCAGCGAGTCTCGGCTACTTAGCCACTCTGGCGCGGTGGCGCTCATCAATCCAAAAGGTGAGCTACATGCGTTGCTCCGCGCGCCTCTAAGTCTAGCCATGCTGCAAACCCAATTGCAGCGAATCCTATCCAAGAGCTAATCTGAGGCCCGCCTTACTCGATCGCTGCATCTCTTGGGGTCATGATAGGGAAGCGACGGGGAAAGACATCAAACAGCGAGAGCAATTGCGCTAACCGATTCTCTGGGTCGGCTAGGGTCAGCTTGTTGCTGCTGACCAAGGCGTCTTGTTCTGCTAGACCCAGCATTAGCAGCTTGAAGTCGCCGCTGGCGATCTTCAGTGTGGCATCAGCCTGTTTTGCGGCGCGATCTTGGTAGCCGTGGAGCACCGCGTTTTCTATGGTGACTAGGTACTGCTGCTTGGTGTCGGTGAGCTCGATGTTCAGCGCCATGTTGACACCGTCTGCTTTGGGTCCGTTCAGCCGCATCCCCAAGGTTTGGAACAAAGAGGTTAATGGCATACCTTGGGCGACACCTGGGCTGGGTTGATAGTTAGACCCTTTGGGTACGCCTTGCCGCAGCTCCAATGCGCCACAAAGATAAAAGTTGCGCCAGGGACCAGATTCAGCCTGGTAGCCCATTTGCTCCAGGCTATTTGCCAGCAAGTCTGTCGCCTCTGCGTAAGCCTTGGAGTGGCTGGGTTCTGCCATCATCACGTGGTTAAGCACCTCAGCAACCCAGCGGTAGTCACCGGCTTCGAAGCTCGCTTGCGCTTTTTCTACTACTGCTGCGGCACCACCCATAAAGTCTAGGTAACGACGACCAACATCCGATGGAGGCAGTGGGTGCAGGGACGTGGGGTTGCCGTTGAAGAAGCCCAGGTACTTCACGTACACGGCGCGTGCGTTGTGATGCACGGTGCCGTAGTAGTCCCGGTTCGCAAACTCTTGATCTAGGCTGGCTGGTAACTTGATGCGCTCGGCAATTTCTTCTGCCACCAAGCCGTGGTTTGCTAGGCGCAGTGTTTGGTCGTGGATATACCGGTAGAGGTCTCGCTGCTTAGCAAGATAGTCTAAGGCAGGTTGCCGACCCCAGGTTGGCCAGTGGTGTGATGCAAACTGAACCTCAAGGCGCTCCCCGAACAAATCCATAGATTCTTGGATTTGGTCGCTCCAAGCCATGGCATCACGCACTTGCGCCCCCCGTGGCGTGTAAACGTTGTGAAGGTGGTGAGAAGTTATCTCAGACATGCACAGCGCTTTGAATTGCGGGAAGTAGAACACCATCTCGGCGGGCGCTTCGGTGCCCATGGTCATTTGGAACTCAATGTCGATGCCGTCGATGCAGCGGGTTTCACCGGTTTCATGGATGCTGTCATTGGGTGGCAAAAAGCCGGTGGAACCCAGCGCTAGCATGGCGCCAAGACCACAGGAAACAAAGCCGGTGGGTGCTGGCTTCAACAAGTTGCCATACATATAGGTAGCGCGACGTCCCATCACGTTTCCGGCCAAAACGTTTTCGCTTAAGGATTCGTGCACAAAGTCTTTCGGCGCAATTAGCGGCACTGCACCGCTCAGCACTTGCTCGGCGCTAACCACCCCTAAAACCCCGCCAAAATGGTCAACGTGGCTGTGGGTTATAATGACCCCGCTGACTTTGCGGTCGCCTAAATGTTGGTTCACTAACGCTAATGCGGCGGCAGACGTCTCGGCGCAGGTTAATGGATCCACTAGCAACCAACCCGTGTCGCCGCGAATGATGGTCATGTTAGCTAGGTCAAAGCTGCGAACTTGGTAGATGCCGTCGACCACCTCGTACAAACCATGATGGCTGGCATTCAGTTGTGCTTGGCGCCATAGGCTGGGGTTCACTGTGTCTGGTGCTTCGGCTTGCAAAAAGTCTGTCTGAGTTAAGTCGTATACCGCTTGCCCGTTAGGGCGCTTGATGGTTAGCGGATCTAAGGTGGCGATGAACCCACGCTTGGCGTTATCGAAGCTACGTCGGTCGCCAAAGGGTAGGCTGGCCTTTACTTTCTCTTGATGGGCTTGGGTTGCTTTGCTTGCCGCTTGTGGTTGTTTTTGCTGTCCAGTACTCATGGGTTGTCCTATGACTTGTTCTATCGGTTGATCGATCAGCTAAAGCAGCTGCAGTAGGCGACGGGATTCGTGCCGGGGCTCTTTGGGGTAACCGCGGGCGTTGTTGACATAGCGAACGCCATCTCGAGTTTTATCCACGTTAACGTGTGAATGCCCATAAAGGTGTATTTGTGGTTGATGTAGGCGTAGTTGTTCATCAATAGCCGCGCTACCCAAGATGGGTAGCAAAAAACCAAAGTGTTCAACGGCGACCGGTGGGAGCAAGTCCATCCGCGGCATGAAGTGGCTAAAGGTGATGCAAGGAACCTCGGGCCGCAGGTTGGGCACAGGGTTCATGCCGCTAAAGTGTTCTGCCACCTGGGCCGGCTCCCATTGGTTCGGCCAACGACAGCGTCTAAAGTCCACCCAAATATTGCGTAGCTTGGTGTCTGGCTCACCAAAGCTGTAGTCATACCAACTTTGCAGCGGTATCAGGCTCACTTGCGGGGTGTAGAGCGCATCTTGGATTATGCCTTGCCGGTCCAGGGTGTGCTGTAGTTCTTCGAATTTGTCGATACAGTGGCGTTTCTCTTTGCTGTTAAGCCATAGGTCGTGATTGCCAGCGACAAACAAGACGTGCGCAAAACGTTCTTGAAACAACGCTAAACATTGCTGGGTTAGCGCTAGTTTGTGGCTGAGATCTCCTGCTACCAATACAACATCCGCTTGGTAGTCTTGCTGGCTCAATGCCTCAACCCAAGCCAGATTTTCTTCATAGTCCACGTGTAAATCTGAAACACCAAATACGCGCATTGTTGTTGCTTCCGTTGTTAAGCTCGCTGTGCTTGTAGCGTGGCAAAGTAGCCTTTAGCCCGCGCGGTGACCTTTGGTGCAAGAATCAGCGTGCTCAGCATGGTTGGTATGGCCATCAATGCGTAAGTGCCATCGATCAAGTTGATAGCCGTATCTAAGCTGATAATGGCGGCAACTAAGATAAAACCGACATAGACAATGCGGTAGGGCGTCTGGCCTTTGACACCAAATAAAAAACTCGCGCATTGGCTGCCGTAAAACGAGTAAGTGAATATGGTGGTGCTAGCAAAACACACCACACAAGTGAACAAGATAATCAGTCCAGGTGTGCCAAGCATGGCTTCAAAGGCCATAGCGGTTAGCGTTACCCCATTGGCGTCTCCTTGCTGCCAGACCCCGGACAGCAGGATGAGCAAGGCGGTGGCTGTGCAGATAAGCAAGGTATCAATGATAGGGCCGAGCATAGCAACTAACCCTTCCCGAACGGGCTCCGCGGTGCGAGCGGCACCGTGGGCGAGTGCTTCGGTACCAATACCGGCCTCGTTTGAAAACGCGCCGCGTTGCACGCCATACAAGATCATGGCCTGCAAACCGCCGCCAGCGACTGCGCTGCCGGTGAAGGCGTCGTTAAAAATTTGTGCAAACAGGCCGGGTACTTCAGGCATGTTAAGAAACAACACAACCAACACCGTGCCTAGGTATAGCGCACCCATAAAGGGCACCAAAGCTAAAGCGACGCGCGCGATGCGTTGTAGCCCACCCAAGATAACCAATGCTGAGATGATGGCTAAGGCGAGCCCGAGGCTCAAATTGGCCAGCAATGGATTGGCATCTGCTGCTAACCAGCCTTGGTCGATGAGTACGAGTTCGCGCAAAATTTGGACCAGCTGGTTGGTTTGAAAAACGGGTAGGCACCCGACCAAGCCTAGTGCAGCAAAGGCATAGGCCAAGCCGTGCCAGCCTTTAGGCAGCGCTTCGCGAATGACGTACATGGGCCCGCCTTGCAACTCGCCGTTGCTATCTTTGCCGCGATACATCACCGCTAAGGTGCAAGTAAAAAATTTGGTGGCGATGCCCAAGATGGCGGTCATCCACATCCAAAAGATGGCGCCTGGGCCACCAATAGAAATGGCCAGCGCCACCCCAGCAATATTGCCCATGCCAACGGTGCCGGCCAAAGCGGATGCTAATGCTTGGGAGTGGCTGATCTGGCCAACCGCATTGGGTTCTGGGTGCTTACCACGTAGCAATGCTAGGGCATGACCTAGGTAACGAAAGGGGGCAAATTTGCTAAGCAGCAATAGGTAAAGGCCGCCACCCAGCAGGAGCACCAACAGCCAAGGGCCCCAGGCCAAAGTGGCAAAAGTTGCGCTGAGCGTCTGCAAGCGGTCGAGCATGGTGAGCCAAGGTCAATATATAGCGGCTAGGGTAGCCGGAAACTAGCTCCTATGCAGCAAGTGGGTTCGGTTCAATTGACAGTGAGCTAGGCGACCGATCTACTAGGTGTCCAAACCGTCTAATTTGTGGTCCCAGCGTCATGACCGGTCGTCCCAGTTCACCCGATTCTAGCGCGTCAATGTCGTCTACCAATGATGCCGTCATGCCCTTAGGGCAGGTTAGTGGGTACGTAGATCAATATCAGCCATCGCTACTGTTCCCCTTGCCTCGGGTTGATGCAAGAGCAGCCTTAGACGCGTACTCGGCTGCAACGCTTTCAAACAAGCAAGAGATGGAGGCAGGGCTACCCTTTGTTGGAGAGGATGTGTGGACGGCCTACGAGTTATCCTGGCTCGATCAACGCGGGAGACCTCAGTCAGCGATACTTGAGGTAAGGGTCCCTTGCGATTCGCCTTCGATGGTGGAAAGTAAATCCATGAAGCTGTGCCTGAACTCGCTTGCACAAACCACTTTTGCATCCCGTGAGTTGCTTCAACAGACCTTGGCAAATGATATAAGCGGGGCCTTTGGTGCACCTGTTCAGATTGCACTGTTGGATGTGGATGACCGGGGTGGGGCGACGTTACCCGGTTCCTGCATCGATAGTGAAGACGTTGTGTTAGATCAATACAGTCGGAACCCAGCGTTGCTGCAGTGCAACCCGGATAAGGTGGAGTCTCTAGTTACCTTGTACAGTCATCAGTTTCGCAGCTTGTGTCCGGTGACGGGCCAGCCAGATTTTGCTTCCATTTGGCTCGAATATTCAGGTCCTTCTATTGATCCAGGTTCATTGCTTGCGTATCTGGTGTCTTACCGCACTCATAGCGGTTTTCACGAAAGTGCCATTGAGCAAATATTTTTGGATTTACAGCGTCAATGCGGCTGCACTTCATTAACTGTGTACGGGCGTTTTTTGCGTCGTGGTGGGATCGATATCAACCCGTTTCGATCCACCGAGCAAACGCAAGCACCCGCTTGGCGTTTAGCGCGACAGTAGCTTATTGGTTGCGGTTGGGTTTTAGCTTAGCGCTTAGCCAACCTAGCCAAGTGTTGCCCGCCATCAACCAACGTTCGATTCCTTGCATGCGCTTGGTTAAGGCGGCGTGATCGGCTAACACGCTAGCTCGCGTGACTAACGGCTTATCTGGATCTAGAGGTTTGATGATTTGTGCCGGGTTGCCGGCGGCAATGACGTTAGCGGGGATATCGTGGGTGACAACGCTGCCGGCACCAATCACGCTGTTGGCGCCAATGGTGACGCCTTTGCACACTACAGCGCTGTCGCCGATCCAAACGTTATCTTCTAACACTATGGGTGCGCGATTACCGATTGGGGCGGTGCGGTCGTAGATGTCGTGCCAGTCCGCATCCGATAGATAGGCGTTGGCGGCGAGCATGCAGTTGTCGCCTATAGTGACCTGGATGCCGGAGTCAACACGCACCCCTGGGCAGAACAACGCGTAATCGCCAATGTTGATGTGACCCGTTTGCGTTGGATCATCCGCATCGCCCATGGCCCAAACAGTAAAGCGTACAAAGCGATCCGGACTGGCAATGATGTGTACGCTTTCGCCAATTCGAATATTGGGGCCATGGAGCTTTACATAGCGAGGGCCCAAGATGAGCGTGTTGTTACCCAAGTGATCCGCTTGGGGCTTGATAAAACGATTGATGTACCAACGGTTGGCGACTTCGTGCCAGCGTTTGAGTGTCAGTGGTCGGTGATCTGCGCGCATGCGCGGACCCTAGCAAGGCTAGCTATCGGGTGCTAGAAAAATCAGCTGGGCTCGGGTGCCGATTCTTTTGCTTCGGCTTCGCTCAGCGATTCATCCTCCGGTGGCTCTTCCGGATCAGCGTTAGGGGTTTCGTCTTCATCTGGTTCTGGTGCCGGTTCCGTCTGGGTTTCCGTCTCAGCGTCGGATGTCTGCAGCGCCTCAAGACGTTTCACCTCGTCTTCTAGCGTATGAACCTGCTCTAGCAGTTGGCGGTTCTCAGCCGCAAATTTGGTCACCAAAGCGCGTAGGCCGTTTTCTCCGGCTGGGGCTTCTTCCGCGTCAGCCGCTGGTTCCTCCGTGGCCTCAGGCGCTGATTTTGGTTCTGATTCTGGGGGAGGGGGCTCTGGGTCAGCTTTGATTGGCTCAGGTGTAGCTGGTGCTTCCTCGGCGTCTTGTGCTTGATCGGGCTCTCCAGCATCCGGATCAAGCAGGTCGTCAAGATCGTCAAAGTCCGATTCTGGGTCCGATTCTGGGTCCGATTCTGGGTCCGATTCTGGGGTGGCCTGTTCAATGTCGCTCTCTGCGTCAGCCAGGGTCTCGGCTGGCACCTCCGTCGGGGCACTGGCGGCGATCTCAGCTTCACTTTCAATCTCAGGTTCGGGTTCTGCTTCAGGTTCGGGTTCAGGTGTTGCTTCGGGAGCGGCTTCAGCTTCGGTTTCCGCTGGCGTTTTTGCAGGGGCCTCAACCTCGATGGGTGTCTCTACCTCGTCGGGTGCAGCAGCTGGTTGGTCCGTAGCCTCAGCCATGGCTGGATTGTTCATAGACTCAATCAACAGGGCCATTTGGCGACGCATTTGCAAACCACGCCAGCCAAAAGCGGCCCCTAGCCCTAGGGCTAACACGCCAAGCTGCACCATCAAAAAAGTCTGTAAAGCCACCGAAAGCGGATCCCGCGTCTATATTGGTCCTTTTCAGTGTAGTTCAGCCTCAGGTTTGCGCAGTTTTGGGCAAAGTCCGCTACACATGCCTGGACGGTTCCGATAGCATACGCGCCTTCAATGGTGACCCTTTCTGGTCCCCCCGCAACAGTCGGTCGCGAACTCCGCCAGGCCTGGAAGGGAGCAACGGTAGTGACTATTCTGTGTGCCGGGGTGCGGCTGGATTGGGTTACCGCCATTGAAGCTGGCTAGCGTACTTTGCTTACGCGGCAGCCAGCGCTGAACTACCTGGAGAGGTGTCCGAGAGGCCGAAGGAGCACGCCTGGAAAGTGTGTATGGGGTAACTCATCGAGGGTTCGAATCCCTCCCTCTCCGCCAACTACGTTGTCCTAAAAGACTCGCCCTTCAAGCGGACCGATGTGGATCCAGTCCACCACAGCGCTGACAATGGCGATGACAACCATCACAATGAAAATCACCCCCAGCAGTCGCCAACCATGGAAGACTTTCTCTGGGGCTTCCTGGGGCTGTTCGGTGTTGGGGTCTGACATTTGGGTGCATTCCACTAATTAATTGAGTTGTAGGCGTTTTTTTGCGATGAGCCTCTGACCAGTCCTTGACGGGTTAGGGGTCGATCCTGATAATACGCGACCTTGGGCACCCATGGCCAAACTGGATAAGGCACCGGTCTACGAAACCGGGGATTGCAAGTTCGAATCTTGCTGGGTGCACCACTTACTTCCCGCCTAGTCTATCTCTGCCCCTTGCTGCGTATTCCCCTTAGGTGGCCACAAGATCAAAGCCGGCGTGCGCTCTTTGTACGCTCGATACTCAGGGTCTTGTCCCCAACGTCGTTTGCCCCGGGCTTCTAGAAGTGGAATCCCACTGATACGGGTTAGCAACACATAGACAAAGATGGGCGAGATTAGCGTGACCAGTTGCCAGCCGTGCAGTGCTGGCAACGCGATGAAAGCAATACCTAGCCATAGGACTATTTCACCGAAGTAGTTGGGGTGACGGCTCCAAGCCCACAGGCCGGTGGTAATAAACGCATCTTCGTTGGCAGGGTCTTGGCGGAACACAGATTTTTGGTTGTCCGCTTCCACTTCGATGGCCATACCCACAGCAAATAGGACTAGGCCAAGCAGTGTAGTCCAACCCAAGTCACCGACCGTGATGCTGGTCATGGCAGCCAGTGCTGCACCCATAGTGATCAAGACCCACAGAGCTTGTAGCGACCAGACCATTAAGAAACTGAAGAAGTTCATCTTTAGCTTATCGAAGCGGCCGTCACCGCCAGCGTTTTTGATCCGATTGAACAAAAAGACGCCAAGTCTTAATGCCCAAAATGCAATCAAGAAGGCCAGCAGTTGGCCGCGCCAGTGGCTGCCGCCAGAGCCAATGATGGCCAGCGCTACGGTGCATAAGTAGGTCGCGGTACCTGTGGCATCGAAGTAGTGCTCAGACTTGGCGATAAATGCCGGGATAAAGACAAGCCAATTGATAGTGAAGGCCAGCGCAACACAAAACCAAAACAGGCTACCGCCCGCAAACTGGACGCTCCCTTGGCTGCCCGCAAAGGCAAAGGCCAAGCCAGCAATCAAAATGGCAGCAATAGCGATCAACGCTTGGGTGGTTACCTTGCTCATCGTGGTTATCCTTAGATAGTCGTCGTACGGTAGATGACATATTGGCGTAGCGGCTGGCGATAGCAAGTGCGATTTGTGTGCTGGTTGATCCGGCGGGTGGGTTCACTAGGGTATACTGAGCGGACGTTCCAGCGCCCACTTGTCGCGCTTGCTTTTAGACTCTTTCATCTAGACTAAGGATAGCTAGTGAAGCCTACTGAAAATATGCTCAACGCTGGGCTTGAACTAATGCTAGCGGGCATGGGTACCGTCTTTTTGTTTTTGACCCTTTTAGTCGGCGCCACCATGCTCATGTCTGCCATGGTCCAGCGGTTTTTGGTCCCGGCACCCACACTAGAGGCAGACCCAAGCTCAGAAGAGTTAGCGGCCATCAGCGCTGCGATCCATCAACACCGCAAAAAATAGAAATAGGTTAACTATGGCTGAAACCGTTTTGTCCAAACCCTTGGGCCAACCCTTGGGCATCACCGAATTAGTGCTGCGTGATGCGCACCAGAGTTTGCTTGCAACCCGTATGCGCATCGACGATATGTTACCTATCGCTGCGGAGCTGGATAAAGTTGGCTACTGGTCCATGGAAAGCTGGGGTGGGGCAACCTTTGATGCTTGCATCCGTTACCTAGGCGAGGACCCTTGGGATCGTATACGGCAGATAAAGGCCGCTATGCCCAATACCCCGCAACAGATGTTGTTGCGTGGGCAAAATTTACTCGGCTATCGGCACTACGCTGACGATGTGGTTGAGGCGTTTGTAGAGCGTGCGGCAACCAACGGCGTTGATGTGTTTCGTATCTTTGATGCCATGAACGACATGCGCAATTTGCGCACGGCGATCAAAGCAACGCTCGACGTTGGCAAGCACGCGCAAGGCACCATCTCTTATACCGTCAGCCCAGTGCACACCATTGATTTATGGGTAGACCTAGCGAAAGAAGTAGAAGACATGGGGGCGCACTCATTGTGCATCAAAGACATGGCCGGCTTGCTCAAACCCTATGTTGCCTTCGAGTTGGTGAGCCGCTTAAAAGCCAGTTTAGACATCCCCATTCATATGCAATGTCACGCCACAACCGGCATGTCGACCGCAACTTACCTGAAATCCATTGAGGCGGGCATTGATAATGTAGACACCGCTATCTCTAGCATGAGTATGACTTACGGGCACTCGGCGACAGAGTCGCTGGTGGCAATTTTGGCCGATACGCCCCGAGATACCGGCTTAAAGGTTGCAGAGCTGGAACCCATCGCGGATTACTTTCGCGTGGTGCGTAAGAAGTACGCCGAGTTTGAAGGCGCGTTACGTGGCGTAGATTCTCGAATACTGGTGGCCCAGGTCCCAGGGGGCATGCTGACCAACCTGGAAAACCAACTGCGTGAACAGCAAGCAACAGACCGAATGGATTCTGTCTTAGCAGAGATTCCCCGTGTGCGCGAAGACTTGGGCTTCATCCCGCTAGTAACGCCCACATCACAAATTGTAGGTACTCAAGCGGTCATCAACGTGTTGAGCGGTGAAAGCTACAAGAGTATTACTAAAGAGACCGCCGGGGTGCTGCGTGGTGACTACGGCGCAACCCCCGCACCCGTTAACGCGCAACTCCAAGCCAAAGTGTTGGATGGTGCCAAACCCAACACCGACCGACCGGCGGATCACCTTCCGGCTGAATTGCAGTCGTTAACGGATGAGCTGTTGGCGCTGGCTAAAGAAAAGGGCATTAGCCTTGCGGAGGCGGTGGTTGATGACACCTTGACTTACGCCTTGTTCGCCCAGGTTGGCTTAAAGTTCTTAGAAAATCGCAATAACCCGGATGCGTTTGAGCCTGCGCCGGGTGCTAACCCGGTGTCGACACCAGCACCGGCAGCTGGCGAGGTAGCCTCAGCAACCAACGATGGTCCTGCGGTCTATAGCGTGCGGGTCAATGGTAAAGCGTTTACCGTTGAAGTCGCTGCCACCGGCGAGCTCAGCTCGGTGGCACCAACCGGCGCATCAACCGCGGTACCTTCTGCTTCTGCGGGAGCGGGTGGCGTAGCGGTTTCTACGGGGCTTGCCGGTAACGTGGTGAGCTTGCTAGTTGGGGTGGGGGATCAAGTTACTGAAGGTCAAGCGCTAGTAGTGGTTGAAGCGATGAAGATGGAAACCAACGTCAGCGCTCCCAGCGCTGGAACCGTTGCATCCATTGCGGTGCAAGCCGGTGATGCGGTCGCCATCGGCGATACCCTGTTGTTGCTCGAGTAAGGAGCGACACGAGATGGATATTGTAGAACTCATCTGGCAAGGCTCAGGTCTCTACCAAATAAGTTGGGGCCAGGTGGTCATGTTGGTGGTGGGTTGCCTGCTGCTCTATTTAGGCATTGCGAAAAAATTTGAGCCGCTGCTGTTGGTCACCATTGGCTTTGGCGGCATCTTGAGCAATATCCCTGGGGTGGATATTGCAACCGGCCAGGGTTTGTTGAACATGGCCTACGAAGTGGGTATCAAAACCGGTGCTTTTCCGCTGATTATCTTTATGGGCGTGGGCGCTATGACGGATTTCGGCCCGCTGCTGGCCAATCCGAAAACCCTATTCTTGGGCGCCGCGGCCCAATTCGGCATCTTTGCCACCTTGTTAGGGGCGCTAGGCATGAGCTCGCTCGGGTGGATGGACTTCAGCGTTCGCGAAGCAGCGGCCATCGCCATCATTGGTGGTGCTGATGGTCCCACCGCAATCTACGTGGCTGGTCAGCTTGCGCCACATTTGCTGGGCGCTATTGCCGTAGCAGCCTATTCGTATATGGCTTTAGTGCCCTTGATCCAGCCACCCATCATGCGCTTGCTCACCACGGAAAAAGAGCGCGCTATCGTGATGGTGCAGCTTCGTGAAGTGAGCAAAGTTGAACGAATCTTGTTCCCGTTGTTGTTGCTGCTCTTGGTTGCCTTGTTGTTACCCTCCGCTGCACCTTTGCTTGGCATGTTTTGTTTTGGCAACCTAATGCGCGAGTGTGGGGTGGTAGACAGACTGTCAGAGACCACCCAAAACGCGTTGATCAACATTGTCACGATCTTCCTAGGTTTAGCCGTTGGCTCCAAGCTCCAGGCAGATCAATTTTTGGCGCCTAGCACCTTGGGTATCTTGGTTCTGGGTATGGTTGCTTTTGCCATTGGCACCGCTAGCGGTATTTTGATGGCTAAACTGATGAACAAACTGAGCAGTACGCCCGTGAATCCGTTGATTGGGGCGGCAGGCGTCTCTGCGGTGCCCATGGCCGCTCGAGTGGCGAACAAGCTGGGGCTTGAGTCCAATCCACACAATTTTCTGCTGATGCACGCCATGGGGCCTAATGTGGCCGGAGTGATTGGCTCTGCGGTCGCGGCGGGCGTCATGATTTTGTTTGCGGGCGCCTACCCGTAAATGTCTACCCGTATTTGTCTCAATAAATAGCGGAATTTTGTCTGACCGGTTGCCTGGGGTAGACTGGGCGCTGAGGGAAGAGGGAAACAAGTTTGCGCAAAATAGTGTTGCTATTCGTAGTTTGCAGTTTAGGACTCGCAGGTCGAGCTTGGGCAGAAAGTGAATTTTGGGTTGCTGTTGGCAGCTTTCAGTCGCTTGAAGGTGCGGAGCGTGCGCGAGACTCAGCGGCACAAAGGCTGGCCGAAGCATTTGTCATTACTCCAGCCGACACGCCAACAGGTTACTATTTTCGTGTCTTAGCTGGGCCTTATCTCAGTCGTGGTACGGCGCAAGACGTCATGCTTCGTGCCCAGCAAGAAGGGTTTGAAGGAGCCTGGTTGCTGGCGCAACAGGCGGGTGTGAATGCCTACAGCCCGAGCAGAACTGGTAATAGCTCAAGTCGCGTTTATGACCCCAGCTATGACAACACTAGCCCTTCAGGGTCGATGCTTGGACCTTTGCCATCTTCGCAAACGCCTAGCATCAGTCCAGAGGTGCAACCCGAGCGGGCGCCTCCACCAAAGTTGATAGAAGAAGCGCCAGAGAGCTTTCGCCTAAACAAGCTGCGCCGTGATGCGCAGGCTCGGCCACCGCCTGACCGTCCACCCCCAGATTCCGATGAGCCATCTGCGGTTACCTCACCAGTGGCTGACCAACTCGCCGTCGACTTCCCTGTTGGCGCACCGGTCACCCTCACACGCTTTGCCCACCAAGACATCAACATCACCATCGACGGAAAACTATCCGAAGCTGCGTGGCAGCAAGCGGTCCCTTTCTCCGATTTTTTCACCATTGAACCGGATAGCTTGAAGCCCGGTGCGCACGCTACCGATCTGCGTTTGGTTTACACCGAGCGGGGTATATACGTTGGCTTCGATATGGAGCAACCCAAAGAGACCTTGGTCAAATGGCTGTCGCGACGAGACGAAGGCCGTCTAAATCGGGACAACGTCAGTATTACCCTAGATACCTCCGGTGAAGGTCGCTATGGCTATTGGATGTCGTTGGCCTTGGGTGATAACCAAACCGATGGCACGCTGCTACCGGAACGTCGCTTTTCGGTGGATTGGGATGGTGCTTGGTACGGTAGCACTGCAGAAACCGACAGGGGTTGGAGTGCCGAGTATTTTATTCCCTGGTCGCAAATGGCTATGCCGAAACAAGCGGGCCTGCGGCGGATGGGGTTTTATGCCTCAAGAAAAATTGCGGTGCTGGACGAACGCTGGGCAACCCCAGCGTTGCCAGAAACACGGGCGCAGTTTATCTCGGCTTTGCAGCCGATACTGTTGAACGATGTGAACCCAAAGCAACAGTGGAGCATCTATCCATCGTTGTTGACTACGGTAGATGAGGTTGACGATGAGACGCGTTATGACGCCGGTGCAGAAATATTTTGGCGTCCGTCGACTAATTTTCAGGCGAGCGTTTCCCTCAACCCAGATTTCGGTAACGTTGAAGCCGACGATGTGGTTGTGAACCTATCAGCGTTTGAAGTGTTTTTTCAAGAGCGGCGCTTGTTCTTTCTTGAGGGCCAAGAAATTTTTAATACCACACCACGAGCGGACCCGTCGGCCAGCAGTGTGCCAACAACCTTGGTGAACACCAGACGTATCGGTGGCCGCCCGCGTGCACCTAGCCTAGCCCCGGGTATTAGCGTGCCTGGTGCCGAGTTGCGCCAACCCACCGAGCTTATGGGGGCAGCCAAAGTCACGGGCCAAGTTGGTTCGCTACGCTACGGTGTGATGGGGGCCTTTGAAGACGAGGTGAAATTTGATGTTGGCGATTTGAACTACCATCAAGATGGCAGTGACTATGCTGCGGCGCGAGTGATCTACGAAGATAGGCAAAATCAGGCCTATAGAGCGCTGGGGGTTATTGCCACAGCGGTGACACACCCTGAACGCGATGCTTACGTCTTAGGGTCAGACCTACACTACCTGTCTGCCAACGGTACCTGGAAGGTGGATGGCCAATTACTTTTTAGCGATATCGACGATGTGAATCTTCCTGATGCTGATGGGAAGGGTTACGGCGGTTTTGTGGATATGGTTTATACCCAACGTCGGGGGCTGCGCTACAAGGTTGGCTTTAGCTCTTTTAGTGATGAACTGGACATCAATGATTTTGGTTTCTTACGGCGTAACGATGCTCACAACTTAAGCTTGGGCCTAGATTGGGCGGGGGTTGGGCGCGGCTGGATCCGAAACTACTCGATATCCCCCTTTTTTCAGTATGAACTCAACGGTGACAACGACATGACGCGTTTGGGTATGGGTGTGCGCACCAATTTAACCCTGCCAAGCCTGTCCAAATTGGATATAGAAACCACCTTCTTCCCGAAACGATTTGACGACCGCAATAGCTTTGGTAATGGAACCTACAGGATTCAAGAACGGCCTCGCCTAAGTTTAGGTTATGCAACCAACGAGGCAGACAGCCTAAGTTATTCGGTCAGCGCCACTTACATGGGTGAAGATGCGGGCGGCGAATTTTTCCAAGGCAAGCTTGGCGTCAACTGGCGACCAATTGATCGTATGAATCTAGGAGCCTCGGTTAGCTACATGGATCGTAGAGGCTGGCTGCTGCATCAAGAGGGTGTCAACCTCACGGCGTTTGATGCGGATTTTTGGCAGCCCCAGCTGGACCTTGAATTTTTCTTGAGTGCTAAGCAGCAATTTCGTATTGCGATGCAGTGGGTTGGTGTGCGCGCAGATGAGGCGGAGTTTTACCATGTGCCAACATCACCGGGTTCTCTGTCTCGTGTCGCTAAACCCAATGGACCTAGCGATGACTTTGAGTTATCCCAGTTGACCTTCCAGGTGCGCTACCGTTGGCAGATTGCGCCCTTATCGGATTTGTTTGTGGTTTACTCAAAAAATGGCATTCGTTCACCCGGCGAGGATGGGTTGAATGATCTGTTTCGTTCTGTGTGGGACCAGCCTGATACCGAACAATTGGTGGTTAAGCTCAGATATCGCCTAGGAACTTAAGGCTCTGGCCGACTTTGTGAGCCTAAACGCCGTGATGTGCGCGTCACCTTACATCTAGCAAACAACCCACCGCTACGACCATCCGTGCAGCTTCGCTAGTCTATTCGCTGGAATAGCGATTTATGGATGAGGAGGGGTGTCATGCGGGTGCGACTACTGATTGTTTTGGCCGTTGTAGGCTTTGCCTCGCCCTGGGTGATGGTGGCTAGCCAAATGCAACATGCGGCGCCATCAGCCTCTTCAAGCGAAGCGCAAAACCAGGAGTGATGTTAAGCTAGGCTCAACCCAATTATGTGCGCGGCTGCTTGATGACGACCAATAACATAAACGACTCCATGCCGGTGCTAGTTGCCGTTGGGCAGACGGTACAACGTGATCCTGCGTTAGATAGCCTGCCATCGCCCTTAAGTTTAGCGGTTGCCGCCAGTAGCGCGGCGCTAGCGGATAGCGGTATCCCAGATCTAGCCAAACATATCGATACTATTGCCTTCGTTCGAATCAATAGTGATTCCATACCAGGCCGCAGCGGCCCCTTCGGGCGCTCAGACAATTTGCCCCGAGCGGTTGGTGATGCCATAGGCGCGGATCCAGTACGCGCCATTTACTCGGTGGTCGGTGGTCAAGCGCCACAACAGCTGGTGAATGAAATGTCGGCTCGCATTGCTGCGGGTGACTGCGAGGTGGTCTTGCTCACCGGCTCCGAAGCAATAGGCGCGATGAAGACAGCCCAACGCGGCAAGTTGGAACTTTCTTGGGCGCAAGAACGCGGTGGTCAGCTTGAAGATAGAGGTACGGGGCCAGAACTCATCAGTGCCGCTGAAATTGCTGGCGGCATGGGCAATCCTCCCCAGGTTTATGGTGCGTTCGAGCACGCTTGGCGGCATAGCAAGGGGCTCACTAAGGCCGAGCATCAGGCGCACATGGCGGCCTTGTTCCAGCCGTTTACAGAGGTTGCGGCGGCCAATCCGTATGCCCAGTTTGGCACAGCGCGTAGCGCCGAGTTTTTGAGTACAGCAAGCCAAGAAAATTATCCTGTTGCGGATCCTTTTCTTAAGTGGCACGTGGCTCAAGATGCGGTAAATCAAGGTGCTGCTTTGGTATTGATGTCCGTGCGCAAAGCCAAAGAGTTGGGTATCGATCGTGAGCGCTGGGTGTTTCCCTTAGGCGGAGCCGATACGCAAGACAAGCTAGTCACCTTACGCCCTTCGTTGTCGAGTTCTCAAGCGATGGCTTGTGCAGCGGATGCAGCACTTAAAGGCGCGGGTATTGGCATTGAGGATGTTGCTCATTTTGATCTGTACAGCTGTTTTCCCTGCGCGGTTCAATATGCCTGCGACGCACTTGGGCTGAATTCGCAAACAGACGCTGAGGCAGGTTTAGCGCAGCGCCAGTTAACTCAAACGGGCGGGCTACCGTTTTTTGGTGGTGCGGGTAATAACTACAGCATGCATGGTATTGCATCCATGGTAGAAACCTTAAGAGCTGATCCAGGTAGTACTGGGTTTGTCTTGGCCAATGGCGGGTTTATGTCAAAAGAGTCCGTTGGGTTGTACTCCACCGAACCCAACCCGAACTGGCAGCCGGTAAACAATCTGGTTGCCCAAGGCATTATCGATGACACGCCGGATGCCCCTCAAGCCAAAGCGCCAACTTCCGGCCAGGTTGAGGCCTACAGCGTGGTCTACGTGAAGCGTCAGCCACTGTTTGGCTATGTCTTTGGTATCAGCCAGGGCGAGCGTTTCTTGGCGCGTACGGATAGCCGTGACGAAGTGGCCATAGCCAGCTTGCTAGATGGTGACGCGCTAGGCCGAGAGATAAAGGTTGAGCCTACCGAGAAGCGTAATCGCCTGCTGCTCTAGCGCGATTTTATGGTTCGGCTAGCTCGCCGCGGCAAGGTGGTGCTGGAGACGTTCTTCGAGCAGGTCTAGTGTTGCTGGTTTAGCAAGAAAATCGTTCATGCCGGCGCTGAGACAGCGCTCACGGTCGCTAGCTTGAGCATTGGCGGTAAGCGCAATGATAGGGGTGCGCTCCGTGGCGCTTTCACCTCGCAGCACAACCGTTGCTTCCAGACCACCCATATTCGGCATCTGCAAATCCATTAGGATTAAATCGTAGTGTTGACTCTGACAGGCCGTAATGGCTTCACAACCATCTTCCGCCAAGTCTGCTTGGTAACCCAGCTTGGCCAGCATGCGCAGGGTGATTTTTTGATTCATGACGTTGTCTTCAACCAAGAGGACTCTAGCCACTGCAGCGCTTTGGATTGTTGCCGCTTCGGGCTCCTCAATTGTCGGCAGCGATGTGGCTGCACCAACCCTGGTCACCCCAGGTAACGGCAGCGTGAAATAGAAGGTGCTGCCTTGTCCCAGGACGCTTCGGCACCCCAATCGCCCGCCTAGACGGGTAACCAGCCGGGAGCAAATCGCTAAACCTAAACCAATGCCACCGTGTTGCCTAGCATCGCTCGCATCCGCTTGGGTGAAGCTGTCAAAGATATGGTCGCGCAGCTCAGGTTCAATGCCGATGCCGGTGTCTGTCACCTCAAAGGTGAGTAGTTCAGGATTGTGCTCGTCCGCGACGCTGACTTTAACTTCAACGGATCCATCCTTGGTGAACTTGACCGCATTGTTTAGCAAAAGCTCCAGCAGTTGGGTGATCCGAACGATGTCGCCGGTTCTGGGGTTAGCTGCTGCATCCTGACAATCAATATTGACGGTTAGCTGCTTTGCGTCCGCTTGCTCTTGGATACAGGCAACTGCTTGAATCACACAGTCCTTGGCGGAGAGTGTCTCTTCGCGCAGCGCCAAGTCGCCAGAATCCATTTCGGCGTAAGCAATTATATTATCGATGCTTGCTAGCAAGCTCCGACCTGAGCGTTCGATGACGTGGATGAGGTCGGCATCCTTACCATACTCATGTTCCAAGGCAAGCAGTCGAGATGCTCCAATAACGCCGTTTAACGGCGTACGCAATTCGTGGCTAATGGTCGTTAAGAAATCTCGTCTGGAGCGCAATGCACTTTCGGCAGTGGTGGCGGCCTGGGTCAGTTCCAGCTCCGCTTGTTTGCGATCCCCGATATCCGTCAAGCGCATCAACTCCAAATTATTCCCGCCTGCATCGGTCACAACAATCTCTACCCACAGGTTTAAACCGGTTTCATTAGTGATGTGCACATCGGTGCTGCAGTTGTAGTAGGCCGATCGGTTATCAATAAGGTCTGCAAGGTGCTCCTCAAGCTCCTCTTGGTTGGAGGCATTGAGCATGCTCAGACCTTGGGCGCTCGCTTTTTCCAGCAGCCCTGAACGCAACAAGAACAGACCATCGGCTGAATTGCTAAACACAGATTGCATCAGCAGACTAGATTCTTGAGCGTCTTCCAGTAACTTGCTTCGCCAGTAGTTCACCAACAACACAAGTATGGCAACCACAGCCAATGAAGAGATGTACATCTCGACGTGCAGCTCAGGATTGGTAATGTTTTGCAGTAGTAACGCCGTAGTTATGCAGGTGGCGGCGAGGTAGACAGATAGGCTACGCAGGCTGACAAAGGCGATACTGCCACCTATCAACAACTCGAAAACTGCGTAGGCGATGGGAGGGGTGAAGTTATTTAGGTGGTTAAGGTAAATTAGCCAGGCGGTAACGGCGTAGGTCAGTCCTAACATCAAGATTTGAAAGTTCTCTTTCACCCAGGTTGAAACAAAGCTCAAAGCTAGGCTAACGAGGTAGGAGGTTCCAACTACCGTTCTGAGTATCCAAGGGTCTACCAACCCTGGGACATAGCTTTCCAGCAATGGCGCTAAGGTCAAGCAGACTAGCCCGGACGCCAGTGCCGTCCAACGATACATGGTCAGCGCGTGGTGGCTGCTGTAGAGGGAATCATTCACTGTAAAAGTGTAGTTAAGGAATGGCATGTTGTGATTGCCAATGGCTTGAGTTATGCGATGTAACGCGTTATCTATTGGCTAGATTTGTGCGCTGGCACCAAGCGCCAATTTTTAGGCAGATGGCTGCCCGTTTGGTGTCGTCAGAGCGCCAGAAGCGTAGACTGTTGGGTATGGCTAGTTGTGAACGTTTATGGAAATCTGGGGGGCTAGATGTCAGATGACTTAGGGATAGGATCAGAACAGGACGCGGAACCAAAAATGACCATCAACTCCGCCGGAGCACGCTCGGTCTGGCCAGCATCCAAGAAGTTTGCAGCCCAAGAATCTGCAGGCTATGTCTTTCAGGGTCTGAAAGTGCTGGATGTGGGTACCTGGATTGCGGGTCCTGTGTCTACGACGGTGCTTGCAGATTATGGCGCGGACGTCATCAAAGTAGAGATCCCGGGTGCGGGTGATCCGTATCGACAGTTACCCGCGGCACCAGCAACTCCCAATTCAGCGGCGAATTACACTTGGTTACTGGATGCGCGCAACAAACGTTCAATAACCCTCAATTTGCGCTCCGACCAAGGCAAAAAGCTGTTGCGAGATCTGATTCGCGAGTGCGACGTCTACGTAACTAACCAACCTCTGGCGATGCGTCGCCGATTTGGGCTCACCTACGACGATCTAGCGCCCGAAAACCCTCGGATGATCTTCGCCTCACTAA
>CALHVX010000021.1 GCA_938036875.1 uncultured Pseudomonadales bacterium
TCGCCGCCATAGGCTTCCGCACACACTCGTGTCAGCGCCGCTGTTAGCGTCGTCTTACCATGGTCAACGTGACCAATGGTCCCTACGTTTACGTGCGGCTTATTACGCTCGAATTTCTCTTTGCCCATGGCTGCTTTCCTATGCTGTCGGTTCGCTATGCGAACCTTACGGAGTTTGCTACGCAAACTCTGGTTAAAGTCGGTATTTTCTTATCTGTCTAGCGGTTTAACAAACCGGATGCAACGTTGTCTGGTACTTCTGCGTATTGATCGAATTCCATGGTGTAGGTTGCCCGACCTTGGGTTGATGAACGCAAAGCGGTTGAGTAACCAAACATTTGCGCTAGCGGTACCTGTGCACGAATAATTTTGCCGGCAGGATTTTCATCCATGCCTTCCACCATGCCACGTCGTCGGTTCAAATCACCCACCACGTCACCCATATAATCTTCAGGCGTTACTACTTCCACCTTCATCAACGGCTCCAACAAGACAGGGTCCGCCTCTCTGGCCCCCTCGCGCATAGCCATCGAGCCGGCAATTTTAAAGGCCATCTCGTTTGAGTCAACATCATGGAAGCTACCATCGTACAGCGTTGCCTTCACGCCGATCAGTGGGTAGCCGGCTACCACGCCATTGCTCATCTGCTCTTGCAAACCCTTTTGCACCGAAGGGATGTACTCTTTGGGAACAGCGCCACCCGTGATCTCATCAACAAACTCAAAGACCACGCCGTCCTCCGCATCTACCAACGGCTCTAACTTGACCCACACGTGCGCGTATTGGCCACGCCCACCGGTCTGGCGCACAAACTTCGCTTCTTGCTGCACCGTTTTACGAATGGTTTCGCGGTAGGCTACTTGAGGCTTACCAATGTTGGCCTCAACGCCAAACTCACGCTTCATGCGATCCACAATAATGTCCAGGTGCAGCTCACCCATGCCAGAGATGATGGTCTGACCCGATTCTTCAGCGGTCTCAACCCGAAAAGAAGGATCTTCTTGGGCCAGCTTGCCTAGGGCTACACCCATCTTTTCCTGATCAGGAACCGAACGCGGCTCCACCGCTACCGAAATCACCGGCTCAGGAAACTCCATGCGTTCGAGCGTGATCACCTTATTTATGGCGCACAAGGTTTCGCCGGTTGTTACATCTTTCAAACCAACCGCCGCGGCAATATCACCGGCGCGAACCTCTTTAATTTCTTTGCGGTCGTTGGAATGCATCTGCACCATCCGGCCCACCCGCTCCTTGCGCCCCTTAATGGGGTTGAAGACCTGGTCACCGGTTTGCAACACACCCGAATAGACGCGGAAGAAGGTTAAGGTGCCAACAAAGGGGTCTGTCGCAATCTTAAAGGCCAGCGCCGCAAAGGGTCCGTCGTCTTCTGCAGGGCGCGTATCCAGGGTCTCACCGTCGTTCAGCAACCCTTCGATGGGCTTGACCTCGGTAGGCGCTGGCAAAAACTCCACCACCGCATCCAACATGGCTTGCACACCTTTGTTCTTGAAGGCAGATCCGCAAAGCGCCGGAACAATCTCGTTAGCCAAGGTGCGCGCACGCAAGCCCGACTTAATTTGATCTTCGGTAAGTTCGGTACCGCCGAGGTAAACATCCAACAACTCATCATTGGCTTCTGCGGCGGCTTCCACCATCTTTTCGCGCCAGTGCTGGGCGTCGTCTAACATATCCTCAGGGATCTCACCTAAGTCGTAGGTCAAACCCTGGTCGTCTTCATTCCAATAAATGGCCTTCATACGAATCAGGTCAACCACGCCTTTGAAATGCTCTTCTGCACCAATGGCTAACTGGATCGGCACAGGCTGAGAGCCTAAGCGCGTCTCAATTTGCTCAACCACCCGCAAAAAATCAGCGCCAGCCCGGTCCATCTTGTTAACGAACACCATGCGCGGCACTTCGTAGCGATTGGCTTGCCGCCACACGGTTTCTGATTGCGGCTCAACGCCGGAGGTGGCACAGAACACAACCACCGCACCATCCAACACGCGCAAGCTACGCTCCACCTCAATGGTGAAATCCACGTGCCCTGGGGTATCGATGATGTTAACGCGGTGCTCTTCGAACTGCTGGTTCATGCCACGCCAGAAACAGGTCGTCGCAGCAGAGGTGATGGTGATACCACGCTCTTGCTCTTGCTCCATCCAATCCATGGTAGCAGCGCCGTCATGCACCTCACCTATCTTGTGAGACAGGCCGGTGTAGAACAGCACGCGTTCTGTGGTGGTGGTTTTGCCCGCATCAACATGGGCGACGATGCCAATGTTGCGATAGCGGGCGATAGGCGTCTTACGAGCCATCAGCTGTCAATACGCCGAAAGATGGTGGCTAGTAACGGTAGTGCGAGAAGGCCTTGTTGGCTTCAGCCATGCGGTGAGTATCCTCACGCTTCTTAACGGCTGAGCCGCGCCCTTCAGCAGCATCTAACAACTCACCAGCCAAACGGGCCGCCATGGACTTCTCACCACGCTTGCGTGCGCTATCAACCAACCAACGCATCGCTAGCGCATTACGTCGTGAAGGACGAACCTCTACGGGTACTTGGTAGGTTGCACCACCAACCCGGCGAGATTTAACCTCAACAAAAGGCGCAACGGCCTCAAGCGACTTCTCAAACACTTCTACAGCGTCAGGATTGCCGCGCTCTTCCACTAGTGACAGCGCACCATAGACAATGCGCTCAGCCACAGCTTTCTTGCCGGACACCATCACGTGGTTGATGAACTTTGCCACGGTTTGGTTGTGGTACTTGGGATCTGGTAGGACTTCGCGTTTTGCGACGACTCGACGTCTTGGCATGCTGCTCTCCGCGGCCACATAAGCGGGCCGTTAGCTTCAGGGGATCCTCACACCGAGATTGGGTGAGACCTTACTGAGAGTTAAATTGGTCTTACTTTACTTTGGACGCTTGGCGCCATACTTAGATCGCGATTGACGACGATCGGTAACACCAGAGGTGTCTAAGGTTCCGCGGATCGTGTGGTAACGCACACCCGGGAGGTCTTTTACTCGGCCACCGCGGATCAATACCACTGAGTGCTCTTGTAGGTTGTGACCCTCACCACCGATGTACGAAGTCACTTCGTAGCCATTGGTCAGGCGTACACGACAGACTTTGCGCAGAGCCGAGTTCGGCTTCTTCGGGGTGGTGGTATAAACACGGGTGCAGACACCTCGTTTTTGCGGGCAGCCTTGCAGCGCCGGCACGATATTCTTGTCAACTTTGCGCTTGCGTGGCTTGCGCACTAACTGGCTGATGGTCGCCATATTGAGTCTTGCTCCAAAATAACCGAATCGGTACCCGCGCGCCTACCGGGCTCACGGGGCGCGCATTGTAAAGGGCAAAAAGAAGCCGCGCAACACAAAGTGTAGCGCGGCTTCCAATACTTTCCTATCTGCCCCGTTAGGCCCAAGTACAGGCCAACCGGTTGCTTAGCCTAGTTAGAGTGAGCAGAGCGAGTTCGGCGGATACCGATTAGGGCAATGAATCCACCCAACAGCAAAGCCAGGGTACCAGGCTCTGGTACAGCAAATACTGCTGCTGTGGGCGCAGGCAAGGTGGTACCCGTTGTTGGAGCCGCTGTGACAGAGGGCTGAGCCGGAGTTGACGGCGTTGCCGCAGGTGCTGCGGGCGTTGTTGCCACAATTTGCTGAGGTGCTACCCCTTGGGGGACTACTGCTATAGGTGCTGTAATCACTGGGCTAATCACCGCAGAGGGCCCCGGAGCAACCAATGGAGGGGCAAAAGCGATGGACGCGGCCGCTGGCTTAGCGCCAATCAACTGGGGGGTAGCAATAGATACGGCGCCAGAAAAGTTGGCAGGCGCGGCAAAGGTAGCTAACACGCTCCCGGCAGAACCACCGGCTTCACCAAAGTACTCGGCAAACTCGCCGTTGCAACCCGTACGGCTTGAACCGTGACGCGCGCTTGCGCCACCACTACTACAGCTCGCAGCATCTATATACACAGCTTCAGCAGTTACTGGACTGGCTTGCGACAGTGCCGATGCACCAACAAACAAACCGAACAACAACCCTTTGCCGACGACATCCAACACACTGTTTGAGCGTTCGGATCTGACAGTTGATAAAATCATGGGCTTGCCTATGTCATTGAATTTCATGAAACAATGGTACACACACTGAGCCTGTCGCGTGTATTGGCCTTGTAACGTTTGATTGCTTAGTGTCGCGGCATTGGCGAATGCTTTACGTGACACACGTATGAAATAGCTAGGAAATAGCAGATATATACGCACATTACTTGCGAATATAAAGATGTTGGGATTTGTAAGTGATTTGTACTTATTTGACCCTGTTCCGCCTATTGAGCAGGATTGTTGCCACAACTTGTGACGCAGGTCAGCGTTTAGATACGCCAACCCTGTTAGGGATCCCTCGATTGGGGGGAGGCTAACAGAGCCTGGCAGATAGAGTGGGACCAGTCGCCGGCACCTGAAACAGAGCTGGCCCTAATTGGTTAGGACCAACCCATTGCTCAAAAAGCCCTACTCTGAGCTAAACGCTTCGGTCAGCGCTTGTTCAACCTCGTCCGCCGTAGCGCCTTGATCCTTCGCCAACTTCAACGCGATCTCTTCTTCACGGCGACGTTTGCGCTCGCTGTGATAGGTCAAGCCGGTTCCCGCAGGAATCAGTCGACCCACAACCACGTTCTCCTTCAAGCCGCGCAAGAAGTCTTCCTTGCCCGTAACCGCCGCTTCCGTAAGAACCCGAGTGGTTTCTTGGAAAGAAGCAGCAGAGATGAAGGACTCGGTAGCCAGAGAAGCTTTGGTAATACCAAGCAAGTTACGCTGGAAACGCACCAACTCTTTGCCTTCTGCCTCAAGCTCTTCGTTGACCGCTAGCACTCGGTTCAGCTCAAGCTGCTCACCGCGAATCAGCTCAGATTCACCAGAATCTTGAACCTCAACCTTACGCAGCATCTGCCGGACGATCACTTCGATGTGCTTGTCGTTGATCGTCACACCTTGCAGACGGTAAACCTCTTGGATCTCGTTGATGATGTACTTAGCCAACGCCTCCACACCTTTCAGGCGCAGAATGTCGTGCGAGCTAGGCGCACCGTCACAAACGACCTCACCCTTTTCTACCGTTTCACCTTCGTACACACCAATGTTGCGCCATTTGGGGATCAAGGTTTCGACCTTGTCACCATCTGGAGGCGTTAGCACCAAGCGACGCTTACCCTTGGTCTCTTTGCCGAAGCTAACCAGGCCGGAGATTTCTGCCAAGATGGCAGGCTCTTTCGGCTTACGGGCTTCAAACAAATCCGCCACCCGTGGCAAACCACCGGTAATGTCGCGAGTCTTAGAACCTTCTTGGGGAATCCGCGCAATGATGTCACCAACCCCAACCTTCTCGCCGTTCTCCAGGTTGAGAATAGCGTTGTTCGGCAACGCGTAATGCGCAGGCAATTCACTACCCGGTAACAGCACGTCTTCGCCGTCAGGGGTCTTCAAGCTAACCGCGGGACGCAGATCTTTACCAGCACTTGGGCGATCCTTAGGATCGAGCACCAAGATGTTGGTCAGGCCGGTGAGCTCATCTGTCTGACGGTTAATGGAAAGCCCTTCTTCCATGTCAGCCAAAGCCACAATACCGGAGCCTTCCGTCACAATGGGGTGCGTGTGCGGATCCCATTGAGCAATGATTTGGCCAGGCTCAACCCTGTCGCCATCAGCAACAGTGATCACCGCGCCGTAAGGCAACTTGTAGCGCTCGCGCTCACGACCTAAGTCGTCTGCAATAGCAATTTCGCCAGAACGAGACACTGCAACCAGCTCACCGCTTTCACGGGTCACCGTCTTCAAGTTGTGCAAACGAACGCCACCACCGTGCTTCACTTGTACACTATCGATCGCCGTGGCTCGTGATGCCGCGCCGCCAATGTGGAAGGTACGCATGGTTAGCTGGGTACCGGGCTCACCAATGGATTGAGCAGCAATAACACCAACCGCCTCACCCACGTTGATCTGATGACCACGTGCTAGGTCGCGACCGTAGCAGCTTGCACAAACGCCGAATCGTGTCTTACAGGTAATTGGCGAGCGAACCAAAATCTCATCGACACCTAAGTTGTCGAGACGGTCAATCCATGCCTCATCCAACAGGGTCATCGACTCAATGAGTACGTCTTTGCCGTTGGCCGCCATCACGTTGGCCGCTACTACGCGACCCAATACTCGGTCACCCAGCTTTTGAACCACGTCGCCGCCTTCGATGATTGCCGCAACCGTGATGCCTTCTTCGGTGCCACAGTCTAAGGCCGTCACTACAACGTCTTGCGCCACATCAACCAAACGACGGGTTAGATAACCCGAGTTTGCCGTCTTGAGCGCCGTGTCCGCCAAACCTTTGCGCGCACCGTGCGTTGAGATGAAGTACTCGTTAACCGACAGGCCTTCGCGGAAGTTGGCCGTAATGGCGTTCTCGATGATGCTACCGTCTGGTCGCGTCATCAGGCCTCGCATACCGGCCAACTGACGAATCTGGGCGGGTGAACCACGCGCACCAGAATCAGCATAGATAAACACCGAGTTAAAGGAGGCTTGCTCCTCTTCTTCGCCGTTGCTGTTGACTACCTTTTCGGTAGAGATGCCTTCCATCATGGCGCGCGCAACCAAATCGTTGGCTCGCGACCAGATATCAACCACCTTATTGTACTTCTCACCCTGGGTTACAAGACCCGATGCGTACTGAGATTCAATTTCTGAAACTTCGTCTAACGCATCACCAATAACTTTGGCTTTTTCTTCAGGAATAACAAAGTCGTTTACGCCGATAGACGCACCCGAGGAGGTGGAATGACGGAAACCTGTGTACATCAGCTGGTCAGCAAAAATAACGGTGTCTTTCAAACCAACGTTGCGGTAGCAGCTATTGATCAAATGCGAGATACCACGCTTGTCGAGCGGCTTGTTAACCAGCTCAAAAGGCAGCTCTGATGGCACGATGTCGTACAACAATGCTCGCCCAACCGTCGTATCAACCAAGCTTTGATGAACATATTGCTGACCATCTTCGTCGGTAACAATCTGCTCAATGCGCGCTTTCACTTTGGCGTGCAAGTTCACTTCACCACTGTTGTAGGCGCGATGCACCTCAGCAGCGTCAGCAAACACCATGCCTTCACCCAGCACGTTCACCTTCTCGCGGGTCATGTAGTACAGACCCAAGACCACGTCCTGAGAGGGCACGATGATGGGCTCACCACTAGCCGGTGACAGGATGTTGTTGGTCGACATCATGAGCGTGCGGCTTTCGAGCTGAGCTTCCAGCGTCAAGGGGACGTGCACGGCCATTTGGTCGCCGTCAAAGTCAGCGTTGTACGCCGTACAAACCAACGGATGCAGCTGAATTGCCTTACCTTCAATAAGTACCGGCTCAAACGCCTGGATACCCAAACGGTGCAACGTTGGTGCACGGTTTAGCAGCACCGGGTGCTCGCGAATGACATCAGCCAGGATATCCCAGACCTCTGAGGTTTCACGCTCCACCATCTTCTTGGCTGCTTTAATGGTGGTCGCAAGACCACGCGCTTCGAGCTTGCCGAAGATGAAGGGCTTAAACAGCTCCAATGCCATCTTCTTAGGTAGGCCACACTGATGCAGACGCAAGGTTGGACCAACCACAATCACCGAACGACCGGAGTAGTCCACGCGCTTGCCGAGCAGGTTCTGGCGGAAGCGGCCTTGCTTACCTTTGATCATGTCAGCCAAAGACTTAAGCGGACGCTTGTTGGAACCAGTAATGGCACGACCACGACGACCGTTGTCGAGCAACGCATCCACAGATTCCTGCAACATACGCTTTTCGTTGCGTACGATGATGTCAGGTGCAGACAGATCTAACAGCCGCTTGAGGCGGTTGTTACGGTTGATCACTCGACGATACAGATCGTTCAGGTCAGAGGTGGCAAACCGGCCGCCGTCCAAGGGCACCAGCGGACGCAAATCCGGCGGTAGCACAGGCAACACGGTCATGATCATCCACTCAGGCTTATTACCTGATGCAGTGAAAGCTTCCATCAGCTTTAAGCGCTTAGACAGCTTCTTGATCTTGGTTTCTGAGTTGGTGGCGGGAATCTCTTCGCGCAGACGGCCAATCTCACCGTCCATGTCCAACGCGAGCAGCAAGGCCATCACCGCCTCGGCACCCATACGTGCGTCAAACTCATCACCAAACTCTTCAATCTTGGTGTAGTACTCCTCATCCGTCATTAGCTGACCGGTCTCAAGGTCAGTCATGCCCGGGTCAACCACCACGTGGCTTTCGAAGTACAACACACGCTCGATGTCGCGCAGGGTCATATCTAGCAGCAGACCGATGCGCGAGGGCAACGATTTCAAGAACCAGATGTGTGCCACTGGGCTGGCTAGCTCAATGTGCCCCATGCGCTCACGACGCACCTTGCTCAGCGTGACTTCTACGCCACACTTTTCGCAGATAACACCGCGGTGCTTTAAGCGCTTGTACTTGCCGCATAAGCATTCGTAGTCTTTGATCGGTCCAAAGATACGCGCGCAGAACAGACCATCGCGCTCCGGCTTAAAGGTGCGGTAGTTAATGGTTTCTGGCTTCTTCACTTCGCCAAACGACCAAGAGTGGATCATGTCTGGCGAGGCCAAACCGATACTCAGCGAATCGAACTCGTCGACGCTGCCTTGGGCTTTTAAAAGATTCAGTAGATCTTTCAATGTCTTTCCTCCAGGTGTGTGGCTTTACTCGCTTTCTAATTCCATATTGATGCCTAGCGACCGAATCTCTTTAACCAGTACGTTAAAGGACTCAGGCATGCCGGGCTCCATACGGAAATCACCATCAACAATGTTCTTGTACATCTTGGTACGACCACTCACATCGTCCGACTTCACCGTCAGCATCTCTTGCAAGGTGTAGGCAGCGCCGTAAGCTTCTAGTGCCCAGACCTCCATCTCACCGAAGCGCTGGCCACCGAACTGGGCTTTACCACCCAACGGCTGCTGGGTAACAAGGCTGTACGAACCGGTTGACCGGGCGTGCATCTTGTCGTCCACCAAGTGGTTGAGCTTAAGCATGTACATGTAACCAACCGTGACCTTGCGGTCGAATTGGACACCAGTACGGCCGTCGTACAAAACACTTTGACCGTCGTTGCCAAGACCGGCAACTTCGAGCATGTGTTTGATCTCAGATTCAGCAGCACCATCAAACACTGGTGTTGCCATCGGCACACCGGCCACCAAGTTCTTGGCCAGCTCGATGATTTCAGCGTCAGTCAAGCTATCTAGGTCTTCGCGACGTACCGCACCACCGCTGTTGTACACGCGGTCTAGGTATTGACGAATCTCGGCAATGGCTCGCTGCTCTTCAAGCATCTCACCAATGCGGTTACCAATGCCTTTAGCCGCCCAGCCGAGGTGCGTTTCTAACACCTGACCTACGTTCATGCGCGAAGGCACACCCAGCGGGTTTAGTACGATATCGACCGGCTCGCCATTTTCATCAAACGGCATGTCTTCAATCGGCATGATGACCGAGATCACCCCTTTGTTACCGTGCCGACCCGCCATCTTGTCGCCAGGCTGGATGCGACGCTTGATTGCTAGGTAAACCTTCACAATCTTGAGCACGCCAGGAGCCAGGTCATCACCACTTTCCAGCTTAGAGCGCTTGTCTGCATAAATGGCATCGAGCGACGCTTTACGTTCTTTTAGCTGGGCTTCAGCACGCTCGATCTGCGCATTCAGTGCGTCATCCGACATGCGAATCTTGAACCAATCGTCGTGAGGCAACTGCTCAAGGTAAGTTTGATCAATGGTCAAACCGCGTGATTCACCTGGTGCGCTGGCTGCTTTTTGGCCAGTCAACGCACGCTGCAAACGCTCAAAGGTCGCAATTTCTACGATGCGGTACTCGTCATCGATATCTTTGCGCACCTGCGCCAGCTGAGAGGACTCTATGTCTTTCGCACGAGAGTCTTTCTCAACGCCGTCGCGGGTAAAGACTTGAACGCCAATGACCGTACCTTTAACGCTGGTAGGCACACGTTGAGACGTATCTTTTACGTCTGACGCCTTCTCACCAAAAATCGCACGTAGCAGCTTCTCTTCCGGTGTCAGCTGGGTTTCACCTTTCGGGGTAACCTTACCCACCAAGATGTCACCGCCTTCTACCTCAGCGCCAATGTAAACAATGCCCGACTCATCTAGCTTGGCCAACGCGCTTTCGCCAACGTTGGGGATATCACAAGTGATCTCTTCTGGCCCCAGCTTGGTATCGCGAGCAATACAGGTTAGCTCTTGAATATGAATACTGGTAAAGCGATCTTCTTGCACAACACGTTCTGATACTAAGATCGAGTCTTCGTAGTTGTAGCCGTTCCAAGGCATGAACGCGATACGCATGTTCTGCCCTAGCGCCAACTCACCCATGTCACAGGAAGGACCGTCTGCTAACACGTCGCCGCGCGCAATCTGATCACCCGGCTTAACCAAGGGTCGTTGGTTGATGCAAGTGTTCTGGTTAGACCGAGTGAACTTGGTCAGGTTGTAGATATCTACCCCTGCTTCACCAGCCGCCGTCTCTGCATCAGAAACACGAACCACAATCCGGCCCGCATCAACGCTGTCGATCACGCCGCCTTTGTCTGCAATCACACAAACACCGGAGTCACGCGCAACGTTGCGCTCCATGCCGGTGCCCACAACAGGCTTTTCAGCCCGCAGTGTTGGTACCGCCTGGCGCTGCATGTTGGAACCCATCAACGCACGGTTAGCATCGTCGTGCTCCAAAAATGGAATCAACGAAGCCGCAACCGATACCACCTGCTTAGGTGACACGTCCATGTAGTCCACGTTTTCTGCTGTGGCTTTTTGGAATTCGTTTTGATGCCGCATGTCGACCAACTCATTCGCAAAGCGACCGTCTTCGGTCAGCGGCGAGCTTGCCTGAGCGATGACGTACTCCGCCTCGTCAATGGCTGATAGGTAGTCAATCTTGTCGGTTACCACACCATCTTCTACACGACGGTAAGGGGTTTCCAAGAAACCGTATTCATTGGTGCGCGCATAGGTTGCCAAGGAGTTGATCAAACCAATGTTCGGACCTTCAGGGGTCTCAATGGGGCAAACCCGACCGTAGTGGGTTGGATGTACGTCACGTACCTCGAAGCCAGCACGTTCGCGAGTCAAACCACCCGGCCCAAGCGCTGATACCCGACGCTTGTGGGTCACTTCTGACAGCGGGTTGTTTTGATCCATGAACTGAGACAGCTGGCTTGAACCAAAGAACTCTTTCACGGCTGCAGCAACCGGCTTAGCGTTGATCATGTCCTGTGGCATCAAGCCTTCAGACTCAGCCAAACTCAAACGCTCTTTAACGGCACGTTCAACACGAATCAAACCGACACGGAAACCGTTCTCGGCCATCTCGCCAACCGAACGCACACGACGGTTACCCAGGTGGTCAATATCGTCCACCGAGCCCTTACCGTTGCGAATATCCACTAAGGTACGCATCACATCAACGATGTCTTCGTTTTGCAGCGTGCCTTCGCCAACAGTTTCTTCACGACCTAAGCGACGGTTGAACTTCATGCGACCAACCGCTGAGAGGTCGTAACGATCCGCAGAGAAGAACAAGTTGTTGAACAAGTTCTCTGCTGCTTCTTTTGTTGGTGGCTCACCAGGACGCATCATGCGGTAAATCTCAACCAGCGCTTCAAGCCGGTTGCTGGTGGGGTCGATACGCAGGGTGTCTGCAATGTACGGGCCGCAATCCAAATCGTTGGTGTAGATGGTGTGAAGCTCTTTGATCTCGTGCTCGCGGATCAACTCCAAACCTTCTTCAGTAATGATCGAGTTGGCAGGCAAGATGATTTCGCCTTCCGCATCAACCAAATCTTTGGCCAGCACAAGATCGAGCAAGTACTCAGAGGGAACGTCTAGCGTCTTCAGGCCAGAATTTTCGAGTTGACGAACGTGTCGCGCAGTTACCCGGCGACCGGTCTCAACAACCACAGCACCCTTTTCGTCTAGGATGTCAAAGGTGGCTACATCACCACGCATACGCTCAGGAATCAGTTCAGCACTGAACCCTTCTTTGGTGACCGAGAAGGTGTTGGTTTCAAAGAACAACGCCAAAATTTCTTCGGTGCTGTAATTCAATGCCCGCAAGATAATGGTGGCCGGCAACTTGCGACGCCGGTCAATGCGAACAAAAACACAATCTTTGGGATCGTACTCAAAGTCGAGCCATGAACCACGGTAAGGAATCACCCGGGCTGAGTACAACAGCTTGCCTGAAGAGTGGGTTTTACCACGGTCGTGGTCAAAGAATACGCCAGGTGAACGGTGCAACTGAGCCACCACAACACGCTCGGTGCCGTTGATCACAAAGGTACCGTTTTGGGTCATGAGCGGTATCTCGCCCATGTACACTTCCTGCTCTTTGACGTCTTTAACCGCCTTGTTGGACGTTTCGCGATCGTAAATGATCAGGCGAACTTTGACGCGCAGCGGTGCTGCAAAGGTGATGCCACGCAGCACACACTCTTTCACGTCAAAGGTGGGCTCGCCTAAGCGATAATCCACATATTCTAACGCCGCGCTACCCGAGTAGCTGACGATGGGAAAAACCGAACGGAAGGCCGCGTGCAGACCAATGTCATGCCTCGCTACCTTGGTTTTATCTTCCTGCAAAAAGCGGTCATATGAGTCCACCTGAATTGCCAACAAGTAAGGCAAATCCATAACCCCGGATAATTTTCCGAAGTCTTTGCGGAGGCGCTTTTTATCAGTAAAGCTGTAAGCCATGCGATTCTCCCGAGTGAGGGACGCCGCTGCCACGTCGCCCCCGAATAAATCTCTAACAATCTCTCAATGTTCTGTTTCTCATCAACCCAACACCTCAGTTTCTAGTGTTAAATCTCAGAGACGACAAAAGGCCGGCACCGCTAGGCGGGCCAGCCTTTAAGTCGGAGTGCTATTGCACCCCGCTGTGCAGTCGGTTACTTAAGTTCAACCGATGCGCCAGCTTCTTCCAGTTGCTTCTTGATATCTTCTGCTTCGTCCTTGGTTGCGCCTTCCTTAACGGGGGAAGGTGCATCGTCGACAACAGCTTTGGCTTCTTTCAAACCAAGGCCAGTGATCGCGCGAACCGCTTTGATGACGTTAACTTTCTTCTCGCCAGCGCCAGTCAAAATCACGTCGAATTCGTCTTTCTCAGCAGCCGCTTCACCGCCGCCACCGCCAGCGCCTGGCGCTGCAACAGCTACTGCTGCTGCGGCCGAAACGCCGAACTTTTCTTCCATAGCTTCTACAAGGTCAACCACTTCCATAACACTCATGTCAGCGATTGCGTTCAATAAATCATCTTTGGACAATGCCATTGTATCTTTCTCCTACTGTCGTAGCGAACCTTAGTAAATTAAATTGCGTACATATTTACGAAAACAGATGTATGCATATTCTGTATCAAGCGCGATCTGACTATTGAGCTGCTTCCTTTTGGTCACGAACTGCTGCCACCACGCGAACCACTCGGCCGGGTACGTCGTTAAACGTACGCACCAACTTGGTCACTGGAGCCATCATCGTGCCCATAAGCATAGCGATTGCCTCATCGCGGGTTGGCAACTTGGCCACCCGGTCAATGGCATCAGCTTCGAGGAACTCACCACCGATGGCCAACGCTTTGATTTCTAACGCGTCGAACTCTTTGGCATAGTCCTTCAACAGCCGTGCTGCTGAGCCTGGATCTTCCTGGGAGAACGCCACCAAGGTTGGGCCTACAAATGCATCGTTCAAGCATTCGTAGTCCGTCCCGGCTATCGCTCGCTTGGCTAGGGTATTGCGAATAACGCGCAAGTAGACGCCCGTCTCACGTGCTTTCACACGCATTTCGGTCATCTGGCTTACGGTCATTCCGCGATAATCCGCCAATACGGCTGATAAGGCGCCGCTTGCAGCTTCATTTACCTCGGCAACAATTTCTTGTTTCTGCTCGAGTTTTAGTGCCACGTTACCTACTCCTGGGATGTAGTCGGTTCAAAAAAGTGAACCTATCGAGCCTTGCCTTTCAATGGTGCAAAGCAAAACCCACTATCGCGGCGGGCTGGCTATCCACTCGATGGTGTTAACCACTGGTTAACGCCATACGGGTATTCAATTCAGCACTCACCGTCTGCGTAGGGAAATTAAGAAGCACATCCAATGCTGGCAATGACACTTCACCTACGGTTTTTGACGGATGCCTGACGACTACTTGCTGTCAGGCGACCTTCAAATTAGTTAATTGTTTTATGCGTGTAGCTTATACGTCCAAAGAAGCCTGATCGATAAGCAAGCCTGGGCCCATGGTCGTGGACAAGGTCAGCTTCTTAAAGTAAACGCCTTTAGCCGAAGCGGGCTTGGCCTTGCGCAGGTCATCTACCAAGGCCACCAGGTTTTCGCGAATCTGCGTGGCGTTGAAGTCAACGGTGCCAACACTGCCATGCACAATCCCAGCCTTATCGGTGCGGAATTGAATCTGGCCGGCTTTAGCGTTGCGTACAGCACCCTCAACATCTGGGGTTACCGTGCCGGTCTTAGGGTTAGGCATCAAGCCTCGTGGACCCAAAACTTTACCGAGTTGACCAACGATACGCATGGCATCTGGAGTAGCAATCACCACATCAAAGTCCAACTCACCACCTTTGACTTTCTCTGCTAGGTCTTCAAACCCAACCAAGTCAGCACCAGCTGCGGTTGCCTTGTCTGCCATATCACCCTGCGCAAATACCGCAACGCGAATCGACTTGCCGGTACCGTGTGGCAAAGTGGTTGCACCACGAACCACCTGGTCTGACTTACGTGCATCAACCCCAAGGTTCATGGAGATATCAAAACTCTCTTTGAACTTGGCGCCAGAAATTTCGGTTAGCAGCTGCACTGCTTCGTCTATTGGGTAGAGCTTGCCGCGCTCAACTTTCTCAGCAATCGCTTTTGCTCGCTTCGTTAGCTTAGCCACTTACACTCCCTCCACATCAATGCCAGCACTGCGCGCGCTGCCTGCAATTGTTCGTACCGCCGCGTCCATATCTGCTGCCGTTAGGTCAGGCATCTTTAAGGTAGCGATCTCTTCTAGCTGGGCACGGTTTACCTTAGCCACCTTCACGGTGTTAGGGGTACCTGAACCTTTAGCAATACCCGCTGCTTTACGCAGTAATACCGATGCTGGCGGGGTCTTGGTGACAAAGGTGAAGCTGCGGTCGGCGTAAACCGTAATCACCACGGGGATTGGCATCCCTTGCTCTACGCTTTGCGTTTGTGCGTTAAACGCCTTACAGAAATCCATGATATTCACGCCGTGCTGACCTAGCGCTGGACCTACTGGTGGGCTCGGGTTGGCCTGACCGGCCGGAACTTGAAGCTTGATATAGGCTTCGACTTTCTTTGCCATGCTGTTCTCCTATGGGTGCAATCGTGGGCTCACCTAGAACCACACTCCCCGTTTATAAATTAGACGCTAACCTAAACGCCCAAACTCTTGCTAACTTTCAATTGCCACCGGCGTTCACAAAGCGAACAGGCACCAGCAGCTTTATCCTTTTTCGACTTGGTCGAAATCTAGCTCAACCGGTGTGGAACGACCAAAGATCGTTACCGCAACTTGCAACCGGTTCTTTTCGTAGTTCACTTTTTCAACAACGCCGTTAAAGTCATTGAAAGGACCGTCGATCACGCGAACGATCTCACCGGCCTCAAATATCGTCTTAGGCGTTGCCTTCTCGCTGCCTTCCGCCACTCGATTCAAGATGGCGTTTGCTTCTTTCACGCTCAACGGTGCCGGCTGGTCAGCCTTGCCACCAATGAAGCCCATCACCCTTGGCGTTTCTTTTACTAGGTGCCAAGTGTTGTCGTTTAGCTCCATTTCTACGAGCACGTAGCCAGGAAAGAACTTACGTTCGCTGCGGCGCTTTTGCCCGCCACGCATTTCTACCACTTCTTCTGTAGGCACCAAGATCTCGCCGAACATATCTTCAAAAGAAGACAAAGCAATTCGTTCTTTAAGCGCACGAGCCACGTTCTTTTCGAACCCTGAGTAGGCGTGCACGACGTACCACTTCTTGCTCACTGCTTCGCTCATAGTGCTCTGCTCATTATCCATGATTAACCAATCACCGACTTCACTAGCCAACTTAGCCCTGAATCCAAAACCCACAAAATAAAGGCAAACACAAAAATCAGCACCAGCACAATCATAGTTGTCTGACCGGTCTCTGCCTTGGTGGGCCATACAACCCGACGAATCTCGCCACGCGCCTCACGGATCAAACTCCATGTGCTACGGCCCTTCTCGGTCTGAATGGCAACCAAGAACACCAACACAGCAACCACCAACAAAGCGCCAACCCGATATAACAGGGGCTGGTCTTGGTAGTACCAGTTGGCAAAGATTGCCCCACCAGCCAAACCGAAAACGACCAGCCACTTGAGCCAGTCGATTGCTGATGAACCTGTTGTTGCCTGTGTATTCGTACTCAATACCGCATCCTAAGCCAACTTACGAACCAATCTTACTTATCTAAACCTTGCTTCTAACCCATCAGCCTAAACATCAGCTAATGGCAGGCCAGGAGGGAATCGAACCCCCAACCCCCGGTTTTGGAGACCGGTGCTCTACCAGTTGAGCTACTGGCCTAAACTGGTCAGCCCAAAATCGGCTGTACAACTTGTTTCTTATATCTCAACTCTTGCAATACCTCAGGGCATTCGACTGAATACCCCGAGCTCTGTGCTGGAGCTAGCTTACTCGATAACCTTGGTTACCACGCCAGCACCCACCGTACGACCGCCTTCACGGATCGCAAAGCGTAGACCATCGTCCATCGCAATCGGGTTGATCAACTCAACCACCATGTTCACGTTGTCACCCGGCATCACCATCT
>CALHVX010000022.1 GCA_938036875.1 uncultured Pseudomonadales bacterium
AGGAAATGGACTGTCTGGTAGCTGACAGATTGAGGCTTCTATTCCTAGGCTTTCCGGCCCCATAAGATTTAGTTTTACTCCACAGGGCCACGGGGGTGATGGAGGGTTGGTGGCGATTCCCATGCTTAAGTTGCGTAAAACTAAATCTCATGGACCCGGAGAACCTGTGATTCGAGGCTTGCGCTTGGATCTCGCGGCAAACGCATGCTCGCGGGCTCAGCAACCTTGGACTAACGGAAGGCGGTGCAGAGGCGGCGGCTGGAAGATTTGTTTTGCGCAGCTTAAGCATGGGAATCGCCACCAACCCTCCATCACCCCCATGGCCCTGCGAAGCAAAACAAATGTTTCAGCCGCCGATCTGCGATCAAATCAGTTCACTCATCAAGAATGGCAACACACCGAGTCCACCCAGCCGATGCATCCCGAATCTTCACCGGAAAACAAGACACCGTAAATCCATGATCCGGTAACGCCTCAAGGTTACTGAGCTTCTCCATCTGCCAGTAAGGAATTTCACGTCCAGCCTTGTGCCCTTCCCACACAATCGAGGGATCATGATCTTCCGCCCAACGCTTGGCCGTGTGGTTAAACGGCGCATCCCAAGACCAGCCGTCGGTTCCAACCACACGCACGCCGCGCTCGGTTAGATACATGGTTGCTTCACGACCCATGCCGCAACCTGCATCCACATAACCTGGCTGTGCAAATACGGATCCCGCGCGGGTGTTAACCAATACAATATCTAGCGGCTGTAGCTCGTGACCTATGCGTGCAAGCTCTGCTTCGACTTCAGCAGCGCTGACCAAATGACCATCGGCTAGGTGCCGAAAGTCGAGCTTCACACCCGGGCGCAGGCAATAATCTAACGGGGTTTCATCAATGCTGGGGGCTTTTCGCGCGCCGTTGTCGGTGGTGGAATGGAAGTGCCAAGGCGCATCCATATGGGTACCGTTGTGGGTTGATAAGGTCACGGTTTCAACCGCCCAGCCTTCGCCGTCAGGCAGGTCTTGCGGCTCCAATCCGGGAAAAAAATGTGCCAAAGCACCAGCGGTTTCTTTATGCGTTTTGTAGGAGACCTTCGGGCTACCCCCAGGATGATCACTGTGCTCGTTGTTATCGATATAGACAGATAAATCTACAAATCGTGGCATCTCATCCTTCCCAGTTTGTTGAATCTTGCGCGCCATTTATTTGACGGGTTGTCCTGAGTTTACTATCCACCACGCAACCTAGCCAATGTGACCTAACGCACAGTCAATGAGTGTAGCGAGCAACATAAGTGCGCGCCTGCTGCCGTAAAATTTAACTCTATATAAGAACAACCTGGATACCCACTTTGGGACCTAGCTCAGTCAAAAGGAATTGGCTGGCCAGATGCTCTTCGTTTAGCACCGCGTGGCTTGCCCTCGCCTGCTTGATGATGACCTCTTGGTCAACAGCAGCAACCTCCGCCGACACCAAGTCGGTCACCGCCCCTGAGGCGGCGTTTTACTATGGGTCAGATGTACCAGTCACCGAGCTAGCCTTGTACGACCGGGTGGTCATTGATGCCAGAACCGCTTCACCCAAGCATCGCGAAGCATTAGCCAACACCACCGAACTTTTTTGCTATCTCAGCGTTGGCGAAACCGAACGCACCGAAACCGTCAACCGCAGCTTGGTCGTTGGTAGCAACCCTGGTTGGGACAGCAATGTCATGGACGTCTCCAGCAAACACTGGCGGCGAGCGTTGGTAAAGCGAGCGGGCGAGCTGGCCAAGCTTGGTTGCGAGGGCCTGTTTCTAGACACGCTGGATAGCTATCAACTGGGTTTCAAAGAAAAGGATTGGCCCAAAGCCGAGCAAGGGTTGGTGGCTATTCTTAAAGCGCTGAAAGAAACACACCCTGAGCTAGCGCTGTTCATGAACCGCGGCTTCGAGATCTTTCCCGAGGTTGCGGATTTGGTCAGCCACATGGCCGTGGAAAGCTTGTACCGAGGCTGGAACGCAGACGCACAGAAATACCGACAGATTCCAGCAGATGACCGCACATGGTTGTTAGGGCAACTCGAGCGAGTGAGCGACAAAGGTGTACCAGTAACCATCATCGACTACCTGCCGGTTTCGCGCAGCGATGCGGATGCCCGGGCGCTTGCGCAAAAAATCAAAGCTCATGGCTTCAGCGCCTGGGTAACCGACCTGAGCTTGTACAACCTTGGGGTGAGCGGTGTAAGCCCAGAAGCACGACATGTGCTGCTGCTTTACTCGTCTTTAGCCTCAGATTGGGCCGGTCACGACGCTCACATTTTGCTTGGTGCACCCCTGGATTATCTCGGTTACCGAGTGCAAGCCGTCAACGTAGCCAACGGTCTGCCAAGGTTGATACAAGGTGTACATGCTGGGGTGATTACTTGGGTATCACCGGAAGAACTACGCGTATCCGGCACCGACATGGCAGCTTGGGAGCAATGGTTTCTCAAAGCCAACAGCGATGGCTATCCCTTGGTGATGATGGGTTCGTTTCCGGTGGACTCGCAAGAGCTTACCCAGCGCATGGGGATAGAACTGCAGCCCGCCAGCGTGGTTCGCGGCGCGCTGAAGGTGAACCAAGCGCACGAAGGTGTCGGCGATTTTGAAGCGCCTGTACCAGTCAACGCCCAGGTGTCGCAATACATCACCAACCTAGCAGAGACAAACCAGCCTTGGCTGCAGCTGCAAGCACCGGAATCTGAGGTCATTCCGATCATGACCGGTCTTTGGGGCGGTTATGCGCTTAACCCGTTTTTGTTGCAACACGGCTTTCATAGCGAACGTCGCTGGGTGCTCGACCCTTTTGCCTTTTTAGCCCAAGCACTGCAGCACACACCGCGCCCGGTGCTCGATACCACCACGGAAAACGGCCGACGCATCTTGTTGTCCTGGGTTGACGGAGATGGTTTTCCCAGCAGAGCCGAAGTGCCCAACACACCCTTCAGCGCAGAGGTGTTGCTGGATGACGTGTTTCGACCCATCAAACTACCGCACACCGTTTCTGTCATCGAAGGTGAGGTTGGCGAAGCAGGGTTATATCCCGAGCTCTCTGACGAGCTGGAATCTCTAGCACGCCAGATCTTCGAGTTACCCAACGTCGAGATTGCTAGCCATTCCTACAGCCACCCATTCTTTTGGGCGCGACGGGACAAAATTTCCGTTGCAAAAACACTGTACGGACTAGGTTTGCCGATCAAAGACTACAAGATCGACTTACGTCGCGAGGTCATCGGTAGCATTGATTACATCAACACGCAGTTGGCACCCAAGGGTAAGAAAACCGAAGTTTTTTTGTGGACCGGTGACGCTGTACCCGACGACGAAGCGATAGCACTAACGCGAGAAGCGGGAGTCACCAACCTCAATGGCGGCAACACCCAGATTCGTAAGGCTATGGATTCTCTTACCAACGTGTATCCACAAGCTCGACACACGCTAGGCGGGTTACAAGTCTACGCGCCGATCATGAACGAGAACGTCTACACCAACGACTGGACCGGCCCGTTCTGGGGGTTTCGCAAAGTTATTGAAAGCTTCGAACTCACAGAGCTGCCACGACGGCTTAAGCCGCTGGCCATTTACTACCATTTTTACAGCGGCACAAAACGATCCGCACTCAACGCGCTGCTCGAAATTTACGACTACGTGCAACGGCAACCCAACAATCCTATGTTTGTCAGTGATTTCGCTGAACGGGTCCAAGGCTTTGAGGGCGCACGGTTTACCCAGCTTGATGACAATGTTTGGCAAGTACGCAACCTTGGCCAGCTACGCCAAGTGCGAATCCCTAAATCTCTAGGTTGGCCCGATCTAACAAAATCACAGCAGGTGGTTGGTGTTCACGACTCCAAAGCCGGGCGCTTTATTCATCTGAGCGACAACAATGCAGAGCTGCATTTTCAAAGCACTCGACCTAAGCAGCCTTACTTAGAATCGGCAAACGGCCAGCTGCGCTATTGGCGCAAAAATGGTCGAGACATCGAGCTGAGTATGGCCGGATACGTACCCTTAGAGCTACGCATCCATAGCACACGCCGCTGTCGCCTAGAACAAGAGGGTCAAGCAACGCTTGAGCCAGCGAAAATTCGCGGCGCCTTGCAAACCTTTAAGCTCACCAACGAGGACCTAAGCCATGCGCTTTTGGTATGTCGCTAAGCGACGCCAAACCGTCTTAGATGGCACCATCCTCACGCTATTTGGGGTGGCCTTGCTATGCATATTGCTATGGCTACTGCCCCGCGAAGACCAGTTCAAATCCTTGCTCGGACGTGACCAAACCGATCTGGTGGCGTTGCGCTACGCACAACTCATGGTCCAACGTGACCCGGACAACAGCGAGCTGCAATACCTACTCGGCAAACAGTACGCCAACCTTGGGCGCTTTCGTGATGCCGTTGCCCAACTCGGGAAAATCGATCGGCTAGCCCGCAGCCCACGCGCCAAATTTTTGTTGTTGGATGTGTTGCAGCGACTCTACTTTGGCAACGCAACCACTGCTGAAAAGCGCACATGGCGACAAAACATCGAGTACACCCTTGGCGATCTAAGCGCAGTTACCACACTAACAAAGGGGCAGCGCCGTGAGCTGGCTGCTATTGCTGCGGGCTTTGGCGTACCAGCGCTAGCCGCGCAACAATACGCTTGGCTGGCACGCAATGGTGACCCCAACGCGCTGCTTGATGCTGGTAAATTTGCCTTAGCATCCGGGCGTCCAGGGCAAGCGGCAGAATTTTACCGCGAAGCCCTGCTGGCGAACCCCCGAGGTCGCGCGCTTTGGGAAACCGCGCTTGCAGCTTACTCCGGCGCCAATCTCATGGAAGAAGGCTCGATTCTTATCCGCGACGTTCTGGCTGCAGGCAACTTCATGCCTGACACCATCATCGCTGCCGGTCGCTTCTTGCAAGCAGCCGACCAACCCAACATCTTGCGCAAACTTATTCGTCAAGCCAGCGATATGCCGCTAACCGCGCAGGACCTTGAGCAATGGATGAAGATGGCCATAGCGGTTGGTGAGCTAGAGCTTGGAACAACCCGAATACAAGAGTTGCTTGCTGCAGCGCCAAACAAAGCCAGCGTGCGCCTGCAAGCGGCCCAAGTGTACAGTTGGACCAATCGCGCTGATGATGCTCTAGAGCACTGGGAATGGTTAGCCAGTAATGCCGAGCACTTAGCTGACAGAGAAAATACCTGGCGCTTAGCCCAAGTGTTGTGGCGCAACGATGTGGTCATCAACATGCTCACCGATGTAGCGGGCAGTCGTCAACTGAACGCTCAGGAGCGTGCAGCGCTGATCAGAGCCTACCTTAAGGTTGGCTCCCCTGACCTGGCGGTCGCCGTTTACGCCGAGCACCTAGAGAGCAACAGCGAAGACCTAGCCGCTTGGCGCCAAGGGGCCGCCATTCTAACCAGCGACGAGCAGTTCGATCTGGCACTTGCTTGGTACCAATGGATGTCTGAGCACGTAGATCTAGAATCCATCGATCACATGCAGGTTGCACAACTCTACTGGCGTCAGTTTCGCTTGGCCGAAGCGCTTGAGGAGTTCAATGCAGTGGACGATGAGCTGCTAGACGACCCCGCCAACTACTGGACCTGGGTTGCCCAACTGGCCTGGGAACTGGGTGACTACGAACGCGCCAACGAGGCACTAATCGCTTACGCTGACATCTCAGAACTCGACAAAACTCAGTTCGATAGGCTGCTGGCCTCACTCGGCAATGGCCAGATGGATCTTCGGCGCCACTTTGCCTTAGAAGCTTGGCGCGTGTTAGCAGACCCCCGCTACTTGCTCACCGCCTTGCTGGATGCTTACGAGCAGGACGACGACCAATTTGAGTCGCTGCTGGCCGTTGCTATGAAAAATCTGGCAGCATTCGATAACTCACCAACGTTTTGGATTCTCAAAGCCCGCCACCACCAACGGCACGATGAACAAGACTTAGCTTGGTTAGCTTTTGCCAAAGCCAGCGCTTTGAGCCCAAGCGACCCAGTGACAGTAGCTAGCGTACTGTGGTTCTTGATTGATGAAAAACGCACCAAACTGCTTGCCGACTACCTACACAGCAAACGTGAGCTAGCTGAGCAAGCGGATGAGTTGGCCCATCCGTTTGGTGCCGGTTACGCATTGCTTAAAAAACCTCGACACGCGAAACATTGGTACGAGCGCGCCGTAGCGCTTGAGCCCAACTCCCCTAATATCGCCTTAGCGTTCGCAGATGCGCTGAGCGCTAGTGGCTCGGTAGATGCCGGTTGGCGCATGCGTAAACATGTATTAGAGCTGGCCCTTACCCAAGGCTATGCACTCACCGAGGTAGATGCCAGCGTGATCACTCGCGCTAGCTTGGGCCTACTAACGCAACCTACCTCAGGCCGTGCTCTGCTGGCGTTGTTGGAACAAGACAAGCAAGGCGTCTTGAATGGCCTAATGAACAACCTGTTGAATTCAGGCCACCTTGAAGGGATGCGCAGCATTAGAGCTCTGGCAAAGGCCCAAGGTGTTAAAGTAGACCCCTACATCGAGTACTACATCGCGGTGCAAGAACAAGACCGTGATGCGCTTGAGGCTTACCGTAACCATGCTTCACCCACCATTCGCGTAGAAGCGCTACTAGCGTTAGGGGATGAGTCCGCTGCGCTTTATGAGGCGCTCAACGGCCTTACCGATGAGCAAGCCCAGCTATACCGCAGCCAACTAAGACGTGTAGCAACCGACATGCTGCACGAAGACCCTTACGGCATCCAACTGTTTGCAGAGCAGTTAAACCTAGGCGGAATCGATCTGACCGCCGAGCACTTTCGCTTCGCACGTCCTTGGCGCAACTGGCACCTGGATAGCCGCATAACTCAGCGGACCTTTGATACTCAAGAAGCCTTGGGCATTCGCTCGGAGTTTGACGAACGCATTGCACAGGCTCACGCAGAACGGTCGGTTGCGGATGGCGACTGGACCTTAAGCGCTCTGGTGGCGCAATCAACCACGGACGACTGGCTAGGGGTGAAGTTCCAACGCCGCTGGAACATAGACAGACGGCTGCAGACACGAGCGAGTTTAGGTTTTGGGCAGCTTGCAGAGCAAACCCCATTGCTACGGGTGTTCGGCAAGCTCAACGAGCTAAACCTAGGGATAACACACCGGCTCACCCCGGTAGATGTGCTGAGCGCCAACCTAGATGTGAACCAGTTTAATGATCGCTTCGGGGACCGCCTTGGGCAGGGCCTTGAGCTAGAGCTCAACTATGAGCACACGCTGTTTAGCAACGCGCCATCGTTCCGACTGATCACCAACGGCTATTGGATGCGTAATAAGAGAGAGAGGTTCGGTAGGCCGTTAACTAACCTGCTTGCTGGCCGAAACCCCAATGACGTCCTACCCTTAGATACGGGTCGCCTAAGTTTTGGCGCCGTCATAGAACGCGGTAATCCCATGCGACTTAGCCGTCGAGTGCCTTCACCTCACTATCGAGTTGGAATCTCTAGCGGTATTCAGTGGCCCACGGGAAATACCACGCTAAACATTGAAGCAAGTCTAGGTATTCGCATCCTAGGAGATGATCTACTAGCACTTCGCTTTGCGTACGAGTCGCAACCCTTAGCTGTGGCTGGAGATTCAGGGATTAATTGGTCGTTGGTCTACAACCGACGACTGGGAAAATAATATGTCAGTGACCAGGAAGTCAGTGGTATTGCTCAAGTTAACTGCTTTATTTGTTGCAGCAAGCTTGAGCTTTGCTAGTTGCAGCACCCAACGTGGGCAACCGCCCGTGGCGCTAGACCGTGAAGCCGCCTGGACGGTGCTACCGTTCCGTAACCTATCGCAAACCCCTTTGTCCGCCGAGCGGGTGGAGTCGTTGGTGCTGTCTGCGCTGCGTGCAAAATCTCTACCAAGCGTTGACTTACTACCGACCGGTGAGCCAGTGGCTGGAACCTTGCCTCTTCTAGATGACGGTGCTCGGTTAGCGCAAGCGTTAAAGACCGCCCGAACCTCAGGCTACCAATACGGTGTTACCGGTTCGGTCGAGGAATGGCGCTACAAAGCTGGCCTAGATGGCGAGCCTGCGGTTGGCATCAGCATCCGTGTTGTCGATATCGACACCGGCGCAACCTTATGGAGCAATTCAGGTGCCAGGTCTGGCTGGAGCCGAGAAAGTTTGACCGGTAACGGTCAGAAGGTCATCCACGGCTTGCTAAACCAAATGTTTGACGAGGCCACATGGACCCCTTTGAACATGATTCGATAGCGGCGCGCTTAGCTCCGAAATCACCAAACGCTGCACTTTATGAGTCCTTTGGCCTAACCCTTCTCGGGTTTGGCATGGGCTACCTGTTACAGCCTAACGATCCGTTGTTTACCACCTCGGGTTTTCCGTGGCCTATCTTGATCCCGGTGCTAGCAGGTTTGCGGTATGGGTTTGCCCAAGCCTTTATCGTGGCATTGGCGCTGCACGTTACCGGCTATTTCTTTACCTTTCACAACCCTAGCGCCGCTTGGCCGCTACCTTTTGGTTACAGCTTGGGCATGTTGATCCTGAGCATGTTGGTGGGTGAGTTTCGAGATATCTGGGAACAGCGCCTTGAAAACCTGTCCCAGTCCAACATGTATCGTCAGGCACGCTTGGAAGAATTCACCCGGGCTTACCACATTTTAAAAATGTCACACGACCGCTTGGAGCAAGCCAACGCCGGAGACGGCACCAGCTTGCGCTCAGCGCTGTTGGATCTACGCTCCATCGCCTATGCCAAGAAGCCGCTTGAAGAGCTAAGCCTTGCGTTGCTTGAGTTGCTCAGCACTTATTGCACCGTTGAGGCAGCAACCGTCATTCAAACCAACGGTCGCTTGATGCCTGAGCTCGGCGAGACGCTCGCCAGCATCGGCAAAGTAAACCCCGTTCAACAGAGCGATCTGTTGGTGGACACCGCCTTGCGTGTGCGTCAGACCGCAAGTGTCGATATGCAGAACCAAGAGACCATGCGCAATCGTCATCCAGGGGATCCGTTGGTCTGCGTCCCCTTGTTGGACGCCTACCGCCAAATACACGGGGTAGTGGTGGTCACCAGCCTGCCTTTCTTCTCGTTTAACGAACGTAACTTGCAACTCATGTCGCTTGTTGCCGGCGAGATTGCTGACTTCTTGGGTGCAGACATGGCCCTGCCAAAAGACACCCCAGAAGCAGAAGGCGACCTTATCCTGCACGTACGTCGCTGCATCACCAACGCGCAGGAGCATAAATTGCCTTCCGCATTGCTAGGCATGAGCTTTAACGACCAAAGCTCTGCGCTGGCTTTGATGGACACCATCGCCAAAGAAACGCGCGGTTTGGATGTGACCCATAAAGTAGAGGTGGACGGCCAATGGAAGCTGTTCTTGCTTATGCCGTTGGCTTCTCGGGAAGGTATCGACCA
>CALHVX010000023.1 GCA_938036875.1 uncultured Pseudomonadales bacterium
GCCCTTGATGACATCAGCAACCGTGGTGCCCGTTGGAATATCCGCATCGTAAGTCGATGCATCATCATCGATGCCCAAAGTGGGCCACTTGATACCACTAGCACGGTCTTTGGTGAACGTAGACAGACCGACGTTCACAGCTGGTAGATCGCTGTCTAGAACATCGTTAATGGCCTGCTTCAAGATGGCAAGCCGGCTATCTTCGCCAGCAGCCGGCTCGGTGCCATCGGGTTTTTTATTCATGCTGTCAGACAGGTCCAGCACAAACATAATGTTGGGAGCCACGGTGACCGTCGATGGGTTGACGTAAACTTCGGTATCATCTGCCAACGCCGTGCTAACGAACAAGCTCGCAGTCAACGCAAGCAACGTTTTGATGGATAAGCGTTTAAGAATAGTATTCATAGTCACTCCTAACAGCTCTCGGGGAGCACAATATCCGTAGCTTCGGCAATGATGTATCCGGTTTGACGGATTTGAGACACCGCCCCATTGGGGTCAGAAGCTTCGGTTGTCATTTCAAACAGGTAAGCGGCAAAGTCGGCATCGGTACCTGGCGCAATATCAACGCCGCGGTAACAGATGTCAGCATCAACATCGAGATCCATATCCGTGTTGCCATCACCATCCCAATCCAGGTCAAAATCTGTATCCATTACCCGTGTTCGAGCATCAATCATCGACTCGCCAGGCAGCACAACCATCAGGCTTGGCCACTGGTCTTGCACAGCAGAGTTTGCCGTTTCAAAGGTCATGGTCTTCATGCGGAAGTTGCTTGAAACTTTTTCTTGAATCGAAATATCACGAAACGCGCTAAGGCCTAACATGGTGACAATCAGCAGCAGCAGCAAGCTGGCCACTAACACAATGCCCTGCTCTTTGCCGGCCCTAGGCGGTTGCGCTCGATGCCTTGTGGAGTGATTTCTTGGTGAATAGCTCATATAACATCAACTCCAATACTGTTTTCCAAGGCGATAACAAGGCTGGTGGCCTGTGGCAGGCGGCTGCCCGACTGAAAGTGAATTTCAAGCTCAACAATGCGAACTTGAGTCCAATCAGTGACCCCACCAGCGCGGACAACAGCATCAACGCTGCTATCGTTGTCTGTATCTACGCCGTAGGTTACGGCCATGCCTAAGACCCGCATTTGCTGGGTAACCGGCACGTTGACCCCGCCAAACAGCGGGGTTTGAGCGACGCCATCGGTGTCACAGATAAACTGCACGCCATCCACGCTTACCGTGTCAGCTACCAAAACACCCGTAGCTGGTACCGTGCCATTGCAGCGGGCCAAGCTAGGGTCACCCACATAACGCACACTGAGCGTGTCGTTGGGGTAAGTGACTGCAGCCGCTTGCCCGTTCACCGTTACATCGTGGGTACTTTGGGTTCCGGCGACAAATTGACCCGAGCCGTAAGCACCAACCGCAGGAAACGAAAGCTCTTGCCCCGTCAGCCGGTCGGTTGTTGCTGGAGCGAAGCCAGCCTGACGCAACGAACGCCCCATTAGGTTGGATAAAATTCGCTCATGCTCTTGCTGGTTCACCTGAGATTTTTGGTAAGCGAAGGTCTGTTTGTTTTGCACAAAGTAGGTAGAAAGCCCTAAGAGTAGAAATAGGCCAATAACCATACCAACCAAGAGTTCAATCAAACTGAAGCCCTTGGTTGCAACTTTGGGGGTAGAAGAATATTTCACGGTTGAATCCGAATCTGATAGTTACTAGTAGAGATGCCGGCGTGACCCGCTGCCATATTGAACCCGGCCGTCATCGCCTTTTGATCCCAACCTAAAATCACGTCAAGCTGGACAGGAATGGAGTTATCTACACGAGTTATGGTCGCCGTTGGGTTGATCAGCCGATCAGCAAACCCGCTGCTGGTATCCACGTTGCCACCATCGGTAACCCATTTACGCAGGTTGTGCGCAACCATCGCTCGCGGGTCCGTACAAGAGTTGGCAAAGCAATCCGTCACTTCCGCTTGCAAAGCAGCACCTTCAGCGCCGCCAGCAATGGTTCCGTCCGCTGCAATGGTGATCGAAAAATCCACTGGGATGGTTTGCCAATAGCTTTGTGAGCTTTTCATCCGCGAACTTAAATTGGCGAGCTGTGCTGCCGCAATAGTTCGGTCAGAAGCTTTTTTTGTATGACCAATAGCAGTGCCCTGCAGCGCCGCCACGCCAAGCAAGCCCACCGAGGTAATAATCACGGCAACAATGGCTTCTAACATGGTGAAGCCGCGTGTTTTGCCGCGAACGTTTTGTTGTTTTGTTCGAATCATGATTGAGTCCCTACTCCTCTCTCAATTTGCGCTAGGGGCAAGCGACGTTGACGCCAGCGGCATCTTCAACAACGCCATCAGCGTTACTGTCACCGGCCGTGCGAACCTGGCCAACGGCGTTAACGATAATTCCACGTGCCTTGGCTGCATCGTCATCGACATTGCAGGCCACGACCACTTTTGTATCTGCGGTAAAACCGAGGCGGTCGAAGGTGAAGCGACCATCGTTCGCTGGGTTACCAATTTCGTCTAAAGTTTCAAGACCATCCATCGGCGCGTGCCTGCGTAGTACATCACCACCCACAACGCGTACGTTCCATCCGGCGCTCCAATCGCTGCCGTTAGAACAGCCGCCGTTGTTTAAAGAAGCGTTTGCAGAGATACACATGCGTACTGGCACACCGCGCTTGATCGCTTCAGAGCGAGAAAACTGAATAGCCGCAGACAACTCATTGATGTTGGTTACCATGCGGTTATCTTCGATCAAGGATTCGTATGCAGGCACACCGGCACCAAGTAGCAACGCCAATATCACCAGCGTTGCCAATAGCTCGATGAGGGTAAAACCTCGTGCACTCTTGTGTATTCGGGTTGCGTTGGCTCTGTTGCCAATCGCCGTATTGCTTTTCATGGTGTCAAACCTCACGAACAAATCTCATGAACCATTGTCAAAACGCGAAGCCGGACTCTAGTTGTTCGGATCGCAGATAATTTCTATGAAGCTCCCTCTTCACAGTGAAAAACGCGGGCTGTTAGCGGTGGTGACTAGTGTTGCTACTGGCCGCTGCTAGAATTTCACCGCGCCATACTAGTCAAACCACAGGCTCAGGATGTGACAGGTTGCGCAGAAAAAGTTAGGACCTTGAGGGCAGATGACGAACGGATAAATCTCGGGGATAAGTGCATCAAGCAGATGTAAAGGGGTTGAGCGACGTACTTACAAGTGTATGTCTTGCACATACAAAGCGCCCAACATGCACCTTCACGCAACGGTATCAAGACAACGAGCCAAATTCTGAGGCGCAGGTCACCCTAAATCCAAGAAGCGGCTGGCGGTTGTGCTTGCAACAGCAAGACGGCAAGCTCGGCGAACAATGCCAAGAGCTATGCCTATCTCTGTTATGGTATTGCCGCTAAGCGGTCAACGGCAATGATGAGCAGATAAGGGGTTGAGACTTTGTACACAAGAGCAGCAAAAACCTGGATATTGACCTATGGGTAACCTCTTTAACCCACTAGAGTCGAACGCACCCGTCATCGTCTACATCGACTACAAATCACCTTACGCTTTTGTTGCTAAGGACCTCACCTACGCGCTTTCTGACAAACTGGGTATTGAGTTCGATTGGCGACCGGTGACTCTAGACATCCCCAGCTACCTAGGCTCTGCCAAGTTGGATAAAACGGGCAAAGTCGAAAGTAGCAACCGTACAAAAAGCCAATGGTCTGGGGTCAAATATGCCTACGCAGATGCTCGCCGCTACGCTAAACGCCAAGGCTATCAATTGCGGGGCACCGAAAAAATTTGGGACACCCGCCTAGTTCATATCGCTATGTTGTGGGCTAAGCGCCAGGGCCAAGCCTGCTTGCGCGATTTTACCAATCGGGTTTACCCCCCGTTTTGGCGTCGTGAGCTCGACGTGGAAAACATAGACGTGGTTACTGAGCTGCTTCAAGCCAGCGGCGCGGACATTACAGGCTTTGCCGCTTACGTGGCTACGGACGGCGGCACCGAACATGACCAGATGCAGCAGGCGATCTTTGATAGCGGCATCTTTGGTGTGCCCACCTACGTCTGCACCGCAACCGGCCAATGGTTTTTTGGTCGCGAACACTTAGACACCATCGAGTGGTTAGTCCGAACCCACCATCTAAAGGAGCCTGCAGAGCAGATAGGTCCAGCGCCCGATGCGGCTTTTCCGGCGAAGACAGAGTCCAACCAGCCGGTGAGCGGCACATGAGCTTAGACATCTATGTGGACCCTAAAGACCCATTGGTCTATTTAGCGTTACCAGGCACCACCCAGTTGTTAGCCAAGGCTAAGTGCGACGCGCGGTGGTTTCCTATGCGGGTAGATGGCTGGTCTGATCCTGGACCTGAGCCCGCAGCCGACGCAGGGCGCGGGGTCAGACACCGCTGGTTTAGAGCCAACTATCGTGAACGCGAGCTGCAACACTATGCCGGGGTTCATCAGTTGCCGCTTACCAACCTTTATCGCCAGAATGATTCGAGCCAGGCAGCCATGGCTTTGCTATGGCTGTCAAAACAACCAGCGGCTAACAACCTAGTGCCCATGTTTTTAGTCAAGCTCACCCAAGCACATTGGGCAAACCCCAATGCAACTATGGACTTGGATGCGGACATTTTGCCGCTGTTGCGTGATCTAACGGATAACCCCGCCGGCTTTAAGTCATACCGCTCGGAGCAAGGCCCCGCTGAGCTTGAGGCGCAACTCGCCGCAAACTCAGCGTTAGGCGTCACTCGAGGGCCGGCCTATCGCTTCGAAGAGCAGCTGTACATCGGCCGGGAGCACTTGCCCCTGCTGACGGAGCTGATATCGGAGTCACTCATATCGGAGTAACATAGGCCTTCGCATACAAACTTTAAGGTAACGCCATGGCCAATGATTTCGAGCAGCAGCTGCAAGCCAACCTGCCCCAAAGCCGCTTGCTGATAATCGGCGCAATAGTCGCTTTTGTCATCTTTTTGCTCACCGAAGCTTTTGTCATCGTCGAAAGCGGTCACGTTGGCATTATTCGTACCTTAGGTGCGGTTCAACCCATCTCACTACCGGAAGGCTTTCACTTCAAAAAACCTTTCATGGACAACATCGAGCAAGTCGACATTCGTTTGACCCGAGAAGAAAACGCCGCTGGCGCAGCCTCCAAGGACTTACAGACAGTACAAACTAAGGTCACCGTGCAGTACTCCTTAGCTGGCGGGGTTGCTCCGCTAACCTTCCAGAAGATCGGCAACCGAAGCATCGTGGCAAGCACCTTGATTGCACCAGCCATCATGGAATCGGTTAAGTCCGTCACTGCACAGTACACGGCAGAAGAGCTAATCACGAAACGTGCGCTGGTCAAAGTTGCCATCCAAGAAGCCATCACCAACTTCATCGATACCACGCTAAGAGAAAAAGGCGCCGCGGGGGCGCTCACCATTGCTAACGTGGCTATCACCGACTTCGATTTCTCCTCAGAATTCAACAAGGCTATTGAAGAGAAGGTGCGAGCAGAGCAGAACGCATTAAAAGCCGAAAACGACAAAATTCGCCGAGTCACACAAGCTGAAGCGAGTGCGGCGGAACGTAACCTAGCGGCAGATGCGCTGGCCTACGAAATCGATACGGAATCCACAGCCCGCGCCGAAGCGATCCGGCGTGAGGCTCAGGCGCTCAAGAACAACCCAGAGTTGATTCAACTACGTCTTGCAGAAAAATGGGATGGCGTATTACCCAAGGTATCGGGTGAGGGTTCGGTTCCACTCATCAATATGGGTGAGCTAACCGGCGGCAAGAAGTAGCGCCCCAACGCTCAAGAGCGAACAACAAAGGACTCCAGCTAGTGAGCCTGGTTGGAGTCAGCCGACAACACATGCGCAAGCTGCTCTGCTTGCTCTAACAGCTCATCAACCAACACCGCCTGCTCTGGGCTAAATTCAAAGCCTAAAAACGCGGTCGTTGAGAGCTGCAAAAACAGCTCACCAATATCCATGGGCTCTGTTGCCCGCTGCAACGCCAAAAGGTTAGTCGTAAAGAAGAGCATCTCTTGCACTGCGCCGTCTTTATCAAGCAACTCGAGCAGCGCATCAAACTTAGGGCGAAGCTGTGCTTGAGCGGCGGCAACAACGGGATCTAGCTCAGACATAACTGGCCTGAGACGCTGCTGAAAAACGCCGTGCTAGAAGATTAGGCCGCAACCGTTTGCTCCGCCAACCCAACGGTTAAGCCGATGGGCAGGTGATCGGATAAGTGGCAATCCAACACTTCATAGTTTCGCATGGTGAGACCGGGCGAAACCAAAATATGGTCCAGGGCTACTTGGGGCTGCCAAGCGGGAAAGGTTGGCTGGCTATCTTCTACCGACATAAGGTTTAACTTTGCCAGGGGCGATTGGGTCAACAGCTCGTGCGCGTGGCAATTCATATCACCCATCACGACCACCAAGTCTTCATCAGCAACACATTGCGCAACATATTCCAGCTGCTTTTCTCGTGAGCGCGTGCCTAGCGACAAGTGCAACATCACCACCACCAAGTGACGGCCCGCAAAGGGCAAGCGCAGCATGATGGCACCACGGCCCGGAATGACGCCGGGCAGTTTGTGGTCTTCCATGCTTTCAGGCATAACGCGCGACAACAAACCGTTGCCATGTTGGGCCAACATGCCGAGGTCACGATTGATTTGGGTATGCCAGTAAGGAAACTGGGCTCGTTCCGCCAAGTACTCAACCTGGTTTAGAAAGCCGCTACGTATGCTGCCGCTGTCAATTTCTTGCAACGCAACAAAATCGTAGTCCGCCACAATATCGGCAATACGCCGCAAGTTGTGAACGCGGCCCACGTGCGGCAACAAGTGCTTCCAGCCACCGGTGACATAGCCACGGTAAGCCCGGGTATCGATACCCGTTTGGATGTTGTAGCTGAGCATTTTTAAGGTGCTGGTTACCGAGCTATCGGTTTCAAAATGCTGGTTGTGCATCGCCTGCGCAGGCATGCTGCGCGGCAAATTGGCGCTGTTACGGGATGACCATCTTGGCATCGACCGACTTCTCTCTCTCAAAGGTCCCAGCCTGAGGCTAAGCCCATTGCGTTTGTGAGTCTGTGTCCTGGCTGGCATTTAGAGCAACAACGTCTGCATATTATTGCGATGCACCCGCTGCTGCAGGGGCTTTCGAAGCTTGCTGAGAAAGCGTACGCGCTACTAAGAACTCGGTAACTTCGAGCATCTCCGCATTGCCACCCGCCACCATAGACGAGTCGATCAGATACTTGCCATCAACAACAATGCTGGGCACCGCGCGCAGCTGAAAAGCGCGCCCCTGGCCTTGGGCTTGCTGAACCTTACCGCGAACCCCAAAGGACTCAAAGGCGGAGCGAAACGCTTCAGGTGAAACGCCGGCTTCGGTGTTAAACAAACGCCCCATCAGCTCTGGGTCACTAATGTTAATCGGCTTGTCATGAATGGCACGAAACAGGGGAGTATGCACGCGCTCAGAAACACCTAAAGCTTCGGCGGTATAAAACGCCTGAGCCAATACCGCCCACGACTGGTTGAAGACGGCCGGCATGCGTCGAAACGCAATGTTGTCCTGCTCTTTGTGCCAAGCCTCGATCATCGGGTCAAAGTTGTAGCAATGAATGCAGCCGTAGGAGAAGACCTCGGTCACCTCTACTTGGCCACTGGCGCTAGATTCTGTGGGCACCGGGGTTGGAATCTTTTGGTAATGGGTGCCCTCGACATATTTGGCCATCAGCTCCGAGGCACTAGCTGGCATCGCCGCCGCTAAAGCTAGGGACAAGAACAAGGTTAGGGTTTGCAGTCGCATCGGGATATTTCGCAGCATAAGGATTCCATCAACAGTAGTTTCTAACACCAGCTCAGGGCCCAGCCATGGACAATCGCTGAAGTGGTGCTGCTAGATTAGCACTAGACCCCAGTGTACGCCGCAATGATGAACAACAAATGACCCAGGGGACCAATGCCGAGTTCTTTACCAAGATTTTAACAAGGCCCGTTTTTGAGGCGAATCGCAAAGGGGGACCAACCCATCGCCTTATTTGGACAACAAAGGGCGGCAAAAGGTCGCCATAATCTGGCTTAAGACGTTTTTAAGGGGGTAACCTGACCCAACCCGGCAAAAAATCGCGCCGGGCTTGCTTAGAAGGGCCAACCAGCCTGCTAGTGCAAGCCGTAAAGGTAGGCCGCTAGAGCTTTGATCTCGGTATCCGTAAGACCGCTTGCCACACCGCGCATCATGCCGCCAAAGTTAGCATCCGTCGCTCGCTCACCCTCGCGATACGCTTTGAGCTGTGCTTCGGTGTAACCCGGCGATTGGCCACTAATCGCGGGATAACCAGCAAGCATATTACCTACACCCGTTGGACCGTGGCAGGCTGAGCAAGCGGCAACTCCCTTCTCCAGAATGCCGCCTTTGTAGATGGCGCGAGCCTTAGCTAAGGCGTCGTCATCAATGTCTGATTGGCCAATTTTTGCGGGCAAAGACGCAAAATAAGCCGCCATGTCCTGCAAATCTTGATCTGACTTGCCGTTGAGTTGCCCAGCCATCAGCGGGATCGCTCGACTGTTGTCTTGGATCATCTGAAGTTGCGCAAACAGATACTTTTCGCTCTGGCCCGCCAAATTTGGGTAGGTTGGGTCCAGGCCCGTGGCACCGTCTTGACCGTGACAGGCGCTACAAGGCACCGCCTGGTCTTTACCAGCCGCGGCATCCCCTGCCGCCATGGCAACGTTTGCCCCACCGAAGGTAAGGGCTAGGCCGAGTATCGAACCTTTCAAAACCCCGGTAAAAGGAGCGCTTCGGAACGTTCGTTGCTTTGATCCACTGTTTTTGCTTTGCATGGCTTTTGTTTGCATCCGCCTATTCTTTAAACCCAGACTCCATAGAGTTGGCTGTTCTCTAACGATGTTTCGACTGTTTCTAGCCCGTATTTTGATTCACAACCGGCATTTCCGCTGGGCTTTCTAATTATGGACTATAAACTACAGCCCAAGCTTATTCATAAGCCCCTGATAACTGGAGCCTGCAACCAGACTCACTACCTTTAGCCTAGTACGTTTTCGCCGGGCGCAAAGTATATACCAACTAGAGCAAAACATGAGTAGCAACACTAGCGACCCTAAGGAACCTAAAGAGCCCGCCGAGCGGCTATCAGCGACCTTTTTGACCAGCGCCCCAGATTTGGCCCGGTGCCCGGTGCCCGACCAGCCAGAAGTGGCCTTTGCGGGCCGGTCCAATGCGGGGAAATCTAGCGTTTTGAATCGGCTGACCGGCAATCGCAACACCGCTAAGGTCAGCAAGACCCCCGGGCGCACCCAGCTAATCAACCTATTTGACGTGACCGGTGGCGGGCGCATTGCTGACCTACCCGGCTACGGCTATGCCAAAGCGTCTAAAACTAGCCAAGCCGCCTGGCAGGCAGCAGTAAACGACTACCTCAATCTGCGCGAGTGTTTGGTGGGCGTGGTGCTGGTGATGGACATACGCCATCCGCTGCAGGATTTTGATACTGAGCTCATCGATTGGGCCGCGGAATCTGAGCTGCCGCTGCACATCTTGCTCAACAAAGCGGACAAGCTTGGGCGCGGGGCCCAGCAACAAGAGGCATTGCGAATTCGCAAGATTCTTGAGCCGTTCACCATGGTCAGCGTGCAGACTTTCTCAGCCTCGCAAGGGTTGGGCACACCTGAACTGTTGGAGTTGCTGCAGTCATGGCTGCAAGACGATGTGGAAAGCATCGCCGAGTAGCTAGCGGCTTGGCCCTAAAGCGCGGCCTAGTGCGCCTCATCCCAGTTGTTGCCGGTGCCAATATCAACAACTAAGGGTACGCTGAGCTCTGCAGCGCCTTGCATGTGTTCTCGCACGCCAGCTTCTAGCGCGGGTAGTGCCGCTTCGGTCACCTCAAACACCAGCTCGTCGTGGACCTGCATGATCATGGTTGCATCCACATCACCGCTAGCCAACCAACCATCAACGGCTAACATGGCACGTTTGATAATATCCGCCGCTGTGCCCTGCATTGGCGCGTTGATTGCCGTGCGTTCGGCTGCTTGGCGACGCATGCCGTTGCTGGCGTTAATCTCGGGCAAATATAAACGTCGACCAAACAAGGTCTCTACATAGCCATCTTCGTGAGCTTGCTCACGCGTGGCTTCCATGTAGCTCGCCACCCCAGGGTAACGCGCAAAGTAGACATCCATGTATTCCTGGGCCACCGCGCGCGAGATATCCAGCGCCTTACCTAAGCCATGAGCCGACATGCCGTAGATCAAACCAAAGTTGATTGCTTTAGCACTGCGGCGTTGCTCGTCTTCTACCTCATCTAACGGCACCCCAAAAACCTCGGAGGCGGTCGCCCGGTGGATATCCCGATTCTCAGCAAAGGCCGTGTTCAAGCCAACGTCACCCGAAAGATGAGCCATGATACGCAGCTCAATTTGCGAGTAATCGGCTGCCACCAAAATACGCCCAGGGGGTGCCACAAAGGCTTGGCGCACACGCCGACCTTCAGCATTACGAATGGGGATGTTTTGTAGGTTAGGGTCCGACGACGACAAACGGCCAGTTGCCGCAACCGCTTGATGGTAAGAAGTGTGAATGCGACCGCTGCGCTGATTAATCTGCAAGGGCAGCTTGTCTGTATAGGTCGACTTAAGCTTGGCTAGGCCTCGATACTCCAAGATAGTGCGCGGCAACTCGTAATCCACCGCCAGCTCAACCAGCACCGGCTCCGCGGTGGAGGGTTTACCACCCGGGGTTTTCTTGATTATAGGCAAGCCGAGCTTCTCAAAGAATATTTCTTGCAACTGCTTGGGTGAATCCAAATTGAACTCGCCATCCGCCTGGGCATAGGCCTGGGTTTTTAGCTCTTCAATACGCTTGGCTAACTCGGCGCTTTGCTCCGCAAGCAAGCCGCCATCAATCAAAGCGCCGTTACGTTCAATTTTTGATAGCACGCTAAGCAGCGGTAGCTCGATGTCGGTAAACACTGAAACCAAGCTTGGGGTTTGCTGCAACTTAGACCATAAAACCTGATGCAGCCTAAGGGTGACGTCTGCATCTTCTGCGGCATAGTGCGCGGCCTCTGCCATAGGCACCTGGTTAAAGGTGATCTGCTTGACGCCTTTGCCAGCAATGTCTTCAAAGTGCACGGTCTTTTCGTTTAAGTACTTTTCTGCCAGTGCATCCATGTTGTGGCGTGACCCTACGCTATCCAACACGTAGCTCTCCAACATTGTGTCAAATGCTATACCGGCTAACACCACGTCGTAACGGCCAAGCACGCTCATGTCGTACTTAAGGTTTTGCCCTACCTTCAATTGCGTCGGGTCTTCTAGCAGCGGCTTCAATTTAGCCAGCGCATCCGTTAGCGACAGTTGTTCTGGTGCACCGAGGTAATCGTGCCCTACCGGGAGGTAAGCCGCCTCGGTGCCACCATCAGCGGTCTCTACCGCAAAGGAGAAACCGACCAAGTCCGCATCCATATAATTGAGGCTGGTGGTTTCAGTATCAAACGCAAACAGCTCTGCGGCTTCGAGCTTGGCGATCCATGCATCTAGCGCCTTCGCATCGAAGATAGTGTCGTACTCACGCTTAGCGGCCGGCTGTTCCATAGCACCGCTATCACCAGCTGCCAGCTCGTCGAGCCAGCCTTTAAACTCGTAGGTTTTAAACAGCTCGGTTAGCGCCGCAACATCCGGCTCGGTGGGTACCAGCCCGTGAATATCCACGTCGAGCTCAACATCGCACTTGATCGTGGTTAAGGCTTTGGATAGCGGCAGTTGCTCCAACGCACCGCGTAGATGCTCACCAATTTTGCCCTTGAAGCTATCCGCCTTGGCAATGATGGTATCTAAGGTGCCGTGCTCTTTGAGCCACTTGGCCGCAGTTTTGGGGCCTACCTTGGGTACGCCAGGAATGTTGTCCACGGTGTCACCCATCAGGGCTAAGTAATCGATGATGGCTTCGGGCGGCACACCAAACTTCTCGATCACACCCTCGCGATCCATCTTGGTATCCGTCATGGTGTTAACCAAGGTAACGTGATCGCTCACCAGTTGAGCAATGTCTTTGTCGCCGGTCGAAATCACCGTGTGACGCTTATCCTTGGTGGCTTGCTCCGCCAAGGTGCCAATCACGTCATCGGCTTCTACATCGGGGATCACCAGCAAAGGCAAACCCATGGCTTGGACAATTTTGTGGATAGGCTCAATCTGTGGGCGTAAGTCATCCGGCATAGACGCACGGTTGGCTTTGTACTCCGGGTACATGTCATCGCGAAAGGTTTTGCCCGGCGCATCGAAGATCACCGCAATAGGGCTGGTGGCATAGTCTTTTGCGAGCCGGCGCAACATGGCAATCACACCGCGAATGGCGCCCGTGGGATGGCCTTCGCTGGTGGATAAATCCGGCAGCGCATAGAAGGCGCGAAATAGGTAGGACGATCCATCAACCAGGACCAGCGGGCCATCAAGAGAATTGATCAGGTCGCCCTGAGAAACCCCACCTGCCGCGTCCTTTTTGCTGGCTGCAGGCTTGGGTTTTTTGCTTTTTGAACCGGTCTTTTTAGCAGCTGGTGGCACCACGCGCGTCCCTTTTGTCTTTTGCGCAAGTATGCGTCAATATCGCCGCATTATGAAAACCCTCATCACTTTTATGGTCAACCTGACCCTAGCTGGGGCTATTGCCCTGACAGCGGTATCCACCAACGCGATCGCCAGCGAATCCGCGGTGAGCCTGGATGGCCCTGATGTCACCATCATCGCCTCAGAAGAGCGGGTGGTGTATGAGTACCGGCAAAATGGGCAGCTACGCATGATTCGGATAGTCCCTAAGTGGGGCAAGCCTTACTACTTGGTTCCTGGCGATCCGACCAAAGGCTTTGGCGATTTAGAGCGAGTAGACTCCTTGTTACCCACTTGGACCCTTCTTGAGTTCTAAGGTTGGGCGCCTCGATTGTTGCCCGACAAACCCCACTGATCTCGCCACTAAACAATGACAAATATCACCGCCTTAACCAACGTCGAGCTGCAGCAAGCGCTTAACGACTACCCCATAGCGCCACTCGCCAGCGCTAGCCTTGCCAGCGATGGCATCGAAAACAGTAACTACATCATCCGTACTGAGGATGAGCGCCAGTTTGTCTTTACGGTGCTAGAGCAGCCGTCGTTCAGCTCACACGATGACTACGTCGCCTTGTTAGATAGCTGCGTAAACGCCGGGCTGCCAGTGCCCGAAGTCATCCGCACCAAAGGTGGCCAAACCAGCACTAGGGTTGAGAGCAAACCGGCCCTTTTGTCGCGTTACCTAGCCGGTTCACATGCAAGCAACCCAACCCAAGATCAATTGACCTCCTTGGGTCGGTTCTTAGGTCGGTTCCATAACATCGACTACAAACCAAGCGGCGGCATTACCTTGTATCCGCGTAATCCCCAGTGGCTACGAGAATCACTGGTGGAGCTCACCCCGCGCTTAGCATTCCAGCAGAGCACCTTGTTAGAACAGGCCACCGCCGCTTGTGAGCAAATGTTCGCGCGCGAAGACATCCGGAGCCTGCCTTGGGGCACAGTGCATGGCGATTTGTTTCGGGACAACGTGCTGTTTACTCAGCAAGGCCTTAGCGGCGTACTCGACTTTCATCATGCCGCTTCGGGCTACTTCTTGTTTGACCTAGCGGTCACCGCCAACGACTGGTGCAGCGAGAGCAACGGATTGTTGAACGCCGAACGCACGCTGGCATTGCTGCGCGGCTACCACCAACAACGGCCGCTAACCGAGCGCGAGGTTTGGTGGTTTAGCAATTTTGGTTTGTATGCCGCCACGGTCTTCTACACCTCACGACTGCGCACACAAAAGTTGGATCAAGCGGCACGTTGCAAAGACCCTCTTGAGATGGAGCAGTTAGTGGCCGGTTACTTGAGTCACCCTCTGCAACTGCATTGGCGGTTGCTAGGATAACGCAGGCTAACGCTGCTGGATGTAGTCCCGAGTCAAACACACCGGCTCAAACCCCAAGCGGCGATACAAGTGCTTCGGTTGCTCGTTCGCATGACTGCCAATCAACACCTGGTTAGCGCCACGGCTGCGACAGTAGTCCACACAGTGGGCAATAACCGCTGATGCGATGCCACGCTTGCGCAGCTGAGGCAAGGTGAATAGGTCTTCCACCATACCCATTCCATTGGGCGCACACAGACCGGACCCATAAGCACAAGGCTGCGCATCAAGCTCTGCAAGAAAAAACTGACACGCCTGTTGCTTCGCCCGATAGCCTGCAACAATTCCGTCGATTACCGGGGCGCTCAGAATTTTTCCTTGGGTACGCCCACCTTCGGCATAGTCTTGTTGCACAAGCTTGCGCAGCACCGCCCAATCCGCTGGGGTGACAACCGGGCGCAAGTTCGGCTCAGCACTAGAAGCCGCCCTGCTTAATGGCCCGTCTAGCACCATCTGAATGATGGTGGCTTGCTCCTCGTAGTCATTGAGTGACAGATAAGCAGCAAACGCTGGTGGGGTAAAAGGGTCAACCACAAAATGCCGGTACGACAAGGTTGCAGACACAGCGCCAACCTCGCTTAGCAACGTTTCGATCTCTTGAGCCGTGCGCGCGGTAACCGCATAAGCTTTGTTCGAAGACCACACATCTGGGTTCGCCGTATCTTGGACTAGCTTGCAGTACCTTAGATCATGCTGGGTGTGGCCAAGCTGGCCATGGTAAGCATAAGTGTCGCAGGCCAGCTTGGCTGTGGTTTCATTCATGCAGGGGTGTCTCTGCCGGCGAACGAGACGGTTGTGTAATCAAACTCCGGTTTATCGCGCGGGTCATCCTGGGCACCGCCCTGGCCACCCCCTAACGCAAACTCTAGTGTGTCGAGATACTTGTGCCAGCCACCCAGCACGGAATTGATGACTTCAGGCTCACTAAGTGGCCCTTCGTAGTGCAGGATATCCGTAAAGGTTAACAGGCACGCAGGTCCGTCCACCTCAAGCTCAAAGCGCAGGGTTCCACACTCAAGCACTTTGGGCGGCTCGTACCTAGTCACCATACCGGTGACATGGGCAGGGCCTTCACACTGCTCGCTAAACCAAATGTCGAAGCGACCACCGACCCGGCGTTCCAATTTAAACCCAGGAAACCAATCCGCTAGCTGATCCGGATCGCTTATGGCACCCCAGACCTTGGCAATGGTATCTGGCAAGTGGCGCACGAAATGCACGAACTTACGCCCATCGTCGAGTACGCCAACGGAGCCAAGTTTGGATTGGGACATGATCGACTGGGGCATGGGTTGCTGTCCTGTCCAGAAGAGGTTGGCCCAGTCTAGCAACCCCCTGTGTTCACCGGTTACCCACAAATTCTTTTGCTAATTGGCACTAAGCGACATCGCTCCGCTTTAACCATTGACAAACAGACACCCTTATATAACCATATTGTTATGGAACAAATAGATTATACAAGATCACAGGCCAACCTAGACGCCGTTTTTCACGCGCTGGCGGACGGCACTCGACGTGCCATTTTGTCCCGCTTGGTGAACGGAGAGGCATCCGTAAATGAGCTCGCAGCGCCCTTCCACATCAGCCAACCGGCAGTTTCACGGCACCTGAAGGTGCTTGAAAAGGCTGGCCTGATAGAACGCGCTATAGACGAGCAACGCCGCCCGGCCAAGCTAAAAGCCAAGCAACTGCTCACCGCAGTGGATTGGCTTGAGGATTTTCGGCCCCTGTGGGGAACAAGCTTCAACCAGTTGGACAACTTGCTGGTCGAGATGAAAGCCGACAACAAAACCAACATCAAAACCCAAATCAAGACGGAGCCAAAGCGATGAGCGAACTACCGGAATTTATCTTGGATCGATTGTTTGATGCCCCTCGCGAGCTGGTATGGCGCGCCTGGACCGAGCCTGAACTGCTCGCACGCTGGTACGGCCCTGGGGTAGATACTGTCATCCACAAATTCGAGCTGGAGCCTGAAGGGGTCTGGCTCAACGAGATGAAAATGAACAGCGGTTCGAACTTTCAAAAAATGATCTTTAAAGAGGTATCACAACCAGAAACTCTCGTGTGGCATCACTGTTCAGCGGATGCCGACTGGAACATCGCCGCCAACCCCATGATGCCGGATTGGCCACGCATACTACTGACCCGGGTTACCTTCACAGAAGATAGCGGGCAAACCAATGTGCGCCTCTCGCAAACCCCACTGGATGCGACAGCGGCAGAGATCGCCTGCTTCACCAAGATGAAGGACGGCATGAGCGGTGGCTGGGGCAGCGGCTATGTCATCATCGATGACATGCTGACCGGGCTTAACGCATGACCATAGAGACTATCGAAGCAATGAGTGGAGGCTGCGCCTGCGGCGCGGTTCGTTACCGCGCGAGCCAAGGGCCAGGGTTTGCCTTCCACTGCTACTGTCGTCAGTGCCAGCGCTATGATGTTTGCAAAAGCAGAGGTAGCGGTGACCGGAGAACTTAGTTTTTATACCCAAGCTGCTGACAGCGGCAACCAAGTGCATCGAGGTTTTTGCGGAAACTGCGGATCACCGGTGATGAACCGCAATGACGGATATCCAGATAACCTCTATATCCACGCTGCCACCTTAGATTCACCTAGTGCATTCACCCCAAGCACCAGCGTCTGCAGCGAGTTCGCCCAGCCTTGGGATCAACCCAGCATCGAGTAGCCCCGGGAGTTACTGGGCCGTTAGCAAATACACGCCATACCAATCGTTGGCATCCGTCCACTGCGCATTGGCGGCAAAGCCCGCCTGCGCAGCAAGCGCCAAGAACTCTTCAGGGTGATACTTAAATGAGTTTTCGGTATGCAGCGCCTCACCTTCCGCAAAATTAAAGAGCTCACCAGCCACTTGCACTTGCTGTGCGCAGCGACTGATCAAATGCATCTGCACCGCCCCAACCTCAGCGTTGTAGGTGGCTCGATGGGTAAACTTCGTGAGATCAAAATTGGCATCTAAAGATTCGTTTAGATGCCCTAGCAGGTTTAGATTGAACTGCGCCGTCACACCCGCCGCATCGTCGTAAGCGGCTTCGAGCAGCTCAACCGACTTCTTGCGGTCCACACCAATTAGTAGGTGAGCACCTTGGCCAAGCGTTACATGAATATTGCGCAGCAGTTCAATTGCAGCAGACGGCTCAAAGTTGCCGATGCTTGAGCCTGGAAAAAAACCAGCCTTAGGGAGATCGGCAACGGCGGCTGGCAAATCAAACGGCAAGGTAAAATCGGTGCAGGTTGGATAAACATTTAGCCAAGGATTATCTGTGTGCAGTGCTCGGGCGTTGGCTTGCAAATGTTCACCAGAGATATCGACCGGCACATAGGCGGCAGGGCGCGCTGTCTCCAGCAGCTTGCGAATTTTGCGCGAAGAGCCAGAGCCATATTCCACCAAGCAAACATTGCTGCCAATGCGCTGCGCAATAGCGTCGCTGTACTGGTCAAACAACGCAATCTCCGTTCGCGTTAGATAGTATTCCGGCAGCTCCGTGATTTGCTCAAACAGATCCGAACCATCCGCATCGTAAAAATACATGGGTGACACATGCTTTTGCTGTGCTCGCATACCGGCTAACACGGCAGAGCGCATATCGGTCAAAGCCGGCTTTAAATCAAAGTACTCGTATGTTGCTTGGGCCATGAAACGTCCGTTTCCATTGCGACCACCAAACAATCGCCTAGGCTTGCCTAAGGTCAACTTGGCGGGCTAATTGATGAAGTTGGCTAACCTAGAGATCGCGAGCCAGACGTAAGCCTGACATTTGCCAGCGGTCCGGCGGATAAAAGAAGTTACGATAACTGGAGCGAATATGATTGGCGCTAGAAAAGCAGGAGCCACCGCGCAACACCACTTGCTCGCTCATGAACTTACCGTTGTATTCACCTAAAGTGCCCGGTAGCGGTTTGTATCCTGGATAGGGTGCATAACTGCTCATCGTCCACTCCCACAAATCGCCGTACAAGGACTGCAGAGGTTGCTGAGTGGTACTAGGGGGCAACGGCTTTAGCGCACCTGTGGCTACCTGCGCTCCAGATCCAATAGGGGCATTGATAATCGAGCTATCCGCAAAGTTACCCTGCACCGCTTGTTCACTTGCCGCATGTTCCCACTCAAACTCGGTTGGCAAGCGCGCTTGAGCGTAGCGGGCATAAGCATCCGCTTCGTAAAAACTTAGATGGCAAACCGGCGCCTGCAAATCCAAGGGGGCTAGCCCATCTAGATGATACTCAAACCAGGTACCGTCTTGTTGCACCCAATACAGTGGCGCCTGCCAAGCCTGGTTGTTTAAGGTTGACCAAGCGCTGGCTAGCCAAAGCTCGCTGCGTTGATAGCCACCGGCTTGCACGAAGCTCAAGTAATCGCCGTTGCTAACCAGTTGATCTGACAACGCGTAGTCTCGCAACAACTGATCGTGCCTCGGGGTTTCGTTATCAAAGCAAAATCCACCGGAAGCGTGTGTTGCCCCAACGGTTATTTGCCCGCCTTGATATTCGACAAAGTTGGCTAGGCTTACGTTTGGTGTGGTTACGGCAACTGGGCTTAAAGGTTCACGGTAGGTGGGGTATAAGGGGTTATGCCCAAGATTGTACTTTAGGTCGGTCAGCAACAGCTCCTGGTGTTGCTGCTCGTGGTGTACACCTAGAACCGTGCGCTCAGTAATATCACCCGCATGCTCCCCAAGCTGCCCGGCGGCGACCTGCGCCAACAGCTGGGTCATGGCCGCATCAACATGCTGCCGATAACGCAGCACCTCATGCACGGTTGGCCGGGATAAGTTACCGCGCTGCTCTCGAGGAAACTGCGCACCAACCCCGTTGTAGTAAGAGTTGAACAAGTATTCGTACTGGGGTGCAAAAGCCTGGTAAGCGGGCGCGTATGGCTGCAACAAGAAGGTTTCGAAGAACCAGGTAGTATGGGCTAAGTGCCATTTTGGCGGGCTAGCATCCGGCATGGGTTGCACGCCATAGTCTTCGAGCGCAAGAGGTTCAACCAACGCGAGAGAGAAGCGTCGAGTGGTATCAAAGTGGCTTTGTATAGCGAGCGATGCGTCAGGGCCTACCGTCAAGGGTGTACCGGCCAGCGAAATAGTCATTGCCCTAGCATGCCTGAATTTCTAAGTTGTTCAAAGGCAGGCGCAAAAACCTACTGACAAACCGTTGGCGATATCGGGTTAGGCTTCGCTAGAAGTCTGTTGCATAGGAACGGAAGGCCATGGCTACAACATCGGCTTTATGTGGCATTTTTATGAAGCCGTGATAGTGACCTTTCGGGTTGATGATGGCGATGGTGCCCGTGTGGTCCATTTGGTAACCGCCATTGTTGTCCGGCACCTTGGCAAAGGTAGCGTTCAATTGCTGTGCAAAGGCTGCCACCAACTCACGAGTTCCGTAGACCCCAGCAAAATTCTTGGAAAAGGCTTGAACGTAGGGCCCCAAGACTTCTGGGGTATCACGTTCGGGGTCAACAGAAACCAGTACACCTTGAAATTGCTCGGCTAGGTTGGCGTCATCAGCGCGCAACCGTTGCTCAGCCTGTGCCATCACCGACATGCTGACGGGGCAAATATCTGGGCAGTTGGTAAAGCCGAAGAAGATGAATGTCCAGTTGCCGAGTAGGCTTGCATTGGTAAAGGGCTCACCCTGCGCGGTGGTTAGCTCAAAGGGAACAATATCCCGTGGCCGGTCTAGTGTGATCACCCCTTTGGTTAACAGCTCTTCAACACTCAGCGTAACCGTACGCGTGGTGCTAAAGACAAACATACCCACCACCACCGCAATGAATACTAGGCACAAGGTTACCGTTCCGCGTACGCCCGTCATGCCTACTGCACCTCTTTCATTTAGATTGGAGTCATCTGAACCGGTGCTGCGCTGGGCAACACCGCATCTGCTGGTACCCAAGCGATCAGGTAGTAGTGGTCAACCAAAAGCGCCACAAACAACAGGAGTAGGTACCAAATGGAATACCGAAAGGTCTCCATCGGTGCCGCTGGATTTTTGTTGCGCAGCAATGATGCTGCCCAGTACATAAAACCGCCACCCAGCGCTAACGCACTAGCAAGGTAAATCAAACCCGACATGCCAATGGCAAAGGGCAACATGGTCGCCACCAACAAGATGATGGTGTACAAAAAGATATGCAGTCGCGTGTAGGCTTCGCCATGAGTGACCGGCAGCATAGGTACGTCAACGGATGCATATTCGTCTTTACGCTCTATGGCCAAAGCCCAGAAGTGCGGCGGGGTCCAAGCGAAGATGATCAGCACCAGCAGCAACGCACCAGGATCCACACTGTTGCTTACCGCCGCCCATCCAAATAAGGGCGGCGCCGCGCCGAATAAACCGCCAATGACAATATTTTGAGGGGTCGCGCGCTTTAGCCATAAGGTGTAGATCAGACCGTAACCCACCCAAGAGGCTAGGTTCAGCCAGGCAGTGATGGGGTTGACCAAGAAATATAGGATCGCCATGCCCAGCAGACCAAGGGTGCCGGCAAACCAAACACCTTGAGTGAAGTTGACCCGACCTTCGGCCATCGGGCGGCTTTCGGTACGCGCCATGCGCGCATCGATGCGCGCATCTGCAATGTGATTTACCGCGGCAGCAGAAGCAGCAACCAAGGCAATGCCTAAGGTACCAAATACCAAGGGCTCCCAAGGCACCATGCCGGGTACCGCCAAGAACATACCAACGGTGGAACAGACCAGCATCAGCATGACAACCCGAGGTTTGGTCATGGTGTAGTAGTCGCGCCAAGTAGGCCGACCTGCGTCTATTACAGCTTCGGGATCAGCGGTACCTACGTCAAAAGCGGCGGTATCAGAATTGCTCATGGAATGCGGTTACCTACTCGAATCGTTGGCTTGTAAGCGTTCTGGCCTAGCCGTACGGCGGCTCCAGGCGGCGTAGTTTACTGTAATCATTACCGCTAAGGTAACTGCGGCCATGGCATTGTGGGCAGTGGCATTCCATAAGGGTAGCACCAGCACCACATTGAGGATGCCTAGGGTGAGCTGACAAACCAGCGCCACCGCTAATCCAGCAGCCAGACCTCGATGAACGGACCACAACCGCAGCACCAACAGTCCCAAGGCTAGAGTGACCAATAGAGCACCCAACCGATGTGCTACCTGAATGGTAATGCGTGCTTCGCTTGTCATTTTGCCACCCAGGTAGTTCGGCCCCACGCGTTGAGTGAAGTTAAAGCCCTCCTCAAGGTTACCTGGAGGCAGCCACTGCCCCTGACAAGTCGGAAAATCTGGGCAGGCTAGAGCGGCATAGTTAGAAGATACCCAGCCACCCAAGGCAATCTGGAGCACCAACAGCACCAAGCCCACCACGGCTAACCCCCTAAGCGCTGAAGCGCCAGGCAGCGCCGCCAGGTTCCAACGGCGGCCGATCCCTAACCTTAAACAGAGCAGCCAGATAAGCGACAAGGTGGTAAAGCCTCCCAGCAAATGGGCAGTGACCACTTGGGGCCAGAGCTTCAAGGTCACCGTCCAGGCACCAAAGGCGCCCTGCAGGATAACCATGGCCAGCAATGCGAGGGTTAACCCCGCTACGCGAGGCGCTTGATGCCGAGACCGCCAGGCGACCACCGTGGTTATCAGGATCAACAACCCCAAGCCGCTAGCAAAATAGCGATGCACCATCTCCGGCCAAGCTTTGTCTGCTTCGATGGGTGCATCAGGAAAACGCGCTTGAGCCGCTTGCAGATCTTCCGGCGCCTGGGGAACCAACACAAAGCCGTAGCAACCTGGCCAGTCAGGACAACCTAACCCTGCATCCACCAAACGGGTGTAAGCACCCAACACCACAACCACCGCCACAACAAACAGGCACAACAGCGCCATGCGTCGCAACAAAGGTGACGCTACCTTGTCTTCAGCCAATTTGAGATACCTTTAGTAAACGCTTCAAATCTTGTAACACCGGCTTGCCCATCTCCTCTACCGGGTAACGAAAAACCAAGTTCCCTAGAGGGTCTACGATGTAGATGCCTCGTGGCAGCTGCACCCCATCGTTGGGTGCTTGGAAGAGTTGATGAAGTTTAGGAAACTGCGTGCTGAGGTCCAGGTCTTCAGCGCCGCCACTACGTACCCAGGCGCGACGCAGACGATCGGCATCTTTGTTTAGCAACACGTGCATGTTGCGCAGCTTGGTGAGGACATCGTTGCAGGGTGCGGCACAACTTTCGTCTTGCACCAGCCATACCCACCAAACGTCACCCGTAACATGCGGAATACCTGAGGCATCGGTGAGCCCAAGCTCGGACACCGTTCTGGGCGGGTTAACAAACTCGCCTTGGTTGGTTGTGCCCCAAACACCACTGTCGATGGTGCTGAAGTACAGGGCGTAAGACCCGCCAACGGAAACCGCCGCAATTAGGGCAATAAGCAATAGTTGACGCCGGTTGCTGCGTTTTGCCGCTGCGGTGTCATCTGCATTGGGTTGTGTATCTGTCATGCCTGTCTCTCTACCTATTGCCTACTATTCCCTAGTCCGGGTCTTAGCCGGCGTTTAAACCACTGTCTGCGGGCGACTCAGTTCACGGCTGCGCGCCGCCGACCGAAAACGATAAACCCTAAGAGCAAGGTTACCGCCAGCCCAAACCAGGTGACCGCGTAGCCTCTATGTCTATCCGCACCACCAACGATGCCTTGGGGTGCGGCTTGCAACACACCAGGGCTTGCGGGTTCTAACCTAAGCTCTAAGGGCACCGGTTTGAGCCCTGGGTGTCGGCTCGCAACCTCAGCACTCATGGCTTGAATGTCTAACCGTTGTACCCGCAGTGCGACACCTTCGGTGCTGGCATCAGCCCAAGCATCCTCACGCAGCAAGGGCACCAGGCCGGTGAAAGGCCGCATGCTGCCAACCAGCTGCAGCTCACCCGGCACCAAAGCAACATCCGGTATCTCGCTACGCAAGGCTGGCGCTGCAAGCCACCCCCGGTTAACCATCCATAGCCGCTGTTGGACGTCTACAAAAGGGGCAATCACCCAATACCCTTGGACACCCGCATCGACTTGGTTATCCACCAAAAAGTATCGATCTGTTTGGAATTCTCCGCGGATCCGCACACGCCGAAAATCGTTGTTAACCGTGTCAGCAAAAATTTCTGCACCGGGATTTGCTGGTAACTGCCCAGCTCGTAAGCTCTGCTCCGCTTGCAAGCTTTCCTTGTACGCAGCCCTGTTGAGCTGCCAATTGCCCAACAAGAGCAAGATCGGCAAGAAGCAAGCCACAAACAAAGACATGCGCACACCTGGTGCAAACGCGGCCACGAAAACATTTACTCCTGAGTCACTTACTCCGACCTTCGATATCCGCTAGAGTCCAACATCATCGCTCATAGACAAAGGCTATTTACGTGCTGAAAATCATTATCCTAGTGCTACTAATCGGAGTGCTGGTGAGCCTCTTCAGCGGGCTGGTATTTTTGTTCAAAGACAGCGGTCGGCAAGATTCCAAGCGCACGCTCTATGCCCTTGGCATTCGCATCGCGCTCGCGACGGCGCTGGTGGCAACCGTAAGCTACGGCCTATATTCCGGTGAGCTCCGCTTTGGAACTCAAGCACCATGGCATGGGAAAACTCATGGTTCTGACAGCGCTACAAAGTAGCGCTATCTGAGAAGTTCTAACTTAGAAAATGTAAACGAAGAAGAACAGGCAGACCCAAACCACGTCAACGAAGTGCCAATACCAAGAGGCCGCTTCAAAACCAAAGCAGTCTTCGTGGTTGAAATGCCCGCGGAAGACTCGATACAACGAAACCGCCAAGATTAGCGTTCCAAGGGTGACGTGAAAGCCGTGGAAGCCCGTTAGGATAAAGAAGGTTGAGCCGTAAATGCCGGTCTCAAGCGTCAGCCCCAACTCTTGGTAAGCGTGAATGTACTCTTCCGCTTGTAGCACCAAGAAGATGCAACCCAACAGTACGGTTAGACCAAGCCAAAACTTGATAGCGCCGCGCTTGCTGTTCTTGATGGCCGAGTGCGCCATGTGTACCGTCCAACTAGAGGACAACAGAATGACGGTGTTCCAAAGCGGCAGATATTTGGCCCAAGCTGACGCGGTGCTTGGCGCTTGCATGTTTTCAGCAGGTCCAGGAAACAGCTCTGGGTTCGGGTTGGTCATAACCGGCCATTCTGGTTTGAACTCTGGCCACAGGTACTCACCCGTAATGCCTTTGCCACCCTCGCCACCTAACCAAGAAACGGCTAGTACACGAGCATAAAACAGCGCACCAAAGAACGCCGCAAAGAACATCACTTCAGAGAAGATGAACCAGCCCATGCCCCAGACGTAAGATTTTTTCAGCTGGGTGTTCACGATGCCCGACTCATTTTCTCTGATAACCGTGCCGTACCAGAAGTAGAGCACAGTAAAGATCAGCGCCAAGCCGAGTAGCGACATAAACAAGCTGCCGTCGCCGCCAGACTTAATGTCATTCAGGAAGTTGCCTAAGCCAAGGATCAGACAAAAAACAGCTGCGGCGATGCCCACTGGGTACCAGCTGCTTTCTGGCACATAGTAGTTTGGATTTTCTTGGCTGTTGGCCATCTCTAGCTCCCGTGATTCATTGTGCAGGTGAAGGCTGCGCCTTTACCCCTCAACTACAAGTGGTTTGGTTTCTTTAGTTTGCTCCAGCGAGCTAGCCTTCTGGCTGGCTGCTGTTGCGGCAGCTAACACCCCTTGATCTACCGTATCGGTAATATCAAACAAGGCGTAGCTCAACGAAATCGTTTCTACATTCTTCGGTAACTCTGGCCCAACCAAAAAGCGCATGGGCATCATCAACTCTTCTCCAGGCTGCAATACTTGCTGCTCGAAGCAAAAGCATTCGGTCTTATGAAAGTGCTCGGCCGCTCGACCAGGGGAGACCGATGGTATCGCCTGGCCTACCATGACTTTGTCGGTAGGGTTGCGAACGATAAAATTAACCGTCTTTAGCTCACCCGGATGAACCCGAACGCCACCTTTCTCTGAACGAAATTCCCAGACCATACCGCCATTGGTATTGGTGAGAAAATTAACCTTCAGCAAACGGCTTTTATCGGGCTGAACCATAGCGGCGTCATAGGTGTATTGGCCGCCCGTCTTGCCGTTCAATCCGGTTATGTCACAAAGCAGGTCGTACAGCGGTATCAGGGCCCAACCAAAGCAGAACATACCCAGGGCAATTAGCCCTAGGCGCGTCACTGTTTTACGAATGGAGCCTTGCACCGTCAATCGCCTCTAGTTGTGCGCGTTGCTGTCAGAGACAACGGGTGGCGTGGTGAAGGTGTGGTATGGCGCGGGTGATGGAATGGTCCACTCCAAACCGTGCGCACCTTCCCAAACCTGACCGGTAGCCGGCTTGCCTGAACGAATTGCCTTGATGACGATGTACATGAACAGCAGCTGGGAGAAGCCGAACAAGAAGGCGCCCATGCTTGAGATCATGTTGAAGTCAGCAAACTGCAATGCATAGTCAGGAATACGACGGGGCATCCCGGCCAACCCGGAAAAGTGCTGCGGGAAGAAGGTGACGTTTACGCCAACAAAGGACAGCCAGAAGTGCAGCTTGCCGAGGGATTCGTCATACATGTTGCCGCACCACTTTGGCAGCCAGAAATACACGGCCGCAATAATGGAGAACAAGGCACCCGGCACCAATACATAGTGGAAGTGAGCCACCACAAAGTAGGTATCGTGATACTGGTAGTCGGCAGGCGTGATGGCCAGCATCAAGCCCGAGAAGCCACCCATGGTAAATAGAACCACAAAGGCAATGGCAAAGAGCATGGGCGTTTCAAAGGTCATGGACCCTTGCCACATGGTGGCCACCCAGTTAAATACCTTCACACCGGTTGGTACCGCAATAAACATGGTGGAGTACATAAAGAACAGCTGACCCGCTAGCGGCATACCCACAGTGAACATGTGGTGAGCCCAAACGATGAACGACAAGAACGCGATGCTCGCCGTTGCGTAAACCATAGAGTCGTAACCAAACAACGGCTTGCGTGCAAAGGTCGGAATGATCGCCGACACGATACCGAAGGCCGGCAAGATCATGATGTACACCTCAGGGTGTCCAAAGAACCAGAAGATGTGTTGGAACATCACCGGGTCACCACCACCAGCAGCGCTAAAGAACGAGGTACCGAAGTGGATGTCAAAGAGCATCATGGTTACTGCGCCAGCTAGAACAGGCATAACCGCAATGAGCAGGTAAGCCGTGATCAACCAGGTCCAGCAGAACAAAGGCATCTTCATAAAGGTCATGCCAGGTGCGCGCATGTTTAAGATGGTGGCAATGATATTGATACTACCCATGATGGAAGAGGCGCCCATCATGTGTACGGCAAAGATAAAGAAGGTGACCGAGTCTGGCGCATAAGTCGTGGACAGCGGTGCGTAGAAGGTCCAACCGAAGTTAGGGCCGCCGCCTTCCATGAATAAGGTCGACAGCATCAAGCCAAAGGCAAAGGGCAAGATCCAAAAAGACAAGTTGTTCATTCGCGGTAACGCCATGTCTGGCGCGCCGAGCTGCATGGGGATCAACCAGTTAGCCAAGCCAACAAAAGCCGGCATGATGGCCCCAAAGACCATAATCAAACCATGGTTAGTGGTCATCTGGTTAAAGAACTCTGGATCAACAAACTGCAAACCAGGCTCGAACAATTCCGTTCGAATCACCAACGCCATACAACCGCCAATCAGGAACATGGCAAAGCTGAACCAAAGATACAAAGTACCAATGTCTTTGTGGTTGGTTGTAAACAACCAACGAGCTATACCCTTGGCGGGGCCGTGGTGGTGGTCGTCGTCATCGTGATGGTCGTGGCCGACTACAACTTCGCTCATGTTTCTTTGCCTCTAAAAAATCTTGTCAACGATCTATCTAAAACTAGCGTCTACATCTACGGCTTAGCGTAGTTAATAGAGCTACTCGCCATCCTTAACTGCCACAACGTCGCGTGGCTGAACGATGTCGCCTACGTCGTTGCCAAAGCTGTTACGCGTGTAATGCACAACGGCGGCCAGGTCAGCGGCATCGAGTTGTTTGCCAAATGCTTGCATGGCGGTGCCAGGCACGCCGTACAACAGCTTCTCGATCTGCCCTTTAAGCTCGCCGGTTACTACATCGGACCCTGCTAGTGCTGGGAATACCGGCGGCACACCTTGGCCATTGGCCTGGTGACAACTAACGCAGAAGGTGCCGTAAACGCCTTCGCCTTTCGCCATCAGCTCTTCAGCAGTAAAGGTTTTGCTTAGCGCTTCCGCTCGAACCTTTTCTGCCACCAGTTGAGAGGCATACCAAGCGTCGTACTCGTCTTGTGGCAACGCTTCAACAACAACCGGCATAAAGCCATGGTCTTTACCGCACAACTCGGTGCACTGGCCGCGGTAAACACCGGGCTCTTCTACGATGGCCCACAGCTCGTTGAGCATGCCGGGTACAGCGTCGCGTTTAATACCAAAGTCCGGTACCCACCATGCGTGGATCACGTCTTCAGCGGTCACCAAGAAACGCACTTTACGATTCACGGGAATACGCAGCGGCTTGTCCACTTCTAGCAAGTAGTGCTCGCCTTTCGCTGACTGGCCAAGAATTTCCGCTTGCGGGGTAGACATGGTCGAGAAGAAATCGAAGGTGCGATTGTAGTCTTCGTCCAAGTACTTGTACTGCCACTTCCACTGGTAGCCACGAACCTCAATGGTCATATCTTCGCCGCCAGTGTCATACATCGCCTTGAGCACGCCGGTGGCTGGAACCGCCATACCAATTAGTATCAAGGTAGGAATAATGGTCCAAGCGAGTTCAACCTTGGTGCTTTCGTGGAACTGTGCAGGCTTATACCCAGCAGAATGACGATGCTGAATGATGGACCACAGCATAACGGCAAACACGGCGGCGCCGATGATGCAGCAGATGTAAAAGATGTTCATATGCAGGTCGTACACTTGGCGACTAATGTCAGTCACCCCAACCGGCATATTGAGTTGATCCGCTTGTGCTAGGCCGCTGACGACCATCACAACGAGGCCCAGACCGGCGCCTAGTAGGCGGGTCAAACCCCGCGCTGCACGAGCCTTATGCTCGCCACTTGCTTGCCCAATTTTTCTCACATTTCCACCTAAGGTTGCTGCCGCTTGCCGGTGTCTGAGATGCAATTTCGCTTCACTTTCGTTTAAACGTTTTTGATCAAACGTTTTTATCAAAGTACGGCATGCATCGACTAGCAAACGCGATTCGATTACCTAACCATAGTCGCTCCAGGCGACTAGGGTAATTATTCGAGCTAGCTTTTGTAGCAATTCGCTAAAAAAGTACTAGCGAATGGTCTCCTGCGGCAGTCCAAGCGTCGTCTTTACTGCTCGCAGCGAGATGAAGGTCACCTAAAAGCAAGAAAAAGTCGTACATGAGGCCGCCAAAAAAGCGCGCGCAATTATGCGCTACCGAGCCAGCAATCTCAACGAACAATTGCACAGAAAACTCAATATTGAAGTTGGTGATTCGGTTGTATTTCAGAGCCTTACGCTAGTAACCACTCAGAGCGGCTAACTGTCGTCCGTCAATTTTTTTGGATCGATCAGGCGTACTGGAGAGGCGGCAACATCGGCGTTGCGAATCGGTCTCAACAAGCGGCTGGCTGGCAGGCTCGAACCGGCATTTGGCGCTGCCTCTTGGTCAGCATCTAGGTCCTCGGTGAAGTCACACTCCACACAGCTACGGCGGCTTTGATCACCGTCCGTTTCCATCACAATACGGTCTAACGCACGACATTTGGGGCATACCGCACCGGCGATGAAGCGACGCTTCATGTAGCTTCCAGCCCAGCAACCGGGCCAACAAAAGGATCGGGCAGCGGTCGGGCCAAGCCTTCGCTGCGTAATTGCTCCAGTATCGGGGCGGTATCCGCCACCGCACCTCGCCAGAGCTGGAATGCAGCCGCCGCTTGCTCCACCAACATACCCAACCCATCCACACAGCTGCTGGCGCCGCTAGCCTGGGCAAACTCACAAAAGGCCGTGTTTGGGCCATACATCATGTCGTAACAAACCGCTCCGCTAAGGCTGTCAGCAGCGACTAGGTCACCGACGCCTGCAATGCTGCCGGCCGTCGCATTGATCACCAAGTGGAAATCCGGATCTGCATTTGACCCAACACTGGATAAAGCCAGCGCCTGCAAAGAGACCCCCGCACGGTCAGCACTGGCGCTAAACCGCCCCACCAACCGAGACGCGGTGTCGTAAGTTCGATTGGCCAGGGTTAACGACTGCACACCGGACGCCAGCAACGGCTCCATGACCCCCTGCGCTGCGCCACCCGCGCCCAGCAACAAGACACGCATACCCGACAGCTGCAAACCCAGATTGCTGGTGAGATCTGTCAGCAGCCCCAAACCATCCGTGTTGTAGCCGCAATACCCGGAATCTAAGGGCACAATGGTGTTCACCGCCTGGGCAGCCAGCGCCAACGCATCGTGTTCGGTAACCCAGGCAAAGGCATCTCGCTTAAACGGCACGGTGACATTGAGACCGCAGCCGCCGTCGGCAAAGAACCGCTCGACACCGCTACTGAATTCATCCGGCGGCAACTCTAATGCTTCATAGCTCATGTTGTGCCCAGTTTGCTCAGCAAAAGCTTGGTGTATGCGCGGCGACAACGAGTGCCCAATAGGGTTACCAACCACCGCGTAGGGCTGGGTTGGAACTGTGTCTGGAATAGCAGGGTTCATCGAATCTGGTCACCTTGCAAACTCAAAATTTGGCTTGGCTTGGCCGCACCACCAACCGCGCCGGGCAACACGTAATCCACCCGTTGCCCCATGCTGCGCCGTGCTTGCCAAACACCCTTAGGTGCTGGCTGACCACTGATGTTGGCAGACGTGGAAACCAATGCACCGCCAAAGGCGGCGCACAAACGTTGCGCTTGGGTATGCCCAGGGACACGCACGCCCACGTTGCTATGCTCCCCGGTAACCCACACCGGGTAGTGACGGTTTGGTAGCAGCCAACTAACGCCACCGGGCCAACTCTGCACAACGCGCTGGTGCTCATTGTCTTCCAAGGTCGATAGCTCCGCAGCAAAGTCATCACTGGTTGCCCCAATGAGGAGCAAGCCTTTGCTGACATCGCGCCGCTTTAATGCCAACAACTGCGCTACTGCTTGGTGGTTGTGTGGATCACAAGCCAAACCCCAAACCGATTCGGTTGCATGTAACACCACGCCGCCGCCCTGCAACACTTGTGCGGCCAGTTGCAGGTGCCATGCGCCAGTCGAAGCGTTACTAGAACAGTTACTCATTAAGTGTTGCCTGCAACTTAGTGTTTTGTTTTTTTACTTTAGCAGCACGGGTAGCTCTATCGGCCCGCAACCGCTCTGCAAGCGCTTCATCGGCCACCGCTAAAATTTGCGCCGCTAAATACCCGGCGTTCTTGGCTCCCACTTTACCCCCTGAGGTTGTGGCCACGGGCATACCCACTGGCATCTGCACCTTGGATACCAGAACATCCCCCGCATCCACTGGGCCCTGATCAATCGGCACACCGATAACGGGCCGCAAGGTTTGGGAGGCGACCACCCCAGCTAAGTGCGCGGCCAGGCTAGCCCCACAAATAAAAGCACCACAATGCCGCGATTGCGCATCTTCAACATAGCTGAGGGTATCTTCTAGCGTGCGATGCGCAGAAGTCACCCGCACTTCCGTTTCTATACCTAGGTCACCGAGGGTTTGCTGCGCAGCCGACATGACTGGCCAATCGGAATCAGACCCCATCAATATAGCCACCCAAGTCATACTCGATTGCATCTCCAGTCGGTAAAAAGTCATCAAAAAGTGAACCGGCCGCATCTGGCAATGCAACCCTAGCGAGGCGAGGGAATATACCCCTGCGGTAGACGCTGAACAAACCCCGCAAGCTCTAGACGAGTTAGCGTGGTTAACAACTCAGGCAGGGCGAACCCCGTGGCCTTGCTGAGCGCTTCTACAGAAATAGGCTCGGCACCCAATTGTGCAAAGACCTGGCCTTCCGCGCTTTTAGTCGGCGGGGCAAGCCCCTGCGGACTGAAACCGGCAACCTCAACCGACGGATTAACGCCAAGCGCCGCAAAAACATCCTGCACGTTCGTGACCAACCCCGCACCCTGTTTCAGCAACCGGTGACACCCGGCGCTAACCGGGCTCACCACCGACCCCGGTACAGCCAACACATCTCGGCCTTGCTCTAGCGCCAACCGCGCCGTTATCAAGGAGCCCGATCGCAGGCCTGCTTCAACCACCACCACCGCCCGCGATAAACCGCTGATCAGACGATTGCGCTCCGGGAAGTTGGCTGGATAGGAAGGGTGAGTTGGTAAGTATTCACTTACAATAACACCGCCGCTATCGAGAATTTTTTTCCCAAGGCCCGCGTGAGACCTAGGATGTAGATTGTGCAATCCGCTGCCTAGCACAGCCAAGGTGGCTCCCTGGCTCACCGCCCCGCGATGGGCGGCAGCATCGATACCCAAGGCTAAACCGCTAATGACTAACCATTGAGCGGCTGCCAAACGTTCCGCCAGCCGCTCCGCAAACAGCGCGCCAGTGGCCGAGCAGCGCCTAGCACCCACCACCGCAACGCCTGGTTGGTGCAACAAAGCGGCGGGGCCCTGCACATAAAGCGCCAGGGGCGGATCCGGTATGGCGCGCAATGCTTGGGGTAACTCAGCCTGCAGCAGCACGCGAACATCGCTACCAACAACAGACTCGCGCAAGCTCTGCCAGGCTAAGGGCGGCGCCGGTAGCTGCGCCTGTAACCAAGCCATGCCGGCTGCGCTGGTTAAGGTTTGCGTATCCGTTTGCAAGCTCGCCGGTCGGCGCTGCCACACCCGATGAATTTTTCGCCTGCCGCAATGGGCTAGCAGACATAAAAATCGCCAATGGTGTTCGACATCGGATTGAAACGCAGAGGCTGGCGGTGAAGGCGTTGGTAAAGACATGAGGGCCACAGTGTGACCATTGCCAAGAACGGCGCACGTGCACCAATGACCTTAAGGTCACCAGCGATCGACGTTTTGTTCTGTGAGAGTTGTAGGCAGCGAGCGCTGCCTAGAGTAGTGGTTCGCTGAAACTGAAACTAAGGGTTGTGAACTTCGTCGCCAACCGAAAGCGCACGCTCAGCCTGTAATACCAAGCCATAAGACAGCTTTTCAAAAGAACGGAACACCATCAACAAACCCGAGCGTTCGCTAGGGAGGCGAATAGTCTCGCGAGCAACACGGTCACGAGTTAACGCGCCCTTCTTATAGATCGCGAGAACGTGGCCAACATCTAAGCCTTCACGTGTACCACGGTTTAGCACAACAACGTCGTACTGACCCACCTGGGTGACGCCACTGAACACCGAGATAATTTCGCCATCTACCTCACCTTCAGGAGAATGCGGATAGAAGGTGGAATCCAGTCGACGCTGTTCGGTTGGCAGAACGCGGTCTTCAATCTGCACACGCTCACGTGAACTGATGACCTTCATCGTCGATATGTCATCTTCTTGCGCAACGACCTTACCCAAACCAATGTAGGTTGCTTCGCGTCCCAGAATCTCGCGCGTCTCCGGGTCTAAGTAGATGGGACCCTTACGCACAAAGTTGAAGCTCTCGCTGTCGGGTAAGGCACCACGGACATAAAGGCGGTCACCAGCACCCAACACCAAACGTTCGCTCTCACCTTGAACAACATAAGGCGCGGCCTGCAGTTCTTCCGGTTCAACCACTCGGTTCTGCACCAAGAAACCTTGAATGGCCTCAAGGCTAATCGCTGGAATGGCCGACTCTAATGGCGTTGCGCGAATTTGGGGCGACAGCTTGGTATCACCCGGCGACATGCGATAATTTCGCCCTGCGCTACCGCGCTTTAGGGTTAGCCGCGGTTGGCCATCCACATATTCAAAACCAATTTGGTCGCCCGGGTAGATTAGGTGCGGGTTTTCAATTTGGGGATTCACCTGCCAAATTTCTGGCCACAGCCAGGGTCGCTCCAAAAATCGCGCGCTGATATCCCACAGGGTGTCTCCCTTAACTACGGTATAGACATCCGGATGGTCATCGCGAACATACTGGGCCAAGTTGCCGGCCACTGCGCTAAACGCGGCAAGGGGTAACAAGGCCAACAACGCCGTTAAAGTAGCGCGTTGTAGAAGTCGTTTGGCTGGCGTGCACACCATGTTGCAATTCCTCATGGCCAGCCGCACCCGGTGGATGCGACTAGCGTTGGTTGTTCTGTGCTGGTTGGAGGCGAAAAAGTTATACTGTTCACAATCTTAGCAGCACAAATTACACCAATACTAGGGACACATCACACCCAACCTACATGGATGACCGAATTTTTCGGGCATACCCACACTCAGATTTTTGGATCAATTAGCAATTAAATGGCTCTTCTACCGATACTGCACTACCCAGACCCCAAACTTCGCACCAAAGCGAAGCCAATAACGGAAGTGACGGACACTCTGCGCAAGCTTATTGATGATATGTTCGAAACGATGTACGACGCGCCAGGCATTGGGCTCGCCGCTAGCCAAGTGGATGTCCACAAACGGCTTATCGTTATCGACGTATCCGAAACACGAGATGAACCCAATGTTTACATCAACCCAGAGCTTGAACTGTTGGGCACCGTGATGCAGGCAGAAGAAGGGTGCTTATCTGTACCCGGCTACTACGAAGCGGTAGAACGCGTGGACCGCATCAAAGTGACAGCCCTGGACCGAAATGGTGAATCCTTCACCCAAGAAGCATCCGGGTTGCTCGCGGTTTGCATCCAACACGAGTGTGACCACCTAGATGGCAAGCTATTCGTTGACTACCTTTCCTCGCTAAAACGCACGCGCATCAAGAAAAAGCTGGTGAAGTTGCAACGGCAGCAAGCCCACTCATGAACTACCTGAAGTCATGACCGCTACAAATAGCCCCATAAGCGCTGAAGATTGGCGCCTAGGGTTTGCCGGCACCCCTGAGTTTGCCGCAACCATTTTACAGGGTTTGATCGATCACAATCTGACACCGGTGGTGGTCTACTCCAGACCCGACAAACGCCAAGGCCGGGGGCGCAAAACACAAGCAAGCCCAGTCAAACAGCTGGCGGCCAAACACAACATCGAGGTGCAGCAACCACCGACCCTAAAAAAGGCTGAGCACCAAGCGGTGTTAGCGGAAGCAAACCTTGACCTTTTTATCGTGGCCGCTTACGGCTTGATCCTGCCTCCTACTGTTTTAGCGCTACCTAAGTTTGGTTGTCTAAACGTGCACGCCAGCCTACTGCCGCGCTGGCGCGGCGCCGCTCCCATTGAGCGCGCGATCATGGCCGGGGATACCCAAACCGGCATCTGCCTGATGGGCATGGAAGAGGGGCTAGATACAGGACCAGTATTTGCACGTCGTACAGCCCCCATCACCAGCCAAACCCACGGTGCGCCGTTAGAACACGAGTTAGCCCAACTAGGCAGCGACGCTCTAGTTGCTTTGCTGCAATTGCCCGCAGATGAGCGAGCAGAGCTACTGGCAAAAGGTGAGCCTCAAGATGACCAACTAGCAACCTACGCCAGCAAACTAACCGGTGATGATGCGCAGATTAATTGGGGCCAGCCCGCCGCCACTTTATGCCAGCAAGTGCGTGCACTAAGCGGTCGATTGCCTGCCGTCACCTCACGCGGCGAGCTCCAGGTCCAGATACTGGATGCCGAGGTCACAGCGTCAACCGCACCGCCCGATAGCGCAACGCACGCTCAGCCTGGAACCATCGTGGCTGCCCACAAACGAGGCATTGTTGTCGCCACGGGTGACGGGCTGCTAACGCTAACGCGCCTCAAGCTGAACCGTGGCAAAGGCAATGTAATGACCCCAGCCGACCTCCTAAATGGCTACCGTGAACATTTCGAAGTAAATGCTCACTTCGGCTAGAGAACCTACTTTGCCTAACAAATTCGACGATGAACCAGACGAGCGCTCGATTGCCTTAAAGGGCCTTAACGCGGTGATCAGCCGTGACCTCACTCTGGACCAAGTGGAGCAAGACCAACCGCTACCGCCCCTAGCCCGAGAAATCTTATACGGGACCTGCCGCCACTATTACTCGTTGGAAGCGGCCTTAAAGGCGCGCATGCCGAAGCCGCTAAGACGCAAGGACCAGGATGTTTGGGCTTTGCTAATGATGGGGGCTTACCAATTGCTCTACACCCGTGTGCCCCCACACGCCGCCGTGAATACCAGCGTTGAGCTGGTGCAACAGCTGCGCAAGCCTTGGGCGAGAGCCTTGGTGAATGGGGTTTTACGTGGTTTGGCTCGAGATCAAGAGGTGGCTGCAAACGACGCAGAGCAAAACCCTGCCGGCAGCGTCGCCGGGGAGGCACACCACAACCACCCACAATGGCTAGCCATTGCACTGCGCCATCAATACCCGGAAACCGCAGATGCGTTGATGCAAGCCAACAATCAGCGCGCCCCCATGGCATTGCGCGTTAACACCCTGCGCAGCACCAGGGCAAAAATCATGCAACAACTCAACGAGGCAGGGCACCCGGTCAGCGCTGGCCAGCTAGCGGAAACCCTAATGCTGGACGAACCCACCGCAGTGTTAGAGCTACCCGGGCACAGCGCGGGCCATTTCAGCGTGCAAGATGCCGGTGCACAACTGGCCAACGCCTGCTGGGACAAAAGCAAACCCTCCACAGCCCACCTACTCGATGCCTGCGCAGCCCCAGGCGGCAAGCTGCATCACGCCCTTGAGTATCTGCAACCCAAGCGCTTTTTAGCGTTGGAATGGCAACCCGCAAGACTCGCCGCGCTGCAGCTCGAAGCGGAGCGCCTAGGCCACAACCAACGCACGGGCGATTACCGCTTAGGGGATGCCACCAACCTGGCGTGGTGGGACGGCGTTAAGTTTGACCGAATCCTGCTGGATGCCCCTTGCAGTGGCACGGGTACACTACGCCGCCACCCAGACATCAAACTCCATCCGGTAGACCTTGAGGCACAAGCGAGTAAACAGCTGGCCTTGCTCACCAATCTCTGGCAAACCTTGCAGGATGGCGGTGAGCTGCTGTACTGCACATGTTCGTTGCTCCGTGATGAGAACGACTCCATCCTCGCTCAATTCATCCAGCAACAACCGGACGCCGTGATATCACGCTTTGAGTTGCCTACCGGTGCGGCAACCGAATATGGCTGGCAGCTCACACCATTGGACCCAGCCACCGACGGCTTCTACTATGCACGACTGCAGCGCGGACCCAAAACCGTAGAGGTTGAGCAAAAATGAAAATTCTGATTCTTGGCGCAGGCAAAGTTGGCGGCACGCTAGCTGAAAACCTGGCTCAAGAGGCTTTCGACATTACCTTGGTTGACGGTGATGCGGCCCGCCTGCAAGAACTTCGGGACCGCTTAGATATTCAAACCATTCACGGTTGGGCATCCCACCCCGATGTACTGCGACGCGCTGGCGCTGATGATGCAGACATTGTGGTTGCCGTAACCTCAAGCGACGAGGTCAACATGGTGGCCTGCCAAGTTTGTTACTCGCTGTTTGATACCCCGCTAAAAATTGCCCGCATCCGCTCTTCTACCTACATGACTCGCGATGGCTTCTTCGACAGCGAGCACATGCCGATCGATGTTTTGATTAACCCTGAAGACGTGGTGACCGAACACATTGTGCAACTGCTGGAGCATCCCGGCGCTTTGCAAGTTCTAGACTTTGCTGAAGGCCGCGTACAGCTAGTTGCAGTAAAAGCACATGAGGGTGGCCCCTTGGTCGGCCAAGAGCTGCGCTTCTTACGTGAGCACATGCCCAACATTGACACCCGGGTGGCTGCTATCTTTCGTCGTGGTGCGCCCATCGCTCCAGAAGGCAATACGGTTATCGAGCTAGATGACGAGGTGTTTTTCATTGCCGCCGCTGCACACATCAATGCGGTGATGGGTGAACTGCGTCGCGTAGAGCGACCGTTCAAGCGCATCGTGATCGCGGGCGGTGGACACATTGGTATGCGGCTGGCAAAAACCATCGAGCGCCAATACGCCGTTAAGGTTATCGAGTTCAACCACGAACGCTGCGTGCACCTAGCCGAATCGCTGGAAGAAGCGGTCATTTTGCACGGCGATGCCACCGACCGAGATTTGTTGCTAGAAGAGAACATCGAACAATGTGATGCCTTTTGCGCGCTAACGGACGACGACGAGGTCAACATCATGTCATCGCTGCTCGCCAAGAAGCTTGGCGTGCGTCAAGTTGTTACCCTGATCGGCAAGCCGGCCTATGTTGACTTAGTTCAAGGCGGCGAGATAGACATCGCCATCTCACCACAACAAGCAACGACCAGCTCACTGCTTACCCACGTGCGTCGCGCAGACGTGGCGCGCGCCCACAGCTTAAGGCGCGGCGCAGCAGAAGCCATTGAAGCCATCGCGCATGGCGACGCCAAAACTTCCAAGGTGGTTGGGCGTAGCATCGATCAAGTGGATCTACCGCCAGGCACTAAGATAGGGGCCATAGTACGCGGTGATGAGGTGCTGATTGCGCACGACAACATCATGATTGAGTCCGAAGACCACGTGATTTTGTTCTTAACCGACAAGCGGCAAATCACCGCAGTAGAAAAGCTGTTCCAAGTCGGCCTCGGTTTTTTCTAGGCGAGCTTATGCATCTAGCCGTCATCTTTCGTGTCACCGGCGTGTTGCTAACTTGCTTTAGCTTCACCATGTTGCTACCTGCATTGGTTGCCGTGCTGTATGACGAAGACACTATCCATACTTTTGCGGTGGCCTTTGCCGTCACTTTGGTCACCGGCCTTGCGATGTGGTTTTTACCGCGAGATAAACGTGAGCTGCGCGCGGGTGATGGCTTCTTGGTTACCGTCTTGTTTTATCTCGGCCTGGGTTTATTTGGCGCGCTGCCTTTGTATTTGGCGGAAAGCTTAGATGCCTCCTTTACGGATGCCGCGTTTGAATCCTTGTCAGGCCTGACCACCACCGGCGCCACCGTGTTTACCGGTTTGGATGCGCTGCCTAAATCTATTTTGTTTTATCGCCAGTTTTTGCAGTGGTTGGGCGGCATGGGCATCATCGTTCTAGCCGTTGCGATTTTACCCATGCTCGGCATTGGTGGCATGCAGTTGTACCGCGCTGAATCACCAGGGCCGGTAAAAGATAATAAAATTGCACCGCGCATCGCCGAGACCGCCAAGGCGTTGTGGTATCTCTACCTTGGTATAACGACCGTTTGTGCGCTGGCTTACTATTTGGCGGGCATGAATGGCTTTGATGCTATCTGCCACAGCTTCTCCACCGTGGCTATTGGCGGTTTTTCGACCCACGACGCGAGCATGGGTTACTTCGACAGCGCAGCCATTGAAGCGGTGGCCGTGGTCTTCATGATGTTTGCCGGTATTAACTTTGCGCTGCACTTTGGCGTGATTGCCCGGCGGAACCCGGGCTTTTATCTGCGCGACCCTGAGTTTCAGCTTTATATCTTGGCGGTGTTCGGTATTGCAGGGATTGTGTGCGCTATTTTGTACTTCCATGGTGGTAGCGACCATCCAGTACGTCACGGCATTTTCCAAGCCGTGTCCATTGCAACCACGACCGGGTTCACCACCACTGACTTCAGCTTGTGGCCGTCGGTAGCGCCCGTTTTGTTGTTGTTTGCCGCTTTTGCGGGCGGTTGTGCAGGCTCAACCGCCGGTGGCATCAAGATGATCCGCGTCTTGCTCATCTATCGCCAAGGCTCACGGGAGATCAAGCAACTGATTCACCCTAACGGCGTGTTCCCGTTAAAGCTAGGCGGGCACCTTGTGCCTGACCGGGTTATCGACGCCGTGTGGAGCTTCTTTTCGGTGTACGTGATTTTGTTTCTAACCCTAGTTTGCGTGTTCATGGGTTTTGCGGGAACAGATTTCGAAACTTCTTTCTCCGCCGTGGGTGCCAGTCTAAACAACTTGGGTCCGGGGCTAGGTGAAGTCGCGTTGAACTACGCCAACCTAAACGCGCCGAGCAAATGGTTGTTGGTGTTTGCCATGATCTGCGGGCGGTTAGAGATTTTCACCCTGCTGGTTCTGCTAACCCCAGCCTTCTGGCGTCGTTAGTCTTTGGCAGACTGGTTAGGGCTGTCTTTCGGATAAAGCTGTCGGGCCAGGGGGGTGCGTTTAAACCGCTTGTACTCCCACTGATATTGCTCCGGGGCTTTGGCAATAAAGGCTTCTAAAGATTTGTTCATTGCTGTTGCGGCGGCTTCTGGAGATTCTAAGTAAGGCGCTTGCGCTAGCGGCTCAATCACCACCTGAAAACCGCCCGGCACCCGCAGCGCGCCACCCATCAGCAGGGTGGGTTTGGTCCGCTTCACCAATCGATGTACCAGCGTCATGGTGTGCGCAGGCTGACCAAAAAACGGGACCATCACAGAGCCCGAGTGCCGACCTGGCGCTTGGTCTGGCAGCATCACCACCAGCCCGCTATCGGGCTTACCAGCGTCCATTGACCTGTGTTGTGACAATGGCTTGGACTCTTGCCGGGCTAGCACTTGATAGACCCGGCGCAAACCGCCCGCGTCAATGGGCAGCATTGTGATGCCCGCGCGCTCACGGGCCTGGCGAATAATGGGATCTAAGGCCTGGATTCGGGGTGGGTCGTACAGAGCGGTTAAACCGAACTCGCAAAGCCACGGGGACATAAACTCCCAGTTACCCATATGTGGGATGAGCAACAGCACCCCAGGCTCCGCAGCAACCGCATCTGCCAACAGCGCGCGACCTTGCTCTTGCTGGACCAAGGCCAGGCAATCGGCTACCGAAGTCCGCCAGGTGATACCCGCCTCAAGCCCTAGCATCGCGGTATGACTCAAGCTTTGTTGGGCAAGCTGGGCGCGAGCCGCAGGCGTCAGCGTCGGGTAGCAATGCGCCAGATTTGCCGCGGTGACCTGAGCGCTTTTAGTCTTCAGCCGCATGCTAATCCAGCCCATCAAACCAGCTGCCTGTCGCAACCAGCTTAACGGGATACAAGACAACACCCACAACAGCAGATTGGCTAGTACGGTCACCTAGGCAAGCGCCTCACATTCAGCGTGGCGAAAGCAGCCCAGCATATGGTCGTTGACCATACCCGCGCTCTGCATCAAGGCGTAGCAGGTGGTCGGCCCAACAAACCCAAAGCCTTCTTGTTTCAACCACTTGGCCATCGCCGTGGCCGCTGGGGTGGTGGCCGGCACTTGGGAGCGTCGCTTAAAGCGATTGGTTTGCGGCTGGCCATCCACAAACTGCCATAGACTGGCGCTAAATTTACCCTCCATCGAGCGCACCGCCCGGGCATTTTTGATCATGGCTTCTAGCTTACCTCGGTGCCGTATAAGCCCGGAATCTTTGAGCCAGCTCGTAAGTGAGCGCTCACTTGCACGAGCGAGACGAGCCACTTCAAAGCCAAAAAACCGTTCCCGCATACGTTCGCGCTTCTTAAGCACCGTAAGCCAGGACAACCCGGCCTGCATCCCCTCCAACACCAAACGCTCAAACAGCGCCTGCTCATCATATTCTGGTACACCCCACTCGGTGTCATGGTAGTGCATATACAATGTGTCCGTGCCACACCAGGCACAGCGCTTTAAGTGATCGGCAGTCCCTGTCGCTGCTTTGACGCTCACGATGTTATCCCTTATGTTCCGCCCGCCAACCCTTATCGCGTTTAAAGGGGTGGTGATGAATCTAGATTGAAGAACCTAGAATGACGTTGACTAAACTATGATTGAGCTAATTTTGCTAGACCGCGACGGTGTGCTGAACGCAGACTCCGCAGACTACATCAAGTCGCCGGAAGAGTGGCATCCGCTAACGGGTGCGGGTCCAGCCGTTGCCGCCATGCACCAAGATCAGCGCCGGGTCGCCATCTGCACCAATCAATCTGGAATAGGCCGGGGCATGTTTGATGAGCCCACCTTAGCGGCAATTCATGCCAAACTGGCCACCTACCTCAGCAAGTACCAAACCCAAGTGGAACAGATTTATTGGTGCCCGCACCACCCAGACGCCGGCTGCCTGTGCCGCAAGCCAGCACCCGGACTGCTACAACAAGCGATGGCCGACTTTAAGGTTGAGCCAAGCCAAACCGCCTTTGTGGGTGACTCGCTGCGCGATCTCCAAGCGGCGGTGGCTGCCCAGTGCAAACCGGTGTTGGTCCTGACCGGCAACGGGCTAGCGACGGTCGAAAAGTTAGGTGAGCCTGAGCACGCCGAGATTGCTCGCCAGGTACAGATAGTCGCCGATATTGGCGAAGCCGCTAGTTGGCTGCTAAACGCTTGAGCAAACCAACCATTAAGACAGCCCCCAAAACCGAAGACCAAACCCAAGCCCAACCCTCGGGCGGCATGGGTGCGCTGAATGCCGTTCGCTCCGCCTTGTTTTTTACGGGTTACGCGGTGCTAACCATCACCTGGGGCACCTTGGGCATCCTATTAGGTTGGTTGATGCCGTACCGAGCCCGTTTCACTTTTATCATTAGCATTTGGACCGGCATGATCTTGCTGTGGCTGCGCCTGACTTGCGGCATCAAAGCCGAGGTCCACGGCCGCGAGAACATTCCAAGTACACCTTGTGTCGTGTTCGCCAAGCACGAAAGCACTTGGGAAACCCTGTTTCTACAGCAATTGTTTGCACCTCAAGCCACGCTGATCAAGCGCGAGCTACTGAACATTCCGTTCTTTGGTTGGGCCTTTCGTTTGTTGCGACCCATCGCCATTGACCGCAGCAGCCCACGCGGTGCACTCAAGCACCTTATTAGTGCCGGCAAAGAACGCTTAGCGAGCGACATTTGGGTTGTGCTATTTCCGGAGGGCACGCGCATGCCTTCTGGAAAGCTTGGACGCTTCTCACCGGGTGGCGCCGCGCTTGCAGCAGCCACCGGTCAACCCATCTTGGTGGTAAGCCACAACGCGGGACGCTATTGGCCTGCACACCGATTTAGCAAACGCCCGGGCACGGTGCAGGTTTGTATTGGTGAGCCGCTGATCACAGAAGGTAAAAGCACCAAGGAAATCAACAACGAAGCGCAAGAATGCATGCGGCAACTAACCGAGCAGGTTGACGCGCTTAGCTAGATTATTGCGCCTTTGCTACCGGTCGCGACTTCGAGTCCGGCGGAGTGCCGCCCAGCAGCTTACGATAACCCGTCTCCAGCGATTGCCCAGGGGCTGCCACTATGTAGCGAGCAATATCCTGGCCATGCGCGCTGAGTGAATCGTAAAGCGCTCGCGGCAAACAAGCCGGCATACGCTCTCGATACCAAGGGGCAAAGTACTCTAGGTTCGGGATAGCGCGTAACTCGTTCGACAGGTTTGGCGTACCGCCATGCCAGGCACGGACATCACGTATCAGCACGCTACCCGCACTTGCCGGGCAGACGGTGGACAGCTTCATCCATTCCGGCTCTTCCTCTAAGCTTGGCATGGGTTCTTTGGCATTTTGCGTGCCAGGGATTTGTCGTGTCGGGCCGTTGGTTGCCGTGAAATCAACGGTTAGGAAGTTACAACACAGATAAGGCACGGGTAGATCCCGATGCGTCAGCTGGCCGCGCGGGTCCGTAAACGAGCCGTGCACAAACTTTTTGTTGTTCCCTAGGTCAAACACCGTTCTGTCAGCCATATCGGAATGCAACGGCTGATAGTCCACCGCGCCTGGCAAGCAAAAATCACCGCCGCCACCGCGCAGGATGAAGTCTTTAGAGCCAAAAATGGCCGCAAGAATGGGTGTCACCGTTGGGAGATCAATCAGCTGGGTCCATTCCGGGTGATGGAGCATGTTGCCAGTGCGGCTTGCGCTGCCAAAGGAGTAACGATGCGACCCACGATTACCCTCTCGGTTTTGATCGATCGCCATCATCTCACCAACAACCCGGTCCACACCCTGGCGCAGCCGGTTCAGTTGGTCCCTGGTCAACACATCGCGAACAACCACAAAGCCATCGCGTTGAAACAGGTCCCGAGCACGGTCTACTTGGTTTGGCGCACAGATCTCTAGGTCTTTGATGCCGTTCTGTTCTTGGAGGTAATGTCTTAACGCCTGAACCTTCTCAGCGTTCGGGTTGTTGCCCACCCAGCCCAGTGGTTGGCCCGCATTTTTGCTCGGTTCCATGCTCAACCTTAGCCCCCAGTGATCTGTTTAACGTGTGATGCGTTGTCATCATTGGCAATGGCGGTATATCCCAGCCGTGCGTAAAACAACGCGCCTTGCTCCGTATCCGTGCGCAAACGTAAGGTTGCAAAGGTCGCTCGAGCCGATTGCTCGATGGCCGACATCAGCAAACGTGCCACTCCTAACCTTCTAGCTGATGGCGCTACATAAAGGCGGCGGATTCGGCCAATCCCCAACCCGTCATCCGATGAAACATAGGGATCACGATTTAGCCCGCCGATACCAACCAACACAGCACCTTTTCTTGCTTCAAAGAGCGCTTCGCCTTGCTTAGCAAAGGTATTGGTGCCGGATTCAAACTCCGCGGTTAGCCGATCAAGAAACCGAAACCCTTCTTGTCGGGCTTGATCTGCTAGCCTGCTGAGTTCGTCAGGTAAGGCCAAGCTTTGCTTGATGATGATCGAATTCTGTTTGAGGTTGCTAGCCATGCTGAATACTATCTCGCCCGTCAGAACCTAGCTTTAACGCTATCATCAAGCTCTCTATCTTATCCACTCAACTCTTGGAGTGAGCATGCTCAAAACCATCACCACTATTGGCACCATGGCATCCTTAGCCATCGGGTTAGCCGCCTGCCAAGCCGAGGCACCATTGCCGAGCCCCGAAGTCAAGGCCATTGCTTCGGTTACTGGCGCAGAAGTTCGCGCGCACATGGAGATACTGGCAGCAGATGCGATGCAAGGGCGGGAGGCAGGAACCGAGCACTACCAAGCGGCAGCAGACTACGTTGCCGAGCAATACCGACTTATGGGCCTGGAGCCCATGGGTGACCCTAATGGGCAAAAGAGGAGCTTCTTTCAAACCGTTCGATTTAAAGAAACGCGCTTGGTGCCTGAGTCTGCGCGTTTGGCTTTCCATAAAGACGGGGTGACGCACCCATTAGCCTTTCGCGAGGATTTTATCCGGCGGGGCGGTTACGGCGAAGCCAACGAGGCGGTTAGGGCGGAACTCGCCTTTGTTGGGCATGGCATTGTTGCCCCCGACATCGGGCATGACGACTACGCGGGCATTAACGTTGAAGGCAAAATCATTGTGGTGCTAAGCGGAGCACCCCCCGGTTTCGACACCGACCGGCGCGCGTTCTATTCCTCCGGTCGAGGCAAAGCAACCAAAGCCGTTGAGCAAGGGGCGGTTGGCATGATCAGCTTGCGCACCCCAGTAGATCAAAAACGTCGTCCTTGGGCTCGCTATCTGCCCGGGATCGGATCCGCCGGCATGCGCTGGCTCGGGGCAGATGGCAACCCCCACCAAGGCTTTGTAGAGCTCAAAGGCAGCGCGATTCTCAGTGAAAGCGGCGCCGAAAAACTCTTTGCGTTATCTGGCACTGACCTTCCCGCGTTGTTCGAAAAACACGCGGCCGGTGGCACTGGCAGCTTCGATCTTGGCGTGTCTGCATCACTGGCGCGAACGTCCACACAGCGCGAGGTGAGCTCAGCCAACGTAGTAGGGGTGCTCAGAGGCAGTGATCCAACCCTGAACGGTGAGTTTGTCGTCTACACCGGCCACCTGGATCACATCGGCTTACGCCCTGGTAAAAACGGGGACGACATTCACAACGGCGCCTACGACAACGCCGCTGGGGTTGGCGCCATCTTAGAAATTGCCCAAGCCATGGCATCACAAGCCACCGCCCCACGCCGCTCGGTCATCTTTGCTATGGTGACGGGTGAAGAGAAGGGCTTGCAGGGTTCATCCTACTTCACTCGGAATCCACCCGTACCCGCCAGCCAACTGATAGCCAACATCAACATCGACATGCCGTACTTTGGGTTCCCTATCAAAGATATTCACGCCTTTGGCGCGGAGCACTCAACCCTGTTAGCACCAGTAACACGCGCCGCGGAGCAGCTGGGGATGGAGGTAACCCCAGATCCAAAGCCAGAAGAAGTGCGGTTTATTCGTTCGGACCAATTTTCCTTTGTACGCGAGGGTGTTCCAGCGGTAGCTTTTAAAGCGGGTATGCAGTCGTCGGATCCAAACATTGATGGGGAAGCAGCACTCAACGACTTTTTGAAGAATCACTACCACCAGCCCAGCGATGACCTAACGCTACCCTATAGCGCGGAAAGTGCAGAGCGTTTTACTCAAGCTGCATTGCTGATGGGGTTGTTTGTCGCGGATGCTGCGGAGCGACCACGGTGGATCGCCGACGATTTCTTTGGCAATCGATTTGCCAAGTAGCCTTAGAAACGCTCGCTAGTTAAGGTACGGTCTGATTTCTCGGAGTAGTGAGGCATTGTCCGAGAAACCCGCCCGTGTCCAAAAAGGTGTGCTTGTCTCGCTAGGCCAAAGCACTAGGAACTCTAGGTTCGCCGCCAATGCCCATGGCGCAACATGTTGCAACAGCGCAGCCCCAATACCTCGGTTTCGGAAAGCCGGCTTTGTATAAACGTTGGTCAGGTAACCAAACGCATCTTCCGGTGCGCTTGGTTTTGGGAGTTTTTCAATACGTTGGATATAGATGTGTGAAACCACTGCACCATCATCCACTGCACACCAAACAAACCAGCTCGACAAAAATCTAGGCTCAAGCCAAGCAACAAAGGATTCCATAAATACCCGCTGATCTTGCTGGGCGGGTGCTTGGCCATCTTCAAGCCACAAAGCCCAACGCATGCGGGCAAGCTGTGGGAGTTCTTCAAGGTTGGCAAGGCGGTAGTCCATAGTGACAGCATGTCCGCTTGGCATTTGCGTTGCAAACCCAAGCGAACACCAAACCTATGAACGCGATTTGGTCAGGGTGCAAACCCTTATACGTCGAGGTTAACCACCGACAAAGCATTCGACTCAATAAACTCACGACGCGGCTCTACCTGATCACCCATAAGCGTGGTGAACATCTGATCCGCCGCAATGGCATCATCTACGGTGACCCGCAACATTCGCCTTACCGCAGGATCCATGGTGGTTTCCCAAAGTTGGTCAGGGTTCATTTCCCCTAGACCTTTATAGCGCTGCATGGTCACACTGCGTCGTGCTTCCGACAGCAACCAATCGTAAGCCTGGGCAAAGGTTTCGATCTCTTCGCTGCGTTCACCGCGAGCAGCCGTTGCTCCGTTTTCGACTAAACCCTGTATTTTCTCAGCTAAAGTCGCGATGGCGCGATATTCCGCGCCACTAAAGAAGCTGGGCACCAACGCAACCTCTTCGGACAAACCACGCACGTTGATGCTGACGATAGGCACAAAGAGTTTGGTTTCTGGGTTTTGCTCCAAACGTACTTCCGGTGGTATTCCACCTTCTTCACTGCGCATGGCGTTGTTCTGCAATAGTTTAGATAGACCAGCAGCCCAGGTTGTCATGGCGGCTTCGTCAGCCATAACGTCCGCATCAACCACTGACAAGTTGACCAACGTTTCTGAAATATCCACGGGGATAACGCGTGCGTATTTTTGCAAGCGAACGCGCAACGCATAAAACTCTTGGGCTAAGGCTTCTAGTGCTGGACCTGCAATGGGTGCAGCACTTTCGTTGACGCGAAGTTGCCCGCCATCAAGCGCTAACTGCAAGAAGTAACTGTTGAGCTCATCGTCATCTTTGACGTACTGCTCTTGTTTACCTTTCTTCACTTTGTACAACGGTGGTTGTGCGATAAAGATATGGCCACGTTCGATCAGTTCCGGCATTTGGCGGAAGAAGAAGGTGAGCAACAAGGTTCGAATGTGGGAACCGTCAACATCGGCGTCGGTCATGATGATCACGCTGTGGTAGCGCAACTTATCTGGGTCGAACTCATCGCGTCCAATGCTGCAGCCTAAGGCGGTCACCAAGGTGCCCACCTCAACGGAAGACAACATCTTGTCGAAGCGTGCTTTCTCAACGTTTAGAATTTTTCCTCGAAGCGGCAAGATTGCCTGGGTTCGACGGTCACGCCCTTGTTTGGCGGAGCCACCAGCAGAATCACCCTCTACCAGGTAGATTTCAGAACGAGCCGGATCCTTTTCTTGGCAATCCGCCAACTTGCCGGGCAAGCCGGCAATATCCAGGGCACCTTTGCGCCGCGTCATCTCCCGCGCTTTACGCGCCGCTTCTCGAGCTCGCGCCGCGTCGATCATCTTCTGCACAACCGACTTGGCTTGCTGCGGATTTTCGTCAAGATACTCTACAAAGCACTTGTAAAGCTCTTGTTCTACGGCTGTTTTCACCTCACTAGAAACTAACTTGTCTTTTGTTTGCGACGAGAACTTAGGATCGGGGACTTTCACGGAAACCACGGCGGTCAAACCTTCTCGGGCATCATCTCCGGTGGTGTTTACCTGAACTTTCTTCAACATCGACTCTTTTTCGATGTAGCTGTTTAGAGAGCGAGTGAGTCCAGCGCGGAACCCGGCCAAGTGGGTTCCGCCATCCCCTTGGGGAATGTTGTTGGTATAGCAAATCACTTGCTCCTGGAAACCATCGTTCCACTGCATAGCAATCTCTACACCCACATCATCCTCGCGCTGAGTGGTGAAGTGGAACACATCATTGATGGTGCTCTTGTTTTGGTTGAGGAAGCCAACAAAGGCGCTAAGGCCGCCTTCATAGACAAACTCTTCTGTCTTACCGGAGCGCTCATCCGTGAGTTGTATTCTGACGCCAGAATTCAAAAAAGCGAGCTCTCTCAAGCGCTTAGCAAGAATATCGTAGTGAAACTCAATATTTCCAAAGGTCGCAGCAGAGGGCTTGAAGTAGCATTGTGTACCGCGTTTATCTGTATCCCCAGTACGAGCCAAAGGCGCATTGGGCACGCCGTTCGTGTAGCTTTGTTCGTATACGCCACCGTCTCGATGGATCTTTAACCGAAAGTCATCAGACAACGCGTTGACCACTGAGACACCAACGCCGTGTAGGCCACCGGAGACTTTGTAGCTGTTGTCGTCGAACTTACCACCAGCATGCAGGGTGGTCATGATAACTTCCGCTGCAGAAACGCCTTCTTCTTCGTGGATATCTACTGGTATCCCGCGACCGTTGTCCCCAACCGAGATGGCTTCTTCTGGATGCACAATCACGGTAACCAAGTCGCAATGACCGGCAAGCGCTTCGTCGATCGCGTTATCGACCAGCTCCTGCACCATATGGTGCAAACCTGTGCCGTCTTCCGTATCACCAATGTACATACCCGGGCGCTTTCTTACCGCATCTAGGCCTTTTAAGACCTTAATACTGCCGGAATCGTATGTTTCGTCTGTCATTTTGTACCCTCGGAAGACGTGTTAGTGCGTTTATCCATCGTTTTGACGCAAGTTGATGGTTTCTATTGCCGGGTGACCACACCATGTTCCACGTGGAACACTCGGACATCCTGCATTGGGAAATCATCCCCCAGTACCGGCATATCGGTACTGGTTGCCAATATTTGGCAATTCATCTCATCTAATAGCTGGTAGAACCGTCGATTGTGATCCCCATCCAATTCAGCGCCTACATCATCGATCAAGAATGCGCTGCGCTGGTTCTTAGATTCCATCAAGTGCTGGGCCTGACTCACTAGTAGTGCAAGCGCGACCGTTTTTCCCTGTCCCCTAGATAACACCGCGTTGGCCGGGGCGTCGCCTATAGTTAACTTTATGTCCGCACGCTGAGGACCAATCTGCGTGGCCCCATATTTTACCTCGCGAGCCAAATTTTCGCTCAATAATTTCACCAGTAGAGCACCTGATTTCTCGCTATCTAGGGCTTCTGAGGCGCTCTCATCCGGCGATAGATACCCAGGGTCGAAGCTGAGATTAACCGCTAATTCTGAATCCAATTTCGCAAGCACCACCTCGAAGTAGGGCTGCCACTCGCCGATATAGGTATGTCTGTGACTATTGATCTGTTGGGCTAGCTCAACAAACTGAGCGGTCCAAACGTCCAGTTCTGGAGTGACCGATGACAGGCGACCGCTACACCCTTTAAGCAAGACGTTCCTTTGCTTGAGCACTTTATTAAATTGCTGGGATAGCCCACCATAATCATGTTTCACGTGGAACACTCCCCAGTTAAGAAATCCCCGACGTTCCGATGGTCCTTCAAACACCAGATCGCTAACATTAGGCAACATCAGTTGGATTGGGAGTTGCCTGGCAAGTACTGACAGCCTGGGCTCTTTGGCACCGTTGATATGAAGGTCCGTACCCCCGCGAAAGCGCTTTATCAGCCCTACTTTCGAGATTTCCGGGGTTTTATGGCCTAAATCCACCGCCGAGCGAATCAACAGCTCTTTTGTGCCTTGGGTAAGTAGGTGGCTGAGCCTCGGCGTACGAAAGCTACGTCCACGTGCTAGCAGATGAATAGCTTCCAAAATGGCGGTTTTTCCAGCCCCGTTGGGGCCTATAAAGAGGTTGAGTCCTGGACCCAGCTCAGCAGCAGCTGCCGCTAGGTTTCGAACTCGCTCAATATGAAAACTCTGAAATTGCATCTAGCCTAACCAGATTAGGGTAGGCATAAGGGATAACGCGCGATATTTAGGGGCTTACAGCCGCATCGGCATAACAACATACACCGCGTCTTCGTTTCCTGGACCTTCCACCAGCGCACTGCTATTTGCATCCGAGACACTAATACGCACTTGGTCAGTACCCAACACACCAAGAATTTCTTGGAGATAGCTGACGTTAAATCCGATCTCGAGGTGATCACCGCTATATTCCACGGCCACCACTTCCTCCGCCTCTTCTTGCTCGGGGTTATTGGCCTGAATGGTCAATTGATCGTTGTCTAAGAGCAGCCTGACGCCCCGATACTTCTCATTCGATAGGATAGACGCGCGCTGGCAGCTTTGGCGCAGGGTTTCACGGTCCGCGACCATACTTCGCGAGCTATCGCGTGGGATCACTTTGTCGTATTCGGGAAATTTTCCGTCAACTAACTTGGTAGTTAGCTCGTACCCTTCACGACTCACGGTTAGATGATTGGCACCTAAGCGTAAACTGACGGTTTCATCCTTTTCATCCAACAATCGACTTAACTCGATCACGCCTTTTCGAGGAATGATCGCGTGAGTAACGCCGCTACCATCATTGCTTGCCGGTAAGGTACACATCGCTAGGCGGTGGCCATCGGTAGCAACAGTGCGAGTATGATCACCGGTCACTTCCAACAACATGCCATTCAGGAAGTACCGAACATCTTGCTGAGCCATAGAGAAGCTGACGCGATCTAACAATCGGCGCAGATCCCCTTGCTCCATATTGAGCTCTATATTCCCTGGACCGCTCTCGATGCTGGGGAAATCGGCTACTGGTAAAGTAGCTAGCGTAAAACGGCTTCTACCCGACTTAACGATCGCTCGGTCGGCTTTGATTTCCACGGAAACCGAACTTCCGTCCGGGAGGGAGCGCCAAATATCCGCAAGTTTCCTAGCGGGAAGCGTCGCCTCACCTTCGGTCTGGATATCCACTTCACCAGTACGACAACGAAGTTCCACCTCAAGGTCTGTGCCCGTTAGCGACAAAACGCCGTCTTTGGCCACCACCAACAGGTTCGCCAATACAGGTAAAGTTTGGCGCCGCTCAACAACACCGTTCACCAATTGCAGTGATCGCAACAGGGTTTCTCGGTCGGTAGAAAATTTCATGATTTGCCTGGCTCAGAGTTGCATTTAGATTGCATGGAAGTTGCACTAAGTAGGATTGCACTACGGTTGGTCGATGCCTATTCCTTCGCCGCATCGCGCAGACACTATTAACGGACATTCCTGTCCTAGGATCAAGCGCTCAGTTGATAGTACCGAGTTATAAGGTCGACTAGCCTTCTTGTTTACTAGCTGGGTTGCTCGTGCCCCGCGGCCGAAAAGGCGAGGAGTAAGCGGCAACCCGGATAAAGCGAATTACCGGTTACTCGGCAATCTATCCAGCCACTAGACGCGACAAGTTTCGATAATCTTCGCTGACCCCAGGGGTCGTCTCACGAAGTTCAATAATCTTACGACAAGCGTGCATCACGGTTGTGTGGTCTCGGCCACCAAAGGCGTCACCAATTTCTGGCAACGAATGGCTGGTGAGCTCTTTGGCTAAATACATGGCCATTTGCCGTGGTCGAGCAATAGTCCGACTGCGTCGCTTGGACAGCATATCGGCCATCTTGATGTTGTAGTACTCGGCAACCACACGCTGAATGTTCGGGATAGAAACCTGACGGTCTTGAATCGCAAACAGATCTCGCAATGCTCGACGTACCTGAGGGATGCTAATCGCCTGGCCGGTAAACTGCGCATTGGCAATAACCCGGCGCAATGCACCTTCAAGCTCACGAACGTTGGAGCGAATACGCTCACCAATAAAGAAGGCAACTTCGGGGTCCAAATTGACCTGGTCTGCTTCCGCCTTCTTCATGAGGATCGCTACACGCGTTTCAAGCTCCGGTGGCTCAACCTCAACGGTAAGACCCCAAACAAAGCGCGACTTTAAACGCTCCTCTAACCCATCAATTTCTCGTGGGTAACGATCGCAGGTCAGCACCATTTGGTTATCGCGTTCTAGCAACCCGTTAAAGACGTTAAAGAACTCTTCTTGTGAACGCAGCTTCTTAGCGAAGAACTGAATGTCATCGATCAGCAGCGCATCGATAGAGTGATAGTAATCGGCAAACTCTTTCATCGTGCCACGCTGTAAGGCGTTCACCATGTCTTGTACAAACCGCTGGGAATGCACGTACACCACTCGGGCGCTGGGATTGTTTTCGCGAATGGCGTTGCCCACGGCGTGCATCAAGTGCGTCTTGCCCAACCCAACACCGCCGTACAACAACAGTGGGTTGTAAGATAAACCGGCATTGACCGCCACTTGCGATGCAGCAGCAAAACCCAGCTCGTTAGACTTACCTTTGACAAAAGAGTCAAAGGTGAAATCGGATTGTAAGCGATGGCTGGTCCTAACTTTCGGACCGCCACTGCCGTCCGCGCGTAGTGGTGCTGCTTTGCTGTCGTCTAAGTTGCCAACATCTAGTTGAACTTGATCGCGCGACAACTCATCGCCATCATCGCCAAGGGACTCTTCCTGCAGCAGCGTAATAATACGCTCCAAAAAATCCGCTCGAATTTTGTTCTTTACGTAACGGTTAGGGGCGAGTATCTCGATCCCCGCGTCACCTTGCCTAACTTGCAGTGGACGTATCCACGTATTGTAATGCTGAGACGAAAGTTCATCCTGCAGCCGATCCAGGCATTTCTGCCATACGGTACTCGCCACCCAAAGCCCCCAAAAACTTGAACCTACTTGCGCCATCTCTACGCATCGTACGGTTGTGTCAATTCCATTTTTTCTTGTCCACATCACACAGACTCGATATCTAAACAGCTGCTGTGATGTTACGGATTGGTTTGCTTCGAGCTGTGAAACCTGAACCTTTCACTTTACTGCGGAGTCAACTTCGAGAGTGCTACTGATCCTTGCCAGGCACCACACAAATTTCCAATCAAAAAAACCCTTTCTTTTTCTCTGAAGTCAACTTCAGGATCACACGATAAATTCTCTACGGAATTTTATTTTTTCTTTCTTGATTCTTACTTTTTTCTTTGCTTGATTTTTTTCTTTGGCTCTTACTAAGAGTTTGCTGAGTAGCTGATGCTTTAGCGGTTAGCAACCGGTTCTTGTAAGTATTTTTCCAGTATTTAGCGACTGCTAGCGTTCTATCATCGTTCTATGAGCTGCTGTTAGTTGCCTACACTTGGGTAAACTTTTGCCTTTCTATCGTGCAACGATTCCCGTCGTTGTTGCGCGTTACTGCGGCGCGTTTAAGAGAGCACATTCTAGCCAGAGACCATGAGCCAACGCCACGCAAAAATCACAATTTTTTGGTATTAATTTTTAGGCTGAGCAATTTCAAAAACTTACCGCGCATCCATAGTTAGAGTTCTACCAATCTGGTACCGGGGGAATTGTTAGCAAACATTGGCACAACCTGTGGATAACTTTAGCCCCCCCACTGGGGTCCAATTTCTACACTTGTTATCCTTGGGTAACGCCCAAGATATACGCTAGTTGTCCACAGACTTTGCAGCCAAACAACGTAAGCCAAAGCAGTAGCTTAGGTGAGTTACCCACACAAATATCCGCCTCAATAACTACAACAACAATTTCTTTATCTAAAAAAACCTACTACTTAAGCAGGGCCAAATCTGTGGACAACTCGAATTTAAGGAAAGTTTGGTTAGCGTTATGGTTTGGTTAGCAGGCAAGCTCTAACCTCATAGTTGGATGCCAAAAGATGCTGAAAAGACCAAAAGTTTGATCAGGCGCCAGATCAAACTATAGCCAATTGACACCAAGCCCCAAGGCCCCTAAAATCCCGCACCCAATTTGTACCACCGAGCCAGCATGAAGCGTACTTTTCAACCCAGCAACATTAAGCGTAATCGTACTCACGGTTTTCGAGCTCGAATGGCGACCAAAGCTGGTCGACGCGTGATCAATGCCCGTCGTGCCAAAGGTCGAAAGCGCCTCTCCGTCAGCGGTTAGGGCCCAAACGTGACTAAGGTGGGGTAACCACCTCGCCATTTGATGTCCTGGTAGCGGTTTAATGCCCCTGCCTGGCGATTTCCTCAGCTTACCGAACATGACCCTCTGTCAATGATCCCAGGCTGTAGCTCCCTAGGTTTCCCTCGATCGGTCCGTATGACCGATGCAAAGCAATTTGAAGCGGTTTTTCGACGTCCTGAGTTTAAAAAACACGCTGGGGCGTTACGCATTCGGGCGCGAGCGAATAGAATGCACGGCGCTCGTTTAGGCCTGGTCATTGCGAAACGTCAGGTTGCCAAGGCAAACGATAGAAATCGATTAAAACGGGTATGTCGCGAGACCTTTCGCCTGCAGCACCAAAAGTTGCCCGCGGTGGATATTGTGGTCCAAGTGATGGCTAATCAGGGCAATCGGCAGTTAGCCGTTGCGCTTAGTGATATTTTAGAAGAAGTAAGTACTTACTTTAGCTCTAAGTCAGGCCAGGTCTGAACGGTTCAGACTAACCCTGTCAAAAAAATAGTGATTGATGATGTCAGAAAACCGCCGACTCAATGCCAAACCAGCAACCCTATTGGTTGCTGTTGTCGCCTGTGTGAACCGTGCGTTGGGTCAAGTGCTGCAGTGGCTGGTGCGGTTGTATCAACTCACGCTCAGCCCTTTTATAGGCAATCAGTGCCGCTTTCACCCGACCTGCTCCCACTATGCGATGGAGTCATTGCAACGCCATGGTCCATGGCGCGGTAGTTGGTTAGCCGCAACCCGCCTTTGTCGTTGCCACCCTTTAGCTGAGGGTGGTGTTGACCTGGTCCCAAATTCGAGCCCGGCACGCGGATTGCCGCCCGCTCAACAACCGCACGTCGAGGAAGCTCTATGATCCCCACCGAGATTCAGCGCATTGTGCTGCTGATTGGCCTTGCGGCCGTTGGTTACATGATGATTCTTGCCTGGAATGATGATTTCAATGGCAAAACAGATGCCGCACCTTATACCTCGGCGCCGCTGACCCAGGGCGATGGGACCAATGCCCTTCAGCCCGCTGAGCAGCTAGCGGGTCCGGCAACCGCTGGTGCTGCCAGCACAAGCAATGACTTAGCAGATGAGTCATTGCTGCAAGACGATGCGGGACGGTTGCCTACGACCGGCAGTGCAACCCAAGCGGTGGCCTCAGGTCAGCTCATTGAAGTGGTGACCCCTGTACTCAAAGTTTGGATTGACCGCGCTGGCGGTGACATCGTTCGCGTCCAGCTGCCCCAACATCCGCTCAATATCGATCAGCCCGATGTCCCCCTGCAGTTGCTGGATAGAAGTACGCGGCAGATTTATATCGCCCAAAGTGGTCTGCAGTGGTTAACCGGGCCAGGTAAGGGCGCAGAACGTCGGACCTTCACTAGCAAGCAAAACAAGTACGAGTTGCTTCCTGGGCAAGAGACGCTAACGGTGACGCTCAACGCAATGCTTGACGGCATTGAGATCACCAAAGAGTTTGTATTCACCGCCCAAGAGTACTTGGTGAACGTGAATCTCAACGCTCGCAACAACACGGGTACCCCCATCGAGGCGAAGTTGGTTGCGCAAATTCAGCGTGATGACAAAGAGCCCCCAGGGGAAGACAGTTTTTCTCTCGGCCCCCAGCCCTATGTAGGCGCAGCGCTTACCACAGCCGAGTCACGCTACGAAAAGCTTGAGTTCGATACCATTGATGACGAGGGTGTTTACGACCAGTACGTAGATGGTGGTTGGATTGCATTCTTACAGCATTACTTTATTAGCGCTTGGGTGGCAGACCCAGAAGATAGCAATCGCTTCTTTGGCAAGAAAAACAATGCCGGGCAGTACGTGTTTGGTTACATCAGCCCAGCACAAGCGGTGGCACCCGGTGCGCAAGGTCAGTGGCACTCCAGGTTTTATGCTGGCCCTAAAGATCAAAAGAAGTTGGAAGCCATATCACCCAACCTAAACCTAACCGTGGACTACGGTTTCTTGTGGTGGTTAGCGGTTCCGCTGTTTGGGTTCTTGTCTTGGTTACACGGTGTAGTTGGCAACTGGGGTGTTGCCATCATGCTCTTAACCTTTTTGGTTAAGCTGGTTCTCTATCCACTGTCTGCAGCCGCTTACCGGTCTACCGCCAACATGCGTCGTGTGGCGCCGCAAATGAAACGTTTGCAGGAACGTTACTCTGACAATCGCCAAAAGCTATCTGGCGAGATGATGGCGTTGTACAAAAAAGAAGGGGTGAATCCCTTAGGTGGTTGCCTACCAATGTTGTTACCCATGCCAATATTCTTGGCGCTGTATTGGGTACTCTACGAAAGTGTTGAGTTGCGCCACGCGCCCTTCATGCTTTGGATCAACGACTTGTCCGCCATGGATCCGCTCTTTGTGTTGCCTTTGCTCATGGGTGTGAGCATGTTCTTCCAGATGTCGCTGACCCCGCAAATGGGTGACCCCATGCAGCAGAAGATGATGAAGATGATGCCCGTGATGTTCACCGTGCTGTTCTTGTTCTTCCCTGCGGGCCTGGTGCTCTACTGGTTGGTGAACAACGTGTTAAGTATTGCTCAGCAGTACTACGTCATTCGTCAGGCCGAAGCTGCAGCAGAAGCCAAGGGCTAGCAGGGCAAAGCTACCCATTCCAGAATTGATATCCGGGCCAACCATTGTTGCTATAGCCACCGCTCCTGGAATGGGGGGCGTTGGTATTGTTCGATTATCAGGGCAACAAGCCTTGGCCATTGCCGCCAAGCTGTTCCACAAACCTCTGGCTCCCAGGGTCATGACGCTTGGCCCTTTCTTGGATCAACAGGGTGAAACCCTAGACGAAGGGCTTGCTGTGTCCTTCCCGGGTCCTAATTCGTTTACCGGCGAAGACGTGGTTGAGTTTCATGGCCACGGTGGTCCTGTGGTTTTGCGCTTGGTCGTGGAAGCTTGTTTGGCTTGTGGGGCTCAACTGGCGGCGCCGGGTGAGTTCACCCAGCGCGCCTTCATTAACAACAAGCTTGACCTTGCCCAAGCAGAAGCCATTGCGGACCTAATTGCGAGCAGCTCAGCGATGGCTGCGCGAAGTGCCTTGCGCTCGTTGCAGGGGGTCTTTTCCACCGAAGTTTTTGCCTTGGCGGATGCGTTGCGAAATCTCCGGCTTTTTGTTGAAGCAACCTTAGACTTCCCGGATGAAGAAGAGGTGGATCGTGGGGCTGAGTTCGGCTTAACCGAACGTTTGGACGCATTGGTTGACGCGCTAACTTTGCTGCTCCAGAACACTCGTTCGGCTGCGAAGTTCACCGAGGGTATTACGGTGGCACTAATCGGTGCCCCCAATGCTGGTAAATCCAGTTTGCTCAATGCGCTGAGCGGTGAAGATCGTGCCATTGTTACGGACATTCCTGGCACTACTCGAGACTTGCTCCCCGTAGACCTGGACCTAGATGGGCTGCCGGTCCGATTGGTGGATACCGCCGGTTTGCGCGCTACCACCGATGTTGTGGAGCAACAAGGGGTAGAGCGCGCCCTAGCTCAAGCTCAGCAGGCAGACGTGGTGTTAGTCCTGGCGGATGCTGGGGCTAATGCTTGGTTGTTTGAATCTAGCAAGGACGAAGATAAGCTAACAAAAGTAGCGATAACCGAACGTTTGATCGGTAAAAATTCCCCGCAGCTAGCCAGTTTTTTAGATGATCCCGAACGATCGGTCTTAGTTGCCACCAAAGCGGATCTAGTGTCGGGTTTGACCCCAGGCTTGGCTCGCCAAAACACCTGTTCCGCAGACGAGATTTTGGTCACTTCAGCCTCAATGCACTGGGGTCTGCAGCAACTCAAGGACTGGATCAAGGCGCAAGTTGGAGTAGGGCTAAGTCCAGACAGCAATACCTTCACCGCTCGGCAACGCCATGTGGAGGCGCTCACTTCAACCTTAGATAGCTTAGGTCGAGCCCAGGCCTTAGCTGCCGTGTCTGTTGATGGCGGGGTTTTGCTGGCAGAAGAGCTGCGCCTAGCGCACGACACCTTAGGTCAAATTGTTGGCATGACCACGCCGGATGATCTTTTGGGCGATATCTTTAGCAACTTCTGCATCGGTAAGTAGGCGGCAACTGGGCAGCAACTGGGCCGATTGCCGGCCACCCCAATCAACCTAAGTTGTCGTTCGCCTACCCAATAGCCCAGCTAGGGCCTAAACTTGCCGCCCAGACCCGTCAGCCTTTAGGTAGTAACCAACCCGTGCTTGAACATCCCCAGACATTTGACGTGATTGTGATCGGCGGCGGCCATGCCGGTACTGAAGCTGCATTGGCGGCGGCGCGCATGGGCGCTCAAACCCTGTTGCTCACGCAAAGCATCGAAACCTTAGGGCAGATGTCGTGCAACCCGGCTATTGGTGGCATCGGCAAAAGCCATTTGGTCCGTGAGATCGATGCCTTAGATGGGGCCATGGGGCGGGCAGCGGATGCCGCGGGTATCCAGTTTCGAATCCTAAACAGCAGCAAAGGTCCGGCGGTACGCGCTACCCGTGCGCAAGCGGATCGCACCTTATATAGAAACGCCATTCGTAAGATTGTTGAGACCCAAGACAACCTGACCTTGTTCCAACAGTCGGTGATCGATCTAGTGATCGAGGGTGATCAGGTAGGCGGCGCCGTGACCCAAATGGGTTTGACCTTCCGCGCTAAGCGCGTGGTGCTAACAACGGGAACCTTTCTTGGCGGGCTAATTCACATTGGTGATGCTAACCATCCGGGTGGACGCTTAGGTGATGCGCCATCGAACGCGCTAGCCGATCGCTTGCGTGCGTTGCCGTTTCGAGTTGCTCGTTTAAAAACGGGGACGCCACCGCGTTTGGATGCGCGTAGCGTGGATTTTTCGGTGATGCAGGTGCAGCCAGGTGATGAGCCTATGCCCTGTTTATCGTTCCTAGGTCAGCCTAGCGATCACCCGCGACAAGTGGATTGCTACATCACGCACACCAATAGCCTGACCCACGAAATTATTGCCAGCGCGCTAGATCGCTCGCCGTTGTACAACGGTGTGATTGATGGTGTTGGCCCAAGATATTGCCCAAGCATTGAAGACAAAGTGGTGCGCTTTGCGGATCGTCAGTCGCATCAAGTCTTTGTGGAGCCCGAAGGCTTAACTAGCCAAGAGCTGTACCCCAACGGAATATCCACAAGCCTACCGTTTGATATCCAGTACCAACTGGTTCACACCATCAAAGGTTTTGAAAAAGCCCACATCACTCGGCCGGGCTATGCCATTGAGTACGATTACTTTGACCCGCGAGATTTGCAGTACTCGTTAGAAACCAAAGCCGTTGAAGGGTTGTATTTTGCTGGGCAAATTAACGGCACCACAGGTTACGAAGAGGCTGGCGCTCAAGGTTTGCTAGCAGGTACCAACGCTGCACTCGCCGCCGCAGGCAAACCATCTTGGTGTCCGCGACGCGATGAAGCTTATATAGGTGTGCTGGTTGATGACCTAATCAACTTAGGCACCAACGAGCCGTACCGTATGTTTACTAGCCGTGCTGAGTATCGCCTGCGTTTGCGAGAGGATAATGCTGACCAACGTCTCACCCCGACTGGTCGTGAGTTTGGTTTGGTAGGCGATGCGCGCTGGCAGCATTACGAGCAAAAAATGAATGCGCTAACCGAGCTGCGCACCACTATCGAAACCACGCGTTTGGTGGCGAATACTCCGTTAGCTGCAAAGGTTGGCGCCGCCACCTCAGAAAACGTGGCGCGAGATACGGACCTTGCTGCCTACATACGGCGACCTAAAGTTAATCTGCGGGATGTTGTTGTGCCCATGGCAGAACTATTGCCAGCCGTGGATGATGCCATTGTGCAGCAGGCTGAAGTGGAAATTAAATACGCCGGCTACATTGCGCGCCAAGATGAAGAGATTGCCAAGATTCGCCGGCATGAAGGTTTTGGTTTGCCCGAAGCGTTGGACTACGACGGGATCGATGGTATATCCAACGAGCTAGCAGAGAAACTAAACGCCGCTCGCCCCACCACGTTAGCCCGCGCTGCTCGTATCCCGGGCATTACTCCAGCGGCGTTGTCTATCTTGTTAATCCACGCCAAGAAAGCGCTGAACGCTGGCTCACCGAACAGAGCATCAAGCCAACGGCAAACGAGTGCCTGAGTCGTCGGCGTACCCAACGCGCAAAAAACGTTCACACAATGCGCCCGTGGAGCTTAGTGTTGCTGAGCAACAGCAGCTAAACAATGGCCTGCGCGCACTTGACCTAGAGATGGATGACACAGCGCTTGCGCGTCTGCAGGGTTATATCGAGCTAGTTCGTAAGTGGAACAAAGCGATTAACTTGGTTTCACGGCAAGACGTGGAGCGGTTTGTTAGTCGTCATTTGCTGGATAGCTTGAGCATTGCGCAGCTAGTCGCAGCACACCCCACCGGCAACAAGGTCTTAGATATTGGAACCGGCGGTGGACTGCCGGGCATCCCCTTATCCATTGTGTTGCCGCAAATGCAATTCACCTTAGCGGATCGCAGCGATAAAAAGATTCGCTTTTTAAATCAAGCGGTGCGTCGGTTAGAGCTAGCCAACGTGAGTCCCATTGCAACAGACGTGGCCTTGCTGACCCAGCAAGCCGATCGTTACGACGTTGTGGTCAGTCGAGCAGTAGCAGCACCTAAATTGCTCTGGCAATTGGCGCAACCCTTGTTAGCGCCCCAAGGTCGGCTGATCTTGCAAACCCAGGTCCGCACCAACGGCTATCCAGATGATGCGGCGCAACCGTTGCCAATAGACCCGCTGGACCTAGATGCGCAAGTAACTGTTGAGCCTCACGCCTTTGAAGTCCCGGGGTTACAATCGCTGCATGATGTATTGGTGTTAAGCGAACGGAAGCCAACATGACTCGAGTAATAGCAGTAGCCAACCAAAAAGGCGGCGTCGGCAAAACCACCACCAGCGTGAACTTGGCAGCCTCGTTAGCCCTGTCCGGTGCACCCGTGTTGTTGGTGGACCTGGACCCTCAAGGAAACGCCACCATGGGCAGTGGTGTCGATAAAGCGGAGGTTGAGCACAACATCTACGATTGGCTAATCGACGACATGCCGATGGCTCAAGTGCTGCAAAAAACGTCTGGTGGGTTTGACGTGATGCCTGCTAATACGGATCTCACCGCCGCGGAAGTGGAGCTGATGAGCGTTGAGAACGGGCGAGAAACGCGCCTGAAAGAGCGCCTTGCCCAGGCTGCCGACTACCACTACGTGATTATTGATTGCCCGCCGTCGCTCAACATCTTAACCGTTAACGCCTTGATCGCCGCTCATGGTGTGTTGATCCCTATGCAGTGTGAGTACTACGCGCTTGAAGGCCTAACGGCGTTGCTGGAAACCGTTGACGGGGTTCGCGCCCAAGGAAACCCGTCCCTGGCAATCGAAGGACTGCTGCGGACCATGTACGACCCTCGCAACTCGTTGACCCGGGATGTGTCTCGACAGCTCATTGAATATTTTGGTGACTCCGTGTTTCGCACGGTTATCCCGCGCAACGTGCGCCTGGCAGAAGCACCAAGTCATGGCCTGCCCGCGATTCTGTATGACCGCCAATCTCGGGGCGCTGTGGCCTATATGGCATTAGCCGGTGAGCTGCGTCGCAAGCATGAGCACGCGCGTAACCAAGCGCTTGCCTCGGGTGAAAACCCCTCCAATCCCCCCAATTAGGTGCAAAGACCCGGGTGCGCCACGTAAGATGCCCTATAGATTCCGTTTTCAGGGGTAGGACTGCAAAGTGAGAAAAAAAGGTTTAGGCCGAGGCCTAGGTGCACTGATGTCCAACAGCGCGGCAAGTGGTGCTGCTGGCGCTACGGGCGCTGAGGCTGCTGCAGAGCTGAGCGCTATGGCTAACCCCACGCTGAGCGAACCCACAGGCGACGGCTCTTTGGCCCAAATCAACGTCGCCAATATTGGACCTAGCCGTTTCCAACCCCGTCGGGAATTTGATGAAGAAGCCTTAAACGAGTTGGCTAGCAGCATCAAAACCCAGGGTTTGATGCAGCCGGTGGTCGTGCGTGCCCGTACCGGGGGGCGTTTTGAGCTGATCGCGGGTGAACGCCGCTGGCGCGCCTCTAAGTTGGCCGGTTTAGACAAGATTCCCGCCCTAGTCCGGGAGGTTAGCGATGAGCAAGCGTCCGCCATGGCGCTCATTGAAAATATTCAACGCGAAGACCTCAACCCCTTAGAAGAAGCCATGGCGTTGAACCGCCTGAAAGATGAATTTGAGCTTACCCAGCAGCAAGTGGCAGATACCGTTGGTAAATCTCGGGCGGCGGTGACCAATTTGCTTAGGCTGCTGAACCTAGCGCCCAAAGTGCGCGACATGCTGGCGAATGGCGACCTAGAAATGGGCCACGCCCGTGCGCTGCTGTCCCTGGATGCCCACAATCAAGAGAAGGCGGCGCTGGAGGTCATTGAGCGCCAGCTTTCGGTTCGGCAAACAGAGGCGTTGGCTCGGCAATGGCTTCAGCCTAAGCCGGTGGTCGACAAGCCTGCTGGGCCAGACCCAGATACGGCCGCGTTAGAACGGCGGTTGAGCGACAATATTGGTGCGCCGGTACAAATTCGCCAGGACGCAAAAGGCCGAGGCCAACTGGTGATCAAATACACCAGTTTGGATGAGCTAGACGGCATCCTGCGCCACCTGCCCCAGAGCGACTGACCCCTAGCCGGTTCAAAGCGAGGACCTGGCAATAAACTGGGGAAAAACGCATAACGCGGTTTTGCATTGATCTAAGAAAAACAACGGCTAAACACGAATTAACTAGAGTTTTCTGAACTCTTCAATTGAACCCAAACGCTGTGCTCTCTATAATACGCGCGCCCTGAAACGGGCAGTTGGTATTCTGCACTCTCCCTCTAGGCAACATAGGGGTGGGGTTTGGGTAAATACCAGGCAGGAAAATTGGCAGGCGCGCACATGACACCAGCGCAACGGATCGTTTTTTGGCAGGCCGGCATAGTGCTTGGCGCTGCCCTGTTGATCCCTGGTGTTGTGTTCTTGGTTAGCGGCAGCGGGTTTGTCGAGTGGGCGCTGAGGTTGGCGTCTATGCTGATTGGCGGGTTCAGCGTGGTATTGCCAAGCTGGATGTACCTAGCGGCCACTAGCGGTGAACATCGAAGCGAACGGTTATTGTTGTTTGCTTGGGTGAAGATTGTAGGCACCATAGCCTTGCTAGCCATCGGCATGATCGTGGCACCAAGAGCACAGTGGTTGTTGGGCGGCTTAGCCATCGCCTACGTAGGGCATGCAGTAGCTGCATACCGAGATAGTTAAAGGAAGTACAAATGGCAGGCGACGGACAAACATCGCAGGAATACATCCAGCACCACCTGACTAACCTGACCTTTGGTCGGTTAGAAGATGGCACCATGGGTTTTGCCCATAGCAGTGCTGAAGCGGCGCAGATGGGTTTTTGGTCGATCAACGTCGACTCTATGGCTTGGTCGCTGATCCTTGGTGTTATTTTTATCTGGATCTTCAAGAAGGTTGCAGACAGCGCTACCTCTGGAGTGCCAGGTCCCCTCCAAAATGGCGTAGAGATGGTAGTCGACTTCATCGATGACACCACCCGCAGCGTTTTTTCTTACACCAACGATTTGGTGGCGCCGCTTGCGCTAACCATCTTCGTTTGGGTGTTCTTTATGAACTTGATGGATTTGATTCCGGTGGATTGGATCCCGCAGGCTGCTCACGCCATTGGCATCAGCCACATGAAGGTGGTTCCAAGCACCGATCCCAACATTACCATGGCAATGGCCTTTTCGGTCTTTGCTCTAATCTTGTACTACAGCATTAAATGCAAAGGTGTGGGCGGCTTCCTAGGTGAGCTTGCGTTCCATCCCTTTGGAAAGTTGGGCGCACCAGTCAACTTGATTCTGGAAGGCGTTACTCTCATAGCTAAGCCCCTGTCTCTAGGCTTGCGTTTGTTCGGCAACATGTACGCCGGCGAGATGATCTTTATATTGATTGCCATCATGTTCTCAGGCGGTGCTGTACTGTTTGCGTTTGGTGGTGTGCTGCAGCTAGGTTGGGCGCTATTTCACGTCCTCATCATTACGCTGCAAGCCTTCATTTTCGCTGTGCTGACTGTGGTTTACCTAACGCAGGCGCATGATGTGGAAGAACACTAGCAACAACGCAGCTTGTTGTGGCTAGACCGCTCTTAGCGCTTAGATCTTAGGCACTAGAGTTTTAGAAAACGACGTAAACGACTTTAAAACACAATTCGAAACTGGGAGTAAACATGGAATCAGCCATTCTGATCGTTGCCGGTGCATTGATGATGGGCCTAGGCGCGGTAGGTGCATCCATTGGTGTGGGCGTCTTGGGCGGTAAGTTTTTGGAAGGCGTAGCACGCCAGCCAGAGCTGTTGCCAATGCTACGTACACAGCTTTTCATCGTACTTGGTCTTGTTGACGCAGTACCGATGATCGCCGTTGGTATCGGCTTGTACGTAATTTTCGCACTCTAATACGAACCGCTGAACGCGTAGCGTTCAGCCCGCTTCGTTAACCTAGAGTAAGAATATGACGACACAGTCCGTTGCAAATAGAACCGCAATAGAACACCGAAAGGAGTTGAGGCAATGAATCTCAACCTAACGCTCATAGGCCAAACCCTCACCTTCTTGGTGTTTGTTTGGATCTGTAAGAGTTCAATCTGGCCGCCAATTATGGCTGCTATGCGTCAGCGCCAAGAAACCATTGCTGATGGTTTGGCGGCATCTGAACGCGCAGAGCAAGATCTAGCAAGCGCTAAAGCAGAGGTTGCTCAGCAACTAACGCAAGCTAAAGGCGAGGCAGCCGAGATCATTGAGCAGGCTCGAGCACGAGCGGCGCAAATGGTTGAAGAAGCAAAGTCTGACGCGCGCGCTGAAGGCGAGCGTGTTAAAGAGTCGGCCAATGCCGAGATTGCGCAAGATGCAAACCGCGTAAAAGAAGACCTACGCGCACAAGTGTCTACCCTGGCGATTGCCGGTGCAGAGCGTGTGCTTGGTGAGCGTATAGATGCAGCAAAGCATGCTGACTTGCTCGATCGACTGGCAGCGGAACTCTAAACCATGGCAGAACTTGCAACCTTAGCTCGACCTTACGCCAATGCGGCGTTTGACATCGCCAAGGGTGAAAGCAGCCTCGATGCGTGGTCCAATTCGCTGGGGCTGTTGGCAGCTGCGGTTCATGCACCTGCGGTGCAAGAACTACTGAGCTCACCAGATATAGAAGACGACGCTAAAGCGCTACGGTTAGCAGATATGTTTCGAGACGAGCTTAACGACCGTTCTCGACGTTTTCTTAGCGTTTTGGCTGAGAACAAGCGGCTGGAATTGCTTCCAGAAATTGCTGAGCAGTACGAAGTACGGCGTGCAGAAGAAGAGCAGTCGCTAGACGTAGAGATCATCTCGGCTTATCCGCTGACAGATGAGCAAGCGAGCAAGCTTAAAGCAGCACTGCATCGTAAGTACGAACGAGAGATCAACCTGAGCAGCAGCGTCGACGCTGAGCTTATGGGTGGCGCGGTTATTCGGGCCGGTGACAATGTCATCGACGGTTCGGTGCGCGGCAAGCTAGAAAAATTGCGAGAGTCGTTGCAACGCAGTTAGCGGGCAACTGAACGAAATACATGTGAATTCAGCTGCGGCAGCTATACCGCTGCGGCAACCAAAGGAACGTTGATATGCAACAACTCAACCCCTCGGAAATCAGCGACATCATTAAGGGTCGTATTGAGAACCTGAATGTTGATGCCCAGGCTCAAAACGAAGGCACCATCGTTGGTGTTTCGGACGGTATCGTTCGTATCCACGGTCTAGCCGATGCTCAATACGGTGAGATGATCGAGTTTACCGGCGGCGTTTACGGCATGGCCCTGAACCTCGAGCGAGACTCGGTTGGTGTGGTTATCTTGGGTGACTACAAGAGCTTAAGCGAAGGTATGACCGCTCGCTGTACGGGTCGTATTTTGGAAGTGCCCGTTGGCCCCGAGATGTTAGGTCGAGTAGTCGACTCTTTGGGTAACGCTATCGATGGCAAAGGTCCTATCAACTCCACTAGCAGCGCGCCTATTGAGCAGGTTGCACCGGGAGTTATTGCACGTCAGTCAGTAGACCAGCCAGTGCAGACCGGTCTTAAATGTATTGATGCGATGGTGCCCATCGGTCGCGGCCAGCGCGAGCTGATCATTGGTGACCGCCAGATTGGTAAAACCGCTGTTGCTATCGACACCATCATCAACCAAAAAGGCAAAGGCATTAAGTGTGTCTACGTTGCTATTGGTCAAAAGATGTCTACGGTTGCGAACAGTGTGCGTACTTTAGAAGAGCACGGTGCTCTGGAGTACACGGTTGTGGTTGTGGCTAGTGCCTCGGATCCGGCTGCTATGCAGTACATCGCTCCTTACTCTGGTTGCGCCATGGGTGAGTACTTCCGAGACAACGGCGAAGACGCCCTCATCATTTATGATGATTTGACCAAGCAGGCTTGGGCCTACCGTCAGATCTCCTTGCTGCTCCGTCGCCCACCAGGCCGTGAAGCCTATCCGGGTGACGTTTTCTACTTGCACTCTAGACTGCTAGAGCGTGCGGCTCGAGTGAACGCCGACTACGTAGAAAGCGTGACCAATGGACGAGTTAAAGGTAAGACCGGTTCACTAACCGCGCTACCTATCATTGAAACTCAAGCCGGTGACGTCTCTGCCTTTGTACCGACCAACGTGATTTCGATTACCGATGGTCAGATCTTCTTGGAAACCGAGCTGTTTAACTCAGGCCAGCGCCCTTCTATGAGCCCAGGTACTTCGGTATCACGGGTAGGTAGCTCCGCGCAGGTGCCGTTCATGAAGAAGATCTCTGGCGGTATTAAGTTAGCACTGGCTCAGTACCGCGAATTGGCGGCGTTCTCGCAGTTCGCTTCTGACCTGGATGAAGCAACGCGTCGTCAGCTTGAGCACGGCGAGCGTGTTACCGAGCTGATGAAGCAGAAGCAGTTTGCGCCCATGAGTGTTGCCGAGATGGGCACCTCACTATTCGCCGCAAACGAGCGTTACTTAGAAGATGTACCTGTAGATAAGGTCCTCGACTTCGAAGCAGCGTTGATGAGCTACATGAATTCAGAGCACAGCGAGTTCATGCAGAACATTAACGATACCGGTGCGTACAACGACGATATCGTTAGCACCCTGCATAGCGCAATCAAGAAGTTCAAAGAGACTCAGGCCTACTAAGATGGCAGTCGGCGTTGAAATTAAGAAGAAGATCGGCAGCGTAGAAAATACGCAAAAGATCACCAGCGCTATGCAAATGGTAGCGGCCAGCCGCATGCGTCGTACCCAAGAACGCATGCGCGAAGGTAAGCCGTACTCTGAAAAGATACGCGCGGTGATCGGGCACCTAGCAAACTCTAACCCAGAGTATCGCCACACCTTTATGGTTGAGCGCCCGATAACCCGAGTGGGTTACTTGGTTGTTTCTTCCGACAAAGGGTTGTGCGGCGGCTTAAACGTCAACTTGTTCCGACCTTTGCTGAAAGAGATGGCAGAGCTGCACGCCAAGAACATTGAAGTGGACCTTGGTTTGATCGGCAACAAGGCTGCAACCTTTTTCCGAGCGGTTGGCGGCAACGTAGTGTGCGCCGTGAACGGTTTAGGCGAACAGCCGGTGCTTAATGATTTGATCGGCGGCATTAAGGTTATGTTGGATGCTTACGAAGAGGGCAAGATCGACCGGCTGTACCTAGCCAGCAACGACTTCGTCAACACCATGACCCAGGCGCCGACTATTCGTCAGTTGTTACCGCTAAACCCGGAAGACGACGAGAAAATGCGTACCCAGCGTTGGGACTACATTTACGAGCCCGATGCGCGGCAACTCATTGATGGATTGGTGACTCGTTACATTGAGTCGCAGGTTTACCAAGCAGTAGTAGAAAACGGAGCTTGTGAGCAAGCATCCAAAATGCTCGCCATGAAAAACGCGACGGATAATGCTGAGAAGTTGGTTGAAGAGTTGTCGTTGATTTACAACAACGCACGCCAGGCAGCAATTACACAAGAAATTTCCGAGATTGTGAGTGGCGCCGCGGCGGTTTAAAACCCCTGATCGGCACCAACACAGTTAACGACATTAAAGTAAAACTGGCGCAAGCCACACAGGTTAAGAGGCGAGAAGCATGAGCAGCGGTCGTATTGTCCAAATTATCGGCGCGGTCATCGACGTAGAATTTGACCGGGAAAATGTTCCTAAAGTTTATGATGCGCTTACGGTTACCTCTACTGGGTTGACCATGGAAGTGCAGCAGCAGTTGGGTGACGGCGTCGTTCGCACCATTGCTATGGGTGTATCAGACGGTATGTCTCGTGGCTTGGAAGTAACCAACACGGGTAGCCCCATTACTATCCCCGTTGGAGAAGAAACCCTTGGACGAATTCTTGACGTACTAGGTAACCCGATCGATGAGAAGGGTCCTGTGAATGCGCGTGAGCACATGCCTATTCACCGTGATGCACCTAGCTACGAAGATCAGCGTGGTGGCAACGAGCTACTAGAGACCGGCATTAAGGTTATCGACTTGATCTGCCCCTTTGCTAAAGGCGGTAAAGTTGGTCTGTTCGGTGGTGCTGGTGTAGGTAAAACCGTAACCATGCTTGAGCTGATTCGTAACATCGCTATCGAGCACTCGGGTTTGTCCGTGTTCGCTGGTGTAGGTGAGCGAACTCGTGAAGGCAACGACTTCTACTACGAGATGGAAGAAGCCGGTGTACTTGAGAAGATCTCACTGGTCTTCGGCCAGATGAACGAGCCTCCTGGAAACCGTTTGCGCGTGGCGCTGACCGGTTTGACCTTGGCAGAAAAATTCCGCGATGACGGCAAAGACGTACTGTTGTTTGTCGATAACATCTATCGCTACACCTTGGCAGGAACGGAAGTATCCGCACTGCTGGGTCGTATGCCTTCAGCGGTAGGCTACCAGCCTAACTTGGCAGAAGAGATGGGCTCGTTGCAGGAACGTATTACCACCACCAAGACCGGTTCTATTACTTCGGTTCAGGCGGTATACGTACCAGCGGATGACTTAACCGACCCCTCTCCAGCAACTACCTTTGCTCACTTAGACTCGACGGTAACCTTGTCTCGAGCGATTACCGACTTGGGTATTTACCCGGCGGTAGACCCACTGGACTCTACCTCGCGTCAGCTAGATCCATTGGTGGTTGGTGAAGAGCACTACAACGTAGCTCAAGGCGTTCAGCAAATGCTGCAACGTTACCAAGAGCTGAAGGACATCATCTCTATCTTGGGTATGGATGAGCTGTCTGAAGAAGACAAGAACTTGGTTTACCGTGCACGTAAGGTACAGAAGTTCTTTAGCCAACCGTTCTTTGTTGCTCAGGTGTTTACCGGTAACGAAGGTAAGTTTGTTAGTCGTGAAAACACCGTACGTAGCTTTAAGGGTATTTTGGACGGCGAGTACGATCACTTGCCAGAAGATGCCTTCTACATGGTCGGCAGCATCGAAGATGTGATCGAAAAAGCTAAGACGATGGAAGACTAACGAGTAGCATCAACGAGTAAGACTAATGGCTAACACTTTTGTTTGTGACATCGTCAGCGCGGAGAAAGAAATTTTCTCCGGCCGCATCACCAAGCTCAGCGCAACCGGCAGCGTTGGTGAGCTAGGCATCATGCCCGGCCACGCACCTCTGCTGACCGGTATTCGACCAGGCCCAGTTCGTTTGGGGCTCGAGAACGGTGAAGAAGAAGTCTTCTTTGCCTCTGGTGGTTACTTAGAAGTGCAGTCGGGCGTAGTTACGGTGCTTGCGGACACAGCCGCTCGTGCGGAAGACCTCGATGAGGCGGCCGCGGTTGCAGCGCAAGAAGCGGCAGAAAAAGCGCTGCAAGATGCCTCTAGCGACATCAACTTTGGTGCGGCAAGTGCACAGCTGGCGGAAGCCTTGGCGCAATTACGCACCCTAGAAGAACTCCGCAAGCGTCGCCGTTAAGCTAGGCTGAGCAAGTCAGGCAAGTAACAAGCGGGCTTTCTAGCCCGCTTTTTCGTTGGCTAGAATATCTCCAAGCCCCGTTTTCTTTGTCATCTTTCTGTTCAACCTTCGACTTTCTGCGCGTATGACAATTATCTAGCGAACCCTAGTGAACTAAGTCGTCAAAAACTACGCAAGCGAGTGATAAGCATCACCCATATTTAATCGTAGCGGCTCTATAATCTACCGATCTTCGGCACGGATTCCGTACCCCTTATGGCGACGAACACGCAAACAAGCAGCCCCTCGATAGAGGTGGTCATACTCGCTGCTGGTAAAGGCACCCGCATGCGCTCCAAGCTTCCTAAAGTGTTGCACCCGCTCGCAGGCAAACCCTTGCTCCAGCATGTTCTGGACACGGCGAGTGAGCTAAACCCTAAAGGCCTACATGTGGTGGTTGGGCATCAAGCCGAACGCGTACAAGAAACCATTGGTAGCAGTGTTAACTGGGCGGAACAGCTTGAGCAACTCGGTACCGGCCATGCGGTGCAACAAGCCATGCCAGGGGTAGATGATGATTCTGTTGTGTTGGTTCTGTACGGCGATGTGCCCATGGTTAGCTTAAACACCTTGGAGCGTTGTGTTGCGTCAGCCGCAGCTGGCCATTTGGGTTTAGTCACGGCCGACTTTGACGATCCTGCTCAACTAGGCCGCATCATTCGCAATGGTGCAGGTGCCATCCAAGAAATTGTTGAATTTAAAGACGCCAACCCCGAGCAAGTGGCGATCAAAGAAATTAACTCGGGCATCATGGCATTAAACGGCGGCGTGCTTACCCGTTTGCTGAGCCAGGTAAAAACCGACAACGCGCAGGGTGAGTACTACTTAACCGATGTCATAGCGCTGGCAGTAGCAAACAACATAGAGGTGCAAGGTCTGAAGGCCGAACGCCCAGAAGAGGTCACCGGCGTTAACGACCGGCTGCAGCTTGCCGAGCTAGAACGGGTCTATCAAATGGACCGCGCCAAAGAGTTAATGCAGGTTGGCGTCACCTTAGCGGACCCCAGCCGTATCGATGTGCGCGGTTCAGTAGAAGCCGGCCAAGACTGCTTTATTGACGCCAACGTGATTTTTGTTGGCGATGTTGTCCTTGGTTCCGGCGTTCAAATTGCTTCGGGCTGTGTGATAACCGATAGCGTGCTTGGCGACAACGTGCAGGTGCATGCCAACACCTTGGTTGAAGGGGCACAAGTCGCAGCTGAATGCTCGTTAGGGCCTTTCGCCCGCATTCGCCCAGGGTCTGACCTGGCTACCGGCGTGAAGATCGGTAACTTCGTAGAGCTAAAGAAGTCCAAGCTTGGCGCAGGTAGCAAAGCTAGCCACCTTACCTACATCGGTGATGCCACCATTGGCGCTGACTGCAACATAGGCGCAGGTACCGTCACCTGTAACTACGATGGCATTAACAAACACCAAACCCAGATTGGCGATCGTGTCTTTGTGGGAACCAACAGCACGCTAGTAGCTCCGGTTGAAATCAACCAAGACGCTTTTGTTGCTGCAGGATCGACTATTACCAGCAATGTGCCTGATGAAACATTAGCGGTAGGTCGCGGTAAGCAACGAAATATCCCAGGTTGGGTTCGCCCCGACCGTCGAAAAACCAAGTCTTAAGGAAAGCACATGTGCGGTATTGTCGGCGCGGTCGCCGTTAGAGATGTCCCTGAAATATTGATTGAAGGGTTACGGCGTTTGGAATATCGGGGTTATGACTCTGCTGGACTAGCCGTTATTCCCAAGGGCGCTGAATCCATCGAGCGTCGGCGCCAAGTCGGTAAGGTGCAAGCCCTGGTCGATGAGATTGAAGAGCAGCCAATTAACGGCCAAATCGGCATTGCGCATACGCGTTGGGCCACCCACGGTGTGCCCAGCAGAGCTAACGCTCACCCGCATATGTCGAACGACCACATTGCGTTGGTGCACAACGGCATCATCGAAAACTTTGAGGTCCTGCGCGACGAGTTGCAAGCGGAAGGCTACGAGTTCACCTCAGAAACCGATTCTGAAGTCATCGTGCATCTGTTAGATAAACATTACAAGCAAAGCCAAGATCTATTGGTTGCCCTAAAGCAGGTTGTTAAAAACCTGGAAGGTGCTTATGCCATCGGCGCCATTATCGCGAACGATCCGTCTCGCATTGTTGCAGCACGCTCTGGTAGCCCCTTAGTCATTGGTACTGGCATCGGTGAGAACTTTATTGCCTCTGACGTACTTGCTCTTCGCCCAGTCACCGACCGCTTCAAGTTCTTAGAAGAAGGCGACATTGTTGAGATTCGTCACGACAAGGTCACCATCTGGGACGCTGAAGACAATATTGTAAAACGTGAGTCCGTGAAGCTCGATCTTGGGCATGACGATGTG
>CALHVX010000024.1 GCA_938036875.1 uncultured Pseudomonadales bacterium
GCATTGGCTGCGCGTTGATTGGCCGCATCACCCATGACCCAAAGACGAATCACGCTGTGACCAACTAAGGGCGACACGTTGATCGCTAGCTGCGCCCGAATCGCATCCAAGTAGCCGTCAAAGCTCTCCCAGGTCCACGTGAAGGCACTGCCGTCTAAGGTCTCTTTCGGCAGCTCTTCAATTTGCCGAAACATACCGCTGAGCAACTCACGATGCTCCGCCTTAAGCGGCGCTAGCGATAATGAGCAGTTGCCGGGAACAACGGTTGTAATGCCATGCTCCAATGCGGGTTGGGCTGCACCATCCCACAGCAACTGAGCATCAAAGTGGGTGTGTGGATCAATAAACCCCGGCGCAACCGCCAACCCTTTGGCGTCGTGCTCCTGCTTAGCGGATCCGGTCACCGCACCAATTTTGGCCACCTTGCCATCTCGCAGCGCAATGTCACCCTTAAACGCCGGCAGGCCACTTCCATCAATAATACGAGCGTTGCGAATAATTACGTCATACATAAGCTTTGCGTCCCTAAAATTTTGTCAGCTATTCTTTCTACAAGCGAGGTTGCACCTAAAGGCCAACCGCGCGTAACAATTGGGTCCACGGCTGTCCAGCCAGTTCAGCGGCGCTGTGCACCCCACAGTGCTGCAACAACTTCACACCGGTGGCATTTTCTAGCGTGGTGGTTGCCGTGGCGCCATTGCTATAGCGCAGGGTTACCAGCAACTCCGGTAAACCATCGTGCCCGGCCACTATCTCAGCGGTTTCTATGGTGGTTTGGGCAACAGTCATCAGTGCACCGAGGCTATCTAGCCGGCCAGCGGTGGTTCAACAAAAACGACGTCGCTGCCGGTGAGCAAACCCGGTGGCTGCCGCATCATGAATATGTGGAGGTTCCAGCTTTGCAGCTCGCTCATCGCCTGTTCTGGGCTTAAGCCTGGGAGCTCTCGAGCGGCAATGCTGGCAAGCGTGTCACCAACGCTGGGCAGTACATAACGGCGTTGTTGGGATAGCGTGTCACTACTCATCGTCATTACCTCTTTGGGTTCGTCGTTAAGTTATGCAAGGAAGCTGTAAAAGATACCCAGTTACAGGCATATATTCAGCTAAAATTACAACTTCAAGGGTAAACTGATGCTATGAACGAAGATATCCCAACCAATCGCTCCACCAAAGCCCTAGGGGCAGGCGTCAAATCAACCTCGCAGGGCGCTGACCAGGCACCCAGCAGCGGTGAGAAGTTCCGCGCCACCAATGGTGCCATCGCCATCAAAGATGGCATCAAAACCAACAGCAACCAGCGGTTTCCGTCTGGCCGCAAGCCACCTTGGTTACGGGTACGCGTTGGTGGCGGCGCTAACTACGATAAGGTTCGGCGTACGGTCACCGATAACAAGCTAGCCACAGTTTGCGCAGAATCCCACTGCCCCAATATTGGCGAGTGCTGGAACAACGGTACGGCCACCATCATGCTCATGGGATCTGTGTGTACCAGAGCCTGTCGCTTTTGCTCCGTAGACACGGGCAACCCACAGGGTTGGCTAGATGCAAAAGAGCCGCAACAGGCGGCGGAGTCGGTACGGCTGATGGACCTAAAGTACGTGGTGCTTACCTCGGTTGACCGCGACGACCTAGAAGACGGGGGCGCCGCTCACTACGCAGCCTGCGTGCAAGCCATTAAGCGCATCAATACGAACACGGCGGTTGAAGCCTTAACGCCAGATTTCTCTGGCGTTGAAGATCATATTGCCACGGTGGTGGATTCTGGGCTGGAAGTCTTTGCACAAAACCTAGAAACCGTAGAACGATTGACCCATGTCGTACGCGACCCGCGAGCCGGCTACCAACAAACCTTGTCTGTGCTGCAGTTTGCCAAGCAGCACAAACCCGAGGTGCTAACCAAATCTAGCTTAATGGTCGGTTTAGGCGAGACTGACGAAGAGATTCGCCAAGCCATGCTAGCGCTGCGTGAGCATGACGTTGATGTGCTCACCCTAGGCCAATACCTAAGGCCCACCCTCAATCATTTGCAGGTCGAACGTTGGGTACACCCAGATCAATTTGCCGCTTATCGCGAATGGGGTTTGGAGTATGGATTCATTGAGGTGGCTTCTGGCCCGCTGGTTCGGTCCAGCTACCGCGCTGACAAATTGCTCGACGGCAACAACCTGGGGCTTGGTAGCGCCGCCATTAACAGCAAGGCGATTCCTGTAAAGCAGGTCTAACATTTTTTTGTAGAACCACTTTTTGAACCACTGGGAACAAATCTATGTATACACAAGAAATGATGATTGGTATCGGCATTGGATGCGTTGTGGGTGGCATTATTTTGGGCTTGATCGCCGGACGCTTTTTTCTGCGCAGCAAACACGCGGCACAACTTGAACGCGAGCTCAGTGACGCCCAAGAAGCCATGAAAGATTACAAAAACGAAGTGTTCCAACAGTTCGGTGATACCGCACGTAAGTTCGAGAAGCTGAACGAAAGTTATGCGGACCTGCATCAACATCTCGCTACGTCAGCAACCGTGCTCTGCGCTGACATGCCAAACGTACCACTAATCGCGAGCAGCACCGTCGCCACGCTGCAGGCGGATGCTGAGACGGTGCAGGTAACCCCTGAAGACAACACCACGGCTTCGGATGATCAGGCGCCTGGTGATGCTGATATCAGCGAAGACATAGCTGAGTCGGTAGAGGTGGTTGAGGCAGTTGAGGCTGTCGAAGTGGCGGAGCCCACTGCGGCAGCCGACACGGGTAAACCCGCCGCCTAAAACTCAGGCCATCCTAAAGCCATCTCAACGCCAAAATTCACTCAGGTTCGGGTTATCATGGCGCGATAAACGCTATTACTCGGACCCCCAATGACCACGGCTTTACTACCTCAAGGCAGCATCGATCCAGACCAGGCCACTTTTCACTTAGAGCTGGTCACACCGGATGGCCTCGAACCCTGGCTCGCCGACCAGAGCGCGGCCCAGAAAACCCAAGCTGAGCTGCAGCAGTTCAAAGCGGCTAGCGGTGAGCTCTTGTGGTTCCATGGGGCGGATGGCAGTACTACCAAAGTAGTCGCCGGCTGGTCGGGCAAAGAGAACCTGGGGGCACTTGGGCATCTGCCAACCCTACTGCCCCAGGGCAATTTCCAAACTGACCAAGCCCTGTCTGATCTGCAAGTTTTAGGTTGGGGCTTGGGTGCCTACCAGTTCAATCGTTATCGTGGTGCCACCAGAGCGCCCGCCAACTTGGCCCTGGCGGATACCGCTCAGGCAGAGCGTGTCCAAGCAGATGTCGCAGCGGTTGCTACAGTTCGCGATCTGATCAATACGCCCGCAGGCGATATGTTGCCCAGCGACCTCCAAACTGCAGCACAAGAAATTGCGGACGCTAACGGTGCCGCCATGCAAACCTTGGTTGGGGACGCCTTGCTCAACGCAGGCTTGCGCACTATTCACGCGGTCGGGCGTGCGGCAACCGATGCGCCACGTCTGATCGATTTCACTTGGGGGGATGAATCGCACCCCAAGGTGACTTTGGTGGGTAAAGGCGTTTGCTTCGATAGTGGCGGCCTCAACATCAAGCCCGCCGGCGGTATGCGCACCATGAAGAAAGACATGGGTGGCGCTGCCCAGGTGCTTGGATTGGCGCAGCTCATCATGTCGCGCAATCTGCCCGTACGTTTACGAGTATTGATCCCAGCCGTGGAGAACGCCATTGCGGGTAATGCCTACCGTCCCGGCGACATCATCGAAACTTATGCGGGCATAACGGTTGAGATCGACAACACCGATGCAGAAGGACGCCTGGTGCTCTGCGATGCTCTGGCACTAGCTATCGAAGAAGAGCCTGAACTCATGGTCGACTACGCCACTCTCACCGGTGCCGCTCGAGTTGCCGTGGGCACCGAGATTGCGGCTATGTTTTGCACCGATGATGCGCTTGCCGCGCAATTGCACACCCAGGGCGAGCAGCAAGACGACGCTTTGTGGCGTTTGCCACTACACGACGGCTACAACCAGATGCTCAAAAGCTCGGTGGCGGATGTAGTCAATTCCGCCTCATCCGGGTTTGCTGGAGCTACAACCGCCGCCCTGTTCTTGCAAAGATTTGTGGGTGACACCACTTGGGTTCACTTTGATGTGATGGCGTTTAACACCCGATCGCGACCTGGTCATCCTGAGGGTGGTGAAGCCATGGGCATTCGAGCCATGGCAGCCTATATAGAAGAACGTTGGTCATGAGCCTTGATATCGGGCAGCTAGAGCAAGCCAAGGCCGGCACCACCGTTGCCTTGGCGGATTTGTTGCAAGCCATTCCATTCAATGACCAGGGTTTAGTGCCGGTGATCGCCCAAGATGCCACCACCCAGCAAGTGCTGATGCTAGCCTGGATGGATAGCACCGCTATCCAACGTACCGTGGATGAAGGTTACGCCTGCTACTACTCGCGCAGCCGCGCCAGCTACTGGCGCAAGGGTGAAACCTCAGGCCATGTGCAACGTGTCCGAAAAATCCAATTCGATTGCGATGCAGACGCGCTGCTGTTGCAGGTGGATCAAACCGGCGCTGCCTGCCATACCAATCGCGACCACTGCTTTTATCTGGAGCTGGATCTAGAGTCAGATGCTTGTACGGTGCGGGTCACGCAAGACCCGCCCCAAACCAAGTAGACGATCTAGACAACCATCCCAACTTAATATTGCAGACTGAGCTCATGACTTTATCTTTAACGCTTCACAACACCTTAAGCGGTCGCAAAGAAACCTTTGTGCCCATGGATCCTAACCGTGTGACCATGTACCAGTGCGGACCCACGGTGTATGACTATGTGCACATCGGCAATGGGCGTCCGGCTGTTGTTATGGACGTGCTTTACCGGCTGCTCAAAACCCAGTACCCGGAAGTGATCCACGCGCGCAACGTCACCGACATCGATGACAAGATCAACGCTGCAGCAAAACGCAACGATGAGCCTTTCACCGAGCTAACCGATCGCTTTATTGTCGAGTATTACGCTGACATTGCAGCGCTCAATGTACTCCCAGCTGAGGTGCAACCGCGGGCAACCCAGCACATCCCACAGATCATCCAAATGATCCATGACCTGATCGCAAGCGATCATGCTTACGCCAAAGACGGCCACGTATTGTTTAGCGTACCTAGCGATCCAACCTACGGCACCCTATCGCGACGCACCCTAGAAGAGTTGATCGATGGCGCACGTGTGGATGTGGCGCCTTACAAAAAAGACCCCAAAGACTTTGTGCTATGGAAACCCTCAACGCCAGACTTGCCTGGTTGGGATAGCCCTTGGGGTTGGGGCCGACCAGGCTGGCACATCGAGTGCTCTGCCATGATCAAAGAGCACCTGGGTGAAACCATCGATATTCACGGTGGCGGCTCAGACCTGGTGTTTCCGCACCATGAAAACGAAGCGGCACAATCCCGCTGCGCCAATGCCAACCCAGACTATGTACGTTACTGGGTTCACAACGGCATGTTGACCATGGGCCAAGAGAAGATGTCCAAATCTTTGGGCAACATCCTGACCATCCATGGGTTACGGCAGCAGCATCCCGGTCAGGTGCTAAGGCTCGCCTTGTTGTCAGCACAATATCGCTACCCGCTGGCCTGGAGCGATGACTCTATTGCCCAAGCCAACAAAGGGATCGACACCTTTTACCATGCGCTACGCGCCGTACCCGGCGACAGCTTAGGTTTACCAGAACAATTTCAGGACCAGCCGCTAGAGGCCTTTCCCTCAAGCGTTGTGGAGGCCCTGTGTGATGACCTAAATACCCCGCTAGCCATAGCTGCCATGCACGAGCTTGCTAGCCAAGTACACAAAGCCGACAACGAGCAAAAGGCTCGCGATTTTGGCATGCAGCTACTAGCGGGCGGTTGGCTGTTAGGGTTGCTGCAAACCCCCGTCGAGTCTTACTTCCAAGCCTCAGCCACAGTAGACGCAGCCGAAGTGGAAGCGTTGATCGCCGCACGCAATCAAGCCCGCAAAGACAAAGACTTCGCACGAGCAGATGAGGTGCGTGATCAAATTGCGAGCATGGGTATTGAGCTGGAAGATTCTCGCGACGGCACACGCTGGCGGGTTAAAGACAGCTAGATGGCCTCTATTGGCATTGTTGGCGCAGGGATAGGCGGACTAACCACCGCCTTAGCCATCGCACGCACCCATTGCCATGAGGTGACGCTTTATGAGTCTACGCAAGTGGGCGCTGCAGTACCCGCCCCCTTGCACCTGCCACCTAACGCAACCCGGGTCTTTAAAGCGCTGGGTTTAGAACCACAACTGCTGGCCTGTGCGCATCATGCGCAGCGCCAACAGGTCCGAACCGGCAAGCAAGGGTTTCAACTTGCCGAGCTCCCTTTAGGGGAGCTTGCCTTGGCGCGTTACAACGCTCCTTATCTCAGCATGCCCCAAGATCGGTTAACACAACTGTTAGCATCCGCCCTAACCAGCAGCACAGCCCAGCACAACAATCACCATTGTACCGACGTCAACCCAGAGCAAGGTAAAGTGCACTTTCGCAACGGGCAACAAGCGCAGCACGATCTGGTGGTGATCGCAGACGGCGCCAACTCCGAACTGCGCCAACAGCTTGGGTTCGAAACTCAGGCGACAAGCACCAGCCAGCAACTCACCATGGGGGCAATCGGCAACCAAGCAGACTTGCCCCAAAAGCTACCGAGCGGTCTCAACCAATGGCTTGGACCAAATCGTTGGTTTACGCACTGGCCGCTGGATGAGCAAGGTGCCGTAGGCTTCATTGCTGTGAGCGAACCCAGCACCAGCCAAACTCATTTGGCTGAGCTGTTTGGCCGATGGCATCCGCTGGTCGCCGCCGTCATTGAGCAAGCATCACAGCTAGACTCAACTCCGGTACAGTCTTGGCAGCCCATGAGCACTTGGCAACAAGGTAAGGTCATACTGCTCGGTGATGCGGCCCACCCGTTGCTACCCTTTACCGACCAAAGCGCTGCGCTCGCCATTGAAGATGCCTGGGTTTTATCACGCATGCTAGAGCAGCAAGAACCCAAGCCCCTTGAGGCTGCCAGTGAATACCAAAGATTCCGATTAAGGCGCTGCGAGCGCATGCAACACTTTGCCCAAGCGCAAAGCATCAACTTGCAGACCCCAGATCAACAGGCCATTTGGAAGCGCAACATCAAGTTAAGCTTAGGCAGTCGATTTTTACCCGAGTGGGCATTGGCAAAGTTTGATTGGCTGTATGGGTATGACTGCGTGCGCGGTTTCCACTAGCCAGTCATCAGCCAACTATTTGAGTTCTATCAGGCTTCTATCAGGCTTCTAGCAATCGAGAGTTACTGCTAAAGCTCTTACGCAAAAAGTCCATTTGATCCGCCAATATACGACCGCTGTTGGTCAGCGCTAGATACTCAGAGAAGTTAGGCACATAAGGCAGAGCACGCAGCTCTAAATTGGTGTCTTCAAGCAGCCGGCTACCTTTGAAGTGGTTACAGCGCTTACAGGCAGCAACCACATTGAGCCAGCGGTCTTGCCCACCTTTGGAGATAGGAATGACATGGTCCCTTGTGAGCTCTGCGTCTGAGAACTGCCCACCGCAATACAAACATAGGTTCAGATCACGACCAAACAACGCCTGATTCGTGAGCGGCGGATACCCAATCGCTGATGGCACCACCTTGCCGTTACAGGCAATGATGCTGTGTACGTCCATCTCAGATTGACTGCCGTCCAAACGGTTGTGACCACCGCGTAGATGTAAGATCGCATCACCCATGGTCCAAATCACAATGTCACGCGCATATAGGCACACGGCTTCTTGCCAACTCACCCAATCCACTGGGTGACCAGCAACGTTTAGCCTTAGCACTCGCGGGACGCGAGCAAATGTGTCAAGTGTGGCAACCATATGTGTAAACCCCGTACGTTAGATGTGCACGACTTATGTTTGTACGACTTAATGCGTTTGACTTATCTTTAGAAGAAGAACCTAAAATTGAGCAAGCCCGCATCATGCAGAAAAGCGCTAAGCGACGCAAACCGCCCCATTTCAGTTTTGACAGCAGGCAACCCCACGGGCAAAGTAGCGCGCCATGACTCAGACAAAAACCAACCTAAACACTCAGCAGCGAAAAATGCACCTAACCAAGACACCCTGGCTCGCGCATGCTTGGCCATCTTGGCGAGTAATGTTAGCAACCTTAGTGCTAGCCCTAACTACAGCCGGTTGCTCAAACCGCAACGCAGCGCCGGCAACCCCAGAAGTGGCACCAGTAGAGAAGCGCGGCGACTGGTTCTGCCAACCCGCTGCCCCAGGTGCAAGCGAACCTTGGGAATGCGTCCAAGACAAAGCGTTGGTGAAAAATCCAAAACCTGACCGGCTGCCAAACGCCAGCGATGGTGAGCCCAAGAACCCATTGCTACCTCAATCCACAACCTCACCCTTAGATACCGATACGGATGCGTCAAACCCTCAGATTGACGGCGTCGATATACCACTGCCGGACAATCCGCCACCGCCACCGCCGCCAGCTTTGTCCCAGCGACAAAGCTCCGATCCACCAGGCGCCACTCAAACCTCACGCGCAACCCGATCCACAGCAACTCAAGATTCAGCTAGCTCTACCAACCCCACCACCGCCAAACGATCCCGCCCCGCTCGACCACTCCCTGACTACGTCCGTCTTGCCTATCAGCCAACCGAACCCGTGTCGATCTTAGAGCTGCCGAGCCACTTTTACGCTGTACAACTGGCCGCGCTGTCCAGCGCCGAAGAAATTCGAGCTTTTATTGCAAAGCACAAGCTCAACAACCTCACCGCCGCTAAAGTGGCTATCAACGGCAAGCTTCGATACGTGCTGATTTTGGGGATTTACGAGAATCGAGAAAAAGCAGAATTGGCAGCCGCAGGCCAAAAACCAGCGCCCCTTGCAAGCTTTACCCCCTGGATACGCAAGTTGAGCAATCTACAAAAAGCGATGTACGAAGCAAACCAGCAAGACAGCGCTTAGGTCTTCAGCGCCCCCACACGAACACCCAGTTTGCGTTGCTGAATCCATACATCAGCAGAAAACAAAAATATCCCTAGCCAGATACAGCCAAAGGTAATGAAGTGGCCGGGCCGCCAAGCCTCCCCCAGCAAAAAGACCGCAATCAGCAACGATAAGCTCGGTGCCAAATACTGAACAAAGCTGATCACCGTCAGGGGTAGTCGATTTAGCGCCGCACCAAATAGCAGTAGCGGCAAGATGGTCACCACGCCACCCAGCCCAAGTTGCAGCAAAGGCAACCATTCACCATCAGCTGTCGAGCTAGGAAGCTGCGAGTACGCCACCAACCAAATCAGGTAGACGACCGCCACCGGTAGCATAAGCAAGGTTTCTACGCCTAAGCCGGCAACAGGATCAATGGGAACGCGTTTGCGGACCAACGAGTAGATGGCAAAGGTAACGGCCAAAGACAGGCCTAACCAAGGCACCATACCTAGCTGCAAGGTTTCATAAGCCACCCCCACCGCCGCAATGGCAACCGCCAACCACTGCAGCAAGCGCAAACGCTCACCCAGCACCAACACCCCAAGCAACACGTTAATGAGCGGGTTCATGTAGTAGCCCAAGGAGGTTTCGAGCACGCGCTCTTGTGAGACGGCCCAAACAAAGATGCCCCAATTGGTGGCAATGAGTAACCCGCTCAAGGTCAGCCAACCGTATTGCGCCAAGCGCAAGGATCGCAACAACGGCCAACCGCGGCGCAGGCTGATCAAACCCAGCAGCAATACCACGGACCACAGCACTCGGTGAGCCAGAATTTCAAACGGACCAGCAAAACTCACCCACACAAAGTACAGGGGAGCGATACCCCAAAAGCTATAGCAGGCGACGGCATAGAGCACGCCAGCCGACGTGTCGCTACCTTGGCTGCTGGGCGTGTTGTTGGTCGCTGGGTGGCTAGCTGCGGTTTGTGATCTACTCAAAAATTGTCTTTGCGACGGCGGGTTTCCGCAAACACGGCCACCGCATCGGCACCAACCAGCCCGATGGTTTGCTGCAGGTCAGCACTGGTGGGTCGCAGGAAGGGGTTGGTGGCCTTTTCTTTGCCAATGGTGGTTGGCACCGTTGGCTCACCGCGGCTACGCAGCTCCGCAATCTCTGCAACCCGGGCAACCAACGCGGCATTGTTCGGCTCTACCGACAGGGCAAAGTTGGCGTTCGCCTGGGTGTACTCGTGAGCGCAGTAGACAACGGTGTCGTCCGGCAACGCCATCAGCTTATTTAGGCTCGTCCACATATCGCTGGGTGACCCCTCAAACAAACGACCGCAACCTAGGGCAAACAAGGTGTCCCCAACAAAAGCGATGCCGCTGTCGGCAAAATAGTAGGCAATATGCCCGGTGGTGTGGCCAGGGACCTCTAAGACTTGGGCCGCTGCGCTACCAAATTGAAACTGCTCACCGTCACTGACGCGCACATCGATGCCCGGAATGCGAGCCGCATCGTTGGCGGCACCAACAACCATTGCACCCCATTGCTGCTTAAGCGCTTCATTGCCGCCGGCATGATCAAAATGGTGGTGGGTGTTGAGTATGTGGGTCAAGGCCCAACCACGGCTCGCCAACGCCGCGTTAATCGGGCCCACCTCTGGGGTGTCGATCACCGCCGTGCTCTTGGTTGCCTCGTCGTGCAGCAAAAATCCGTAGTTGTCCGCCAAGCAGGCAAATTGATGTACTTGTAAGCCCACAGTGTTTCTCCCAATGGCTAGTGACAGGTCTTAGTAACAGTAGGTGCTAATGGTTGTTAGAATGCCACAGAACCCACGGCGGCAGCTAACTAACCCATGAACCCGGTACAGCAAGAAATCATCGACATTCTCAGCGTCGAGCGCATCGAGCAAAATCTGTATCGTGGCCGCAACCACAACTCAGAGCATGTGTTTGGCGGCCAGGTGTTTGCCCAGGCCATCGCGTCGGCTTATCAGACCGTTGAGGTTCCCCACCATCTGCACTCGGTACACGGCTACTTTTTGCGTGCTGGCGACTGGCAGGTGCCTATCCTTTACGAGGTAGACCGAATACGCGACGGCAGCAGCTTCAGCACCCGACGGGTAGTGGCTATCCAGCACGGCAAAGCCATTTTTGAGCTCGCCTCAAGCTGGCACAAAGAGGAGCCCGGTCTGACCCATGCGGTCCCTATGCCAGATGTGCCACCGCCAGGTGCATTGAGGGGCGATCGTGAAGCCTATCTAGAGTTGGCCAAGACCCGACCTGAAGTCAGCCGCTTCACCTTCCGCTTTGATGCCATTGACTCGCGACCCGTGGAGCGATTGCTTATGCACAGCGCAGAGCAGCACCCCCCATATAAACACACTTGGCTAAAAACTCGGGATCCACTGCCGGATGACACGGCGACCCATCTAGCCATGCTGGCTTATATGTCGGATCTGGATTTCATGAGCACCTCCATGTTGCCGCACAAGCGCAGCCCTGCAGGTGACGACATCATCGGCGCCAGCCTAGATCACTCTTTATGGTTCCATCGCCCGTTTCGAGCGGATGAGTGGTTGTTGTTTGCCAAGGAGTCACCCAGCGCGGCAGGCGCTAGAGGTTTTGTGCGAGGTCAGTTTTTTAATCAGGCGGGTGAGCTGGTTGTGACCGCGGCACAAGAAGCCTTAATTCGGCAAATCAAGCCACCGCCCGCAACCGGCTAAATCAGGCTAACCCAAGTGCTAGCCTGTTGCGTTTCTATAGTGCTTTTAAAGTGCCTTTAAAGTGCTTCTAGCATTGCCTCAGCGGTGCTCACTTCGAGCTTGCCGGGGGCTTCGACAGCCAGTTTGGTCACAACGCCATCGTCTACAATCATGGCGTAGCGCTGTGAACGTGTGCCTAGACCGAAGCCGCTACCGTCCATCTCTAGACCAAGCGCCTTGGTGAAATCGCCATTGCCGTCACCGACCATGAGCAACTCTTCTGCATTGGCACCTTCGCCCCAACTTCCCATTACAAACGCATCGTTCACACTCAGGCAGACAATGCTGTCCACGCCTTTCGCTTTGATGGCATCTGCATGCACGACAAAACCAGGCAGGTGTGCCATTGAGCAGGTGGGGGTAAATGCACCGGGTACGGCAAAGACCACGACTTTCTTACCTTTAAACAGATCATCGGTTGTCACTGGGGTGGGTTTGCCGTCTTGCATGGTGTGCATGGTGGCTTCGGGTAACTTAGCGCCTTCTTGAATCGCCATTGGAGTGTCCTTCTTATTCGTGAGTTGGATCGAAAATTAGCACGGGGAGTTTGAGCAAACGCGCCTTAGGCGTCAACGCTGCTAGAATGTGACCTAGCTTCTGCGTGGGTTCCCACAAACCAAGACCCCTGACTCACAGATTTAACCTTGCTTTGCAATGTTGTACCTCAAAGCGCAATATAATCTAAAACAATAACTTAGCCTTAATAGTCAAGAATCCACACGAATATGCCAATTGCGGTTCGCTATCTATTTTTTATCATCCTGGGGGCCGGCCTAGCGCTTGTTGCTGGGCAAAACCTGGATCTTTCGAGCCTGCGTTTCACAGAACCTAGCGCTGCTGCGGGTTCGGAGGCTATCCAGCCCGTTGCCG
>CALHVX010000025.1 GCA_938036875.1 uncultured Pseudomonadales bacterium
TCCTGGCCGACCCTCCAAACCCGTGCTGGCGGCACGTTTCGCCAGCGCTGAATTTCGAGCCGGCATGCAGCGCCTGGCACGGCGCCTGGGTTTACAACAACTGCATGACGCCGTGCCTAAAGATTGGCAAATTCCAGACAGTGCATTTGCAGTCCAAACAATAGAGGTGGCCAACCGGCTGTGCCCAGCGTTTATGGTACGACACTGTTTTAGGGCTTATTGTTTTGGCGCCATACTTGCTGCACGCAACAAGCTAACCCTAAACAGAGAGACATTCTTTGTCGCCGCGATGCTGCATGATCTGGGGTTGTGCGACAAACACGCCCAAGATACTGGCTCCTTCGAATGGGTTGGTGCGAAGCTGGCGCACAGCATCTGTCTAGAAGCCGAGCAAAGCGAGATCACGGCCGCAACTGTTCACAACGCCATTGCATTGCATACCTCCTTAGGCCTTGCGCATAAGTACCAACCAGAGATTGCGTTGCTTCACTTTGGCACCGGCATGGATTTGTTTGGTATGCGCCTGGATGAGATACCCACAGACACCTTAGCAACGGTACTTGAAGCCTACCCTCGGGGTGAGTTCAAAACCGAGTTCTCACCCTGCCTTGAGCATCAAGCGAAGATAAAGCCTGACAGCCAAATCGCCGGCGCTGTTGGCATCGGAATACTTGATCGCATCAAGCAGCAACTTTGAGAGAAATTGCGGCGGGTTTACTCAGCATTACCACCAAACAAACCTGACCGACCCGCCTCCAACGACAGCAAAAACTCTTTGGTGTCCAACCCACCCCCAAAGCCGGTGAGCTTGCCATTGGAACCGATCACCCGGTGACAAGGCACCACTATAGGCAAGGGGTTACGACCGTTTGCGCCGCCAACAGCGCGCACCGCCTTAACGTTGCCCACCTGCTCAGCAATGTCTCGGTAGCTGCAGGTTGCGCCGTAAGGAATGGTGAGCAACGCTTGCCAAACCGCAAGTTGGAATGGCGTCCCTTGGGGCGCCAGCGGTAGATCAAACTCACGACGTTCACCCGCAAAGTACTCGGTGAGCTGCCGCTTGGCTTGCACAAAAGGTTCCGCATCTTCAATCCAATCCGGCTCCGCTTGCATCGCCTTGGGGCCGTTGGGAAACCCAATAAACTGCAATGCATCTTTTGTACCCGCCAATAAGACACTCCCAATGGGACTCTCTAAATAGCTATACAACATTGTCTCTACTCCGGTTGTTGTGCTTTCAATATTAATCTTTGGATAGGGTCGATTGCGCAGTGGCGGCATGCCACAAATACATTAGCGCGTAGCTTCGCCAAGGTCGCCAAGACTCCGACTGCTTGCGTACCTGGGCTGGCGTTGCGCCCAACATTTTTAGCACCACCCAATCACTGTCTGGAAAAGCATCCGGGTCGCGGGCAACACGCAGACTTACATAGCTTGCAGTCCATGGCCCAATACCGCGGATGCTGCACATGGCTTCAGTTAGCTGCGCACTGCCACGCGTGTCATCTAGCTGCATCTCGCCAGCGGCCACTTGTCTTGCCAACTCGCTGATCGCACGCCCGCGCTGCCCGGGCATACCTAGCTCAGCAACTTCTGCCTGCGCCAACCGCGCAGGCGAGGGAAATTCACCACCCCCGTAACGCTCAACCATTGCCGCCGCCAATACCGTGGCACGCGCTACGCTGACTTGCTGCCCTAGCAACGCGCGCACCGCGGTTTCAAAGCCATCCCAAGCGCCCGGCACCCGCAAGCCGCGCGCATCCCCCATAAAATTGCTGAGGCTTGCTTGGCCGGCTAAATGATCATCAATGACTTGGGAATCCGCATCCAAGTCGAACATGCGTCGCACCACCGGCAACACTTGGCTCAACGGGTATTCAGGCACGTCAGGCAATTCCAACACCAACGCGTCTTGCTGCCAAGCCACCTGCAACCAGTCACCTTGTGCGTTAAGCCTGCGTCGGTAGCACCGCCCTTCCACCACTTCCACACCAGCCAGCGTGCGCTTGCGAAGAAAATCGAAGACCCAACCCACGTTGTAAGGTTCACGCAAGGGCAGCCGCAGCCGCACCACATCCCCCACCGCACGCCCCACTTTTTGCTTGCGCAGCTCCGATGGCGCCCGCTGGTAGGCTTTGCGCATCTGGTTGTTAAAACTGCGCAAGCTGCCAAAGCCTGCATGCATAGCAATGGCCGTCATCGGCAACTGAGTTTCGTTCAGCAGACGCTTCGCCAGGTGCACTCGCCGTGTACGCGCCAAACTTAATGGGCTTGTGCCCAAATGTTGCGCAAACAGGCGCCCCAGATGTCGCTCGCTGAGATCAACCTCCAAAGCCAAATCGGCAACGCTATGCTCGTCTAGATACCCAGAATCGACAAAACGCAGTGCACGTGTGAGTGGCGCATTGGCCAGCGTCCATTCTGGCGTGCGCGGTGCCAACTCCGGTCGACACCGCAAACAAGGGCGAAAGCCCGCATCCTGAGCCGCCGCTGGCGAGGCGAAGTAACGCACGTTATCCGCTTTTGCTGGCGGCGCAGGGCACACCGGGCGGCAGTAAATGCCCGTGGTCACAACACCGGTAATAAAACGACCGTCAAACCGCACATCTCGGCTGCGGCGCGCCTGTTCACACTGCGCTGGACTTAACGGCATCACCTGAGAATTAGCCTGCTCCATCGAAGAATTAGCATCACCCACCTATCCAATAGCCACTATAATTGGCCGATCGGCAGAAGGCTCGCCAGAATCGGACATACTACTCTGACTCCCGACCAACAGATCCAAGCCCTGTTAGCGGCTAATGCAGGCGGCTCAACGGCTGCTGCCACCGCCCAAGTGACCTGGTTTGACCCCGAGTTAGGCAGCGACCAGCACTGCACAGTGCAATATCAGCGCAGCAAGCTGGGTGTAACGGCCCAATGCAACGGTCTTGTGGTACCGCTACAACAACCCGTGATGCTAGGCCAAGTTGCCATCCCCAAGCCTTGGGGCCAGGAAATCTGGTACACGGGCATGGAGCAGCGTGGCCAAAGCCAAGTGCTGGTCCCGGGCGGCCGCCTGCCTTTAAGCCAATACCTGGCGCTAGCACCCAAAATGCTCTGCAATGGTCTAACGCCGGTTCTGCTAAAAATTCTCGACCCAAACCCTGCCAGCCATCTGGGGGATCTTTACTTTGAGTTGCATGAGCTTAAGCAAGAGGTCTATGTGGTTACCCAGGTAGATGCCCAAGCATGGCCGTCCGGCATCGGGGCTATTCGCTTGGGTATCAACCCAGAGGTACGCGCCAAGTATCAAGACGACGCGGCATTGCGACGTGACTACCTCAAGGCTGTGCAAGCTTACGAAGCCGTGAGACGCCAGCTCGACTCAGCGCTTACGGACACAGCGATTGATGAACAGCAACAAGAGCAGAAGCTGCGCGAGCAAATGGAGAGCTTTATTGCACTGCAACCGCTCCAAGTGGGTGATGTAGTGACGGTGGATCCTTGGTACCCACACGCACTGCAACACGGCGTACGAGTGGTTGAGCTGCAAACCCCCACTTACGAAAGGCTCATCATCTCGTTTGCCCAAAAGGTACTCACCCAGGATCACTGGGACAGCGCCCAAGCCATCGAGGCCATGTCGCTAGACACACCACCAGCACAGCAGCCAAGCAAGTCGGGCGAACCTAGGCTCATCGCGAACTACTCGGATTTTAGAGCTTGGCAAGTACCACTAGAGCCCGGCCAACGTTTAGAGCTACCAAGCACAACGCCTTACGCGGTAGCAATCAGCATTACTGGCACCACCAGCATCGGCGAGCTCAATCTCGAAGCAGAGCAAGCGGCCTTTATCCCCGGTAGCGCTCTACCCACGCATTTACACAACCAAAGCACCAGCAATGCACAGGTGGTGCTGGGCGGGCCTAGCAACATGACGTTAGCTACAGGGTTAGCCGCTAATGGATAAACCCACCACCTTGCGTCGTTGGTTGCTCCCAAGCCTAGTGTTTGCGCTGGTCTACGGGTTGTTCTTTGTCTACCCACCCTTACGCCTTGGCTTTACGCTTAACCCAAGCTGGCAACCTACCACTATGGCATTGCTAGCCATTATGACCGGCCCCGCACTGTCACGGCTTAGCTATGAACGCTTCCCTAACAGCTTCACACGCTGGTGTTCGGCCATTGGCTTCACTTGGGCTGGCATTTGCTTCATTGGTTTGCTGTTACTGCTGCCGTTCGAAATCATTAGTCTGTTTGGTTTCGATGCGTTAAATCAAACCACCGCCTGCTATCTACTTGGGGCGCTCGCCGCGCTAGGCTTTCTAGGCTTGGTTAACGCACAGCAAACGGATGTGTGTGAAGTGTCTATCACCGTACCGGCAGATGCCCCAGCCAGCGCCAAAGGGTTACAGTTTGCACAGATAAGCGACGTGCACATCGGCTCGCGCAGTCCAGCCTTCTTAAAACGAGTGGTGCGCAAAACAAACGCACTCAAGGTAGACCGCGTGTTCATTACCGGCGACCTAGTCGACTTCGCACATATCCAACAGCAGCAACTTGAGCCACTGGCTGAGCTAGATGCTCCGGTGGATTTTTGTATTGGCAACCACGAACGTTACGTAGACCTAGAAGCCATCTGTGATCGGCTAACCGCGCTAGGTATCAACGTGCTGCGTAACCGCTCAGAAAACTTCACTATCAACACAGCGCCGGTGCAAATCCTTGGTATAGATGACGCTGACAGACGTGACCAAGTGGGTTTAGAGATCGCTAAGCTTCATGCAGAACCCGAGCACTACCGAATCTTGCTCTACCATCGCCCAGACGATGCGGAGGCCGCTGCCAGCTGGGGCGCGCACCTCATGCTCTGCGGACATACCCACAACGGCCAGATTGTGCCATTTAACTTTTTGGTGCGCCGCGTGTTCCCGCGCATACGCGGCAGTTACCCCATCGAGCAAATGACGCTCTATGTCAGCACCGGTACCGGCACCTGGGGTCCTGTGCTGCGTTTAGGCTCACGCGGCGAGATTACCCACCTGCGCTTGGTTTAGCTTAGACTCTAGCTTGGCATAGACAGCAAGCGGCAACCGACATGAGCGAAGCAACCAGTTTTGGCGGCGACTACGAAAACGACCTGATCATCGAGCAAATTGAGATCGGGCCTATGCAAAATTTCACCTATATCGTGGGCTGCAAATCTACCCGCGAAGTAGTGGTCGTTGACCCCGCATGGGACATCGAGCAACTGGTGGGGCATATAAACGAGCGCGACTACAAACTGACCGGCGCGTTGGTCACCCACTACCATCCAGATCATATTGGCGGCTCCTACGGCGGCAACCAAATTCCTGGCCTTGCAGAGCTGATGGCGCTGAACCCAGTGCGGGTCTATGCGCACAAAGAAGAGGCGGCCGGAGTCCTCAAAGTAACCGGCATCGAAAAGTCCGATCTAGCCGAAGTCAGTTCCGGCGAAAAGCTAAAAGTGGGTGACGTTGAGGTGGAGTTCTTGCACACCCCAGGCCATACACCCGGCAGCCACTGCTTCCGCATCAAGAAAACCTTGGTGTCTGGGGACACGTTGTTCATCAACGGCTGCGGTCGCTGCGACCTACCGGGCTCCAGCAGCGAAGACATGTACCACAGCATGCAAAAGCTCAACGGGCTACCAGACGATACCTTGCTGCTACCCGGCCACAACTATGCCCACGTCCCCAACGCCACCATGGGTGAGACCAAGAAGACAAACGTACACCTACGAGTTGATTCCATGAAAACCTGGAAAATGTTTATGGGGGACTAAAGCTTCCTGTCGACAAAATCGACCAACAGCCCCGCGCGGGCATCACTACTCACAACCCGGCAATTGCCCGACCCGCAACAAGGCAACGGTATCTTCATCACAACGGGTGGCCGCGCGAAACTCAGCGGTACGACCAAACATAGGCACACCCACGTAACCACGCATCTTCAAGATGCCGTTTTTGCCTAAACGCATGTTCGACGAGTACGTTTTACCAGACTCAGGATCGTAGATTTCGCCTTCCCACTTCTTGCCATCAAAGACATAGTCGCTAAGCAAATCCATGCCGATCAACGGACGCTTCTGGAGCTCGGGGTCTGGGTTCAGATCATCACGGCGCGGTGCACCTACCGGCCCATTCGGCTCGCCTTCAACATAAACCGCCTCGCTTGGATCTAGTACTAATACGCGCGCCTCTAGACCACCATCATCGGTGCGCGCAATCTTGAGCAAAGAGCCTCCCGTGTTCCAAAGCCCAACAACATCATCTCCCGCTTCTGCAGCCCCAGCGCTAGCAAAGAGATTTAGCATCACAACCATCAAAGCACTCTGAACAACTACTTTCATACGTCTACTCCTAAAATATTTCGATTTTGAACATGAACGACAACAAGACCATGCTCACATCATGTAACGCTCTAACCGTCATTCTTTGGGTGGCAGCAAGGCATCAACCTTGATATGCAACTGCTGAATGGCTAGCTCGGTTTTTAAATTGACCTCAAAGGCATTAGATTGCGAGATACGGTCTTTTTCCGATTGCCTATTTTGCGACATCATAATAATTGGTGCCTGAATAGAAGCTAAAGATGACAGCGCCAAGTTGAGCAAAATATAGGGGTAGGGATCAAACTCATCACCAATCCGGCTAAGCACCACGGAGTTCAATACCATCCAAGTTAGCAAGAAAGCAAAAAATGAGAAGATAAATGGCCACGAACCAACAACAAGCGCCAAACGATCTGCCAAGTTCTGCCAGAAGGTCGTTCGTTCCGCAAAAACCTCGTTGACGTTCTCTGATACCGTTTCGCCGGACGCAATAGCATCAATGACATTTTGCTGCTTTTGCCCCAATTCATCGTAAGGCCGACCCAACAGAGCTCGCGCCAGATTGGTGAGGTATTTTGTTGCCATAATAAGTAGACTCCAGCCACAAATAGTTGAAAAAACTCAATGGATTTTGCCACAGTAAGCAAGGCCGTCGCGACATGGTTGGACGGGTATGGTGTACAACTTCTTATCACTGCAGTTGTCATCGTCCTGTACTTCTTGCTGGACCGTTTTAGCAAACCAAAATTAGAAGAAGGCGCCGATCAAAGCCGTTTAAACGAAGAAGCCGCTAGCGATGCGATCCGGGCAGCACGACTAATCACCGGATTTGTCGGCGTATTGGTACTTGGCATGGTTTGGGGGGTCGATTTCCATGCGGTGTTGCTATTCGCCGGCACTACACTCACTCTTTTGGGGGTTGCACTGTTTGCGCAGTGGTCCATCCTCAGCAACATCACCGCCTATTTCATTCTCTTTCTGCAACCATCTTTTCGTCGCGGGAACTTCATAAGAGTGATCGACGTTGACAACTACATTGAAGGCTATATCTCCGACATTACTCTCTTCAACACCAAGTTAATCACCGAAAACCGAGAGATCATTGTTTATCCAAACAACCTATTGTTGGGTCGGGCCGCACTAATCAATCCGCGCGATCGACTCGACGGCATTGGCAAACTACAACAACGGTCTGTCACTCCCAACGTTGATTCCCAACCGAAAAACTAGAGGAGCAATCATGGATACCGGCAGCTTTACCGGCTTTGACTTAACCTTACGTGAACCAGGCATCGCTTGGTTTCAGTTCAACTCACCGGAACGCCTCAACGGCATGACCGGGGGCATCAAGCGCGACCTAGTTGAAGCGGTTACCCAAGCACAGATGGACAACCAGGTGCGCATCTTAGTGTTCACCGGCAGCGGCCGTGCGTTTTGCGCCGGCGATGACCTTAAGGCTTACACCAATGCGCAACTACCGGGCGATGCACTGGTTCCCCCGATCCCTCCAGGACACGACAACGCATTAGGCACCTACAACGGCTTGCGCACCATCTCCCAGCGCCTGAACAGCACCATTCGCAGCATCGACAAGCTCACCATTGCGGCGATCAACGGCGTAGCGATCCAAACCGGTTTCTCTTTGGCATTAGCCTGCGACTTTCGTATCGCCGCACAGAACGCACGCATGGGCAGCGCGACTTTAAGGTTCGGATTGTTACCCGACGAAGGTGGTCAACATCTGCTGGTGCAGCATTTGGGCGTGGCAAAAACCTTAGAGTTTTTGATGAAGAAACGCATTGTCAGCGCCGACGAAGCGCTTGAGCTTGGGCTGGTCACTGAAGTGGTGCCCGCAGAGGCATTAGAGCAATCTGCGTTGGACTTCGCCACCGAATTGGCCAACGGCCCCCAAGTGTCCATGCGCCTTTTGAAGCGGTCCATCTACAACGCTGCGGAGCTGGGTTGGGATCAAGCACTAGACGAGATTGCGGCTAAAACGGCAATTGCCGACCACCACCCGGATGCAAAAGAGGGTGTACGCGCATTCCACGACAAACGGGATGCCAACTTCAACGCTTGGCTTGAGCCAAGCTCAGGCAAACGGTCAAACAAAATCTAGGCGTAAAAAAGGGCACCTTGCTGAAACCAGGGTGCCCGAATGAGGAGTTATCAGTTGCAACTGCTGCCAGTGAAGGCAACATCCATGTCGCGAGGCGGTCCTTCACCCTATTAATGCCGTGACCGACCGGTATGTCTCACCCAGATAAAAAAAATAATTCTCTACCTGGCCATTTCAGAGATTTCGCCTCCGCTACCTAAGCAACAGAGGACCATCGAGGATTACCTAGCCTGGTAGCAGGTGAGCTACCGCATCACGCTCTTCAATCAGCTCCTGCTCGGTTGCCTTCATCTTGGCACGGCTGAAGTCGTTGATATCACGCCCTTGCACAATCTCCCACTTGCCGTTGCCAGCGCGGACCGGGAAAGAGTAAATCAGGCCTTCAGCGATACCGTAGCTGCCATCAGAGTAAACACCCATGCTGACCACTTCATCGCCACCTAGCGCCCAATCGCGCATATGGTCGATGGCCGCATTCGCAGCAGAGGCGGCACTTGAGGCACCACGTGCTTCAATAATGGCCGCACCACGCTGCTGCACTGCCGGGATGAAATCCTTTTCGTACCAAGACTGATCGACAAGATCCAAGGCGGGCTTACCAGCAACGCTAGCCTCATGAAGGTCGGGATACTGAGTAGCAGAGTGGTTACCCCAAATGCAGAGGCCTGATACGTCGGTGACGTGCTTACCAGTTTTGGCCGCCAGCTGAGCTTCAGCGCGGTTATGATCCAAGCGGGTCATCGCGGTGAATTGGCGAGGATCAATGTCGGGTGCGTTGCGTTGCGCAATCAAAGAGTTGGTGTTTGCTGGGTTACCCACAACCAACACCTTCACATCACGGCTGGCACTGTCGTTGATCGCTTTGCCTTGAACGGAGAAAATGGCTGCATTGGCTTCGAGCAGATCTTTCCGCTCCATGCCCTTGCTGCGTGGGCGAGAACCCACCAGCAACGCATAATCGGTGTCTTTAAAGCCTTCGTTAGCATCAGAGGTGGCAACAAAACCTTGTACCAGCGGAAACGCACAATCTTCAATTTCCATAATGACCCCCTGCAGGGCACCCAACGCTGGCGGGATTTCGAGGAGTTGCAGAATAACGGGCTGGTCTTTACCCAACATTTCGCCCGAGGCGATGCGAAACAGCAATGCGTAGCCGATTTGGCCGGCAGCGCCGGTAACGGTGACTCGAACCGGATCTTTCATGAGCAACTCTCTTCAAGTAATTGAGCCGCGTATTGTAGGAAATGTAGAGCCTAAGCGCACCTAACCTGTTCTCGTATGCTGCCGCTATTTGCTCTAAGGCGTTATGCTAGTGAAAAACCAGCCTATGACACATTTTTGACACCCATAAGCAGCATCCAGCATCCATCAGGGCGGCCAACCTATGGCAACACTATTGTTAATTGAGGGGCCAGTTGGCGCCGGCAAATCCACCTACGCAGCCAAGCTGTGCTTCGAACGCCATGCAGTGCACCTGAATCTGGACGAGTGGATGGTGACCCTATTCTCCCAAGATCGGCCTGAGCAAGACTTCATGACTTGGTACAACGAACGCAAGGAGCGCTGTATCGAGCAAATTTGGTTGGTGGCCATGAGCTTGCTGGATGCCGAGGTCGATGCGGTGCTGGAGCTTGGGCTGGTGCAACCGGCCGCGCGAGAAGCCTTTTACCAGCGGGTTGCGGCCATTGATTGCGAGTTGCAGGTCATTGTCTTAGAGGCAGACAAAGCCACCCGTCATCAACGGGTGCAGGTGCGCAACGAGGACAACAGCCCAGACAGCACAAGACGCATGGTGGTTTCCGATGAGATATTTGAGCTCGCCAACGGCGCCTGGATACCACCAGATGAGCGCGAGCGGGACCAGCAGAACATCGAGTTTGTGCAGTCCTAGCGCTCGTATTTTAGCTCTTGATACCAACCCTGCCCTGCTGCTGCCTGTAAAACCTGGGCAAGCCAAGGGACCGCGGGCTGAGGCAGCGCAGACGCTGGTACCCAGCACAACAAATCGGCGGATTCAGGCTCAGCTAAGTGTGCACCGCCCTGCCACTGGCTTGAGGTAAACACAAAGTTGTAGCCCACATGGTGTCCAGACTGATATGGCAGCACCACCAACGGCTGGGGATCATGAACTTGCACACCAATCTCTTCGTGCAGCTCTCGTGTCACCGCCGCGATCGGTAACTCACCCGGCTCCGCATGGCCACCTGGCAAACTAAAGTAACCGTCCATAAATCCGGTATTTGCCCGCCGCAGCAGCAGCATCTCAACCGCATCCGCCTCAGGCTGGGAGCGTTGCAGCAGCAGATGCACAACCACGGGGAAACTTGCTCGGTTTTCTGCGATGCTCATGACTCCTAAAGTTTTGCCCCCAAAGGCATACTAAAAAACCCAGTAGCAGGACCTAATGCAGGAGACTATTACAGGGGACTAATACAGGGGACTATCACCAAATTCTAACTGGCAAGCACCACCTTCAACGATGGGCAAAGAACGTCATGACCGAACCAACGTCGGATGCCGCTACAACCAGCAGGCTAGAGTCTAACGCCAAAACCAACAGCGCAGCGCAATTGGCTAGAAGAGTAGAAGAAGCATCGCTGAACGCATGGCCTGCACTACAGCAACAGTTTTACGACGGCTGGGTGCTGCGCTTCGCCAAAGGCTTTACCAAACGCGCCAATTCCATCTCACCGCTGTACCCCACGCTCCCCGGAAACCCCATGCCCATCGAAGAACGCGTGCGCTACTGCGAAAATCTCTATGCACGTGAGCAGTTGCAAACCATTTTCCGGCTAACCAGCATCTCGCCCTACCCTGAGCTAGACAATTTCCTCACCAAGCGGGGATACACCTTGTCGGATCCAGCGGTTGTTCAACTCAGAGATTTCAGCTCGACACCACCAGCGCCCGAGCGCTTTACGCGAAACCCAAACCCGACTCGCTTTGAGACCGTGGGCATTGAAGCTTGGCTGGATATCTACACCAAGCTTGCGCAGGTCCCCAGTAGCGCGAAAGTACTGCATGGAGCCATTCTAAGGGGCATACAGGCGCTTTGTGGGTTTGGCGTACTCTTTGCTGGAAGCGGCCCTAGAGAGCGACCTGTGGCCTGTGGCTTGGCGGTATCCGAAGCCAATTTTGTCGGTTTGTTTGACATAATAACGGACCCAAATGAGCGCCAGCAGGGCTACGGCCGACTCTTGGTTGAGCAACTGCTCCGCTGGGGAGCAACGGCGGGCGCATCCAAAGCCTACCTCCAGATGATCGAAGCCAATAAGCCAGGGGCGGCGCTGTACAAGAGCCTAGATTTCCAGCCAATTTACCGTTGTTGGTTCCGAGCCGCCTAATCTGGCCCAAACCGGGTCGAGGTCAGGTAAATCGCTATCTAAGCAGCTGGGAAATACCACCCAAAAGGGCCACAAACTTGATTCAAGCGGGCTTTTTTGAGATGTTGCGTCCCCGCTCGTGAATAGGCCCAGCAACTGGCCTTTTTATCGCTTGTGGCAAAATAATAATAATTATAATAAATCAATAACTTAGCGAGCTCGCAAGGGTCGGTGCAACCGATCGAGTCAGTACTCCCCCTAACGCCTAGGACAGACGTTGGGGCATACGCTTGCGCGGCATTAATACCCAGCAGGGTTTAGTCCAACGGAACAACATTTGCATGAACGAACACAACGACCAACAAGTGCCCCAATCCCTCAGCCTCGGCGGGACCCAACCACAGGTTAACTCCAGCGTTCAACCGTCGTCACAAGCGCCGTTGAAGCGGATCGGCCTACCAGCACGCCAAGGTTTGTACGACCCTCGGGAAGAGCACGATAGCTGTGGCGTTGGTTTCGTTTGCGACATCAAAGGCCGCGCCAGCCGCAGCATTTTGGATGAAGCAGAGCAAATGAACTGCTGCATGATCCATCGGGGTGGCGTTGGCTACGAAAAAAATACGGGCGATGGCGCCGGCATCTTGACCGGGCTGCCCGATGCGCTGTTACGCCGCGAAGCCAAACGGCTATGGCAAGAAGACCTGCCGGCTACTGGTGCTTACGGCGTGGGCAACGTGTTCCTACCCCAAGACCAAGCTTCTCGGGAGCTGTGCAAACAAAAAGTAGAAGAAGGTATCAAGGCCAGTGGACAACGCTTGATCGGCTGGCGCGCCTTACCCATCGACCCAGACGGCGCTGATATCGGCAAAGCCGCACGCGAAGCCATGCCCGTCATGGAGCAGCTGTTTATCGCGGCAACCGATGGCCTAACCGGTGATGACTTCGAACGTAAGCTGTACCTAATACGAAAGTACGCCACTAACCAACTACGCAGCAACGAAGCGGTAGAGCAACGCAACCTATTCTACGTTTGCACCTTGTCCAGCAAAGTCATCGTCTACAAGGGTATGTTGACGCCAGAGCAGGTCTTCCCTTTCTACCCTGACTTGCGCGATGCCGAGTACAGTAGCCACCTCGCCATGGTGCATTCACGATTCAGCACCAACACTTTCCCCTCGTGGGATCGTGCACAACCAAACCGCTTCATGAGCCACAACGGTGAGATCAACACGCTGCTGGGCAACGTCAACAACATGAACGCCCGCGAAGGTGCGGCCTCCAGCAAGCTGTTTGGAGACGATCTCAAAAAGCTGTTCCCTATTGTGAACATCGAGACCTCCGACTCCGGTAGCTTTGATAATGTGCTTGAGTTCCTACTCATGAACGGCCGCAAGCTGCACGAAGCGGTAATGATGATGATTCCGGAAGCCTGGCAACAACACAAAACCATGTCGGCAGAAAAGCGCGCCTTCTATGAGTACAACTCGTGCTTGATGGAACCTTGGGATGGTCCAGCTTCTATTGCCTTCACCGACGGTAACTACATCGGCGCCGTGCTCGACCGCAACGGCTTACGCCCTAGCCGCTACTACATTACCAACGATGACAAATGCATCATGGCCTCAGAAGTAGGCGTGGTGAAACTAGATCCAGCAACCATCGTTGAGAAAGGTCGCCTAAAGCCCGGGCGCATGTTCTTAATAGACTTTGAAGCCGGGCGTATGATCCCAGATGCTGAGCTGAAGTCTGAGTTCGCCAACGCAAACCCGTACGCGGATTGGCTGGCTGCGCAACGCTTAGCTTTATCTGAAGTACCTATTGTGATCGGCCAAGGCCTAGAGCAAGAGACCTTGATCCCGCGCATGCAAGCCTTTGGTTACACCCAAGAAACCTTGCAGTTTATGTTGCTGCCATTGGTTAGCGAGCTACGAGACCCGCTGGGCAGCATGGGCAACGACTCAGCGCTTGCCGTCATGAGTGAAAAGCCGCGCATGATCTACGACTATTTTAAGCAACGCTTTGCGCAGGTGACCAACCCGGCGATCGACTCCATCCGCGAAGAAGTCATTATGGCGCTGGAATGCTATATCGGCCCAGAGTCTAACCTGCTGGAAACAACGCCAGAACATGCACATCGGCTGCATCTGCCCCACCCAATTTTGTCGAATGACGAGTTGGCCGGCCTAAAGAATATGAACTACCGCGGCTGGCGTAGCCAAACTATCGACATCACCCATGCTGCCGATAGCGGCGAGCAAGGTTTACGCGACGGGCTTGCACGCATTTGCCAAGAAGCGGACCAAGCCATCAAGGACGGCTACAGCTTGGTGATCCTGTCGGATCGCAACATGGACGCTAAGCGGATTGCGATCAGCTCCTTGCTCGCCGTAGGGGCGGTACACCACCACCTAATTGCCGGTCATACCCGCACCCGCATTGGCATAGTGCTAGAAAGTGGTGAAGCACGCGAAGTGCACCATCACTGCCTACTTACCGGCTTTGGTGTTGACGCCATCAACCCATACCTAGCCTTTGAAGCGCTGTGGGACGCACGTAGCAACGGCTACCTCGATGGTGCTGAGCATATTAAATCTGACGAAGACATCATCGCCGCTTACCGCAAGGCGGTCGCTAAAGGCATGATGAAGGTGATGGCCAAGATGGGCATCTCCACATTGCAATCGTACAAAGGGGCCCAGATCTTCGAAGCCATTGGTCTCGCGGAAGACGTCATTAGCCTAGCGTTCAAAGGCACCGCTAGTCGTGTTCAAGGCGCTAGCTTGAAAGTGCTGGCAGAAGAAATGCAACGCCGGCACGACATCGCCTACCCCGCTCAGGAGCTGGTTAATGTCGTCGAGCTGGGCAACCCGGGTGATTTCCACTGGCGTCGCAATGGCGACACCCACATGTGGGATCCTGAGTCCGTGGGCAACTTGCAAGTGGCCGTGCGCACAAACTCCGAAGATACCTACTGGACTTTCTCCAAGCACACCAACGAAGAAAGCACTCGTAACGCTACTTTGCGCGGCTTGTTGGGTTTCAACAAAGACGTGAACGGCGGCCCCATCGATATTGATGAGGTGGAGCCTGCGGCAGAAATCGTAAAACGCTTTGCGACCGGTGCTATGAGCTTTGGCTCCATAAGTGCTGAAGCACACGAGTCATTGGCAATTGCGATGAACCGCCTAGGCGGCAAATCGAACACCGGTGAAGGCGGCGAAGACGCGAAACGCTTTATCCCCATGGCCAACGGTGACTCCAAGCGCTCCGCAATCAAGCAGGTAGCCAGCGGTCGCTTTGGTGTCACTATCAACTACCTAAGCAACGCGGATGAACTGCAAATCAAGATCATCCAAGGTGCTAAGCCCGGTGAAGGTGGCGAGCTACCAGGCACTAAGGTCGATGACTACATCGCAAGCCTTAGACACTCCACACCAGGCGTAGGCTTGATTAGCCCACCGCCACACCACGACATCTATTCTATTGAAGATATGTCGCAGCTGATTCACGACTTAAAGAACGCCAACCCTAAAGCTCGAATCAGCGTCAAGCTGGGCGCCGAGATCGGTGTTGGCACAGTAGCAGCGGGTGTAACCAAAGCACGCGCTGACCACATCGTGGTAGCTGGAGACACCGGTGGTACTGGTGCATCACCCTTAACCTCCATTAAGCACGCTGGTGTGCCCTGGGAGCTCGGCATTGCTGAGACCCACCAAACGCTGGTCATGAACAACTTACGCTCACGCGTTGTACTGCAAACAGACGGCCAGCTTAAAACCGGTCGCGACGTTGCCATAGCCGCGTTGCTGGGTGCAGAAGAGTTTGGTTTTGCAACGGCACCCCTCATCGCGCTGGGTTGCATCATGATGCGCAAGTGTCATCTCAACACCTGCCCTGTTGGCATAGCGACCCAAGACCCAGAACTACGTAAGAAGTTCAAGGGCGAACCTGAGCACGTGGTGAACTACTTCTTCATGGTGGTGAAAGAGCTGCGCATGATCATGGCAGAGCTGGGCTTTAAAACCATCAACGAGATGGTAGGCCGAGTTGACGCACTGAACACCAGCGAGGCAATCACGCACTGGAAGTCTGACGGCGTAGACTTGAGCACCATCCTGACGCCAGCAGCACGACCTGACGGTTTCTTGGGTAGCTACAACGTTGACACCCAAGACCACGAGCTTGAGCGCGCGCTGGATAACCAGATGATGAAGCTAGCGGATCCCGCGATTCAAAATGGCGAGCGTGTATATCAAGAGCTACCCATTGTGAATACCAACCGCGTGGTTGGCGCTATGCTCTCCAACAAGATCATCCGCGAGGTGGGTCCACAGATGCTCCCGGACGATCAAATTCACTTTAAGTTTGACGGCAGCGCCGGGCAAAGCTTCGGTTGCTGGCTTGCCAAAGGCGTGACCCTAGAAGTCGAAGGCGATGCCAACGACTTTGTTGGCAAAGGGCTGTCTGGCGGACGCGTCATTGTGTACCCACCCAAGGTCAGCACTTTTGTTGCTGAAGAAAACATATTGGTGGGTAACGTTGTCCTCTACGGTGCCACCAGCGGTGAGGCGTACTTCCGCGGCATTGCTGCCGAACGTTTCTGCGTTCGCAACTCTGGGGCACGCACAGTCGTTGAAGGCGTGGGTGACCACGGCTGTGAATACATGACCGGTGGTCGTGTTGTGATCTTGGGTGAGACTGGACGCAACTTTGCAGCTGGCATGAGCGGTGGCATTGCGTACGTCTGGAACCCGAACAACAGCTTCAGCGTCAACTGCAACCCAGAGATGGTTAACCTGGAGACTATGCAGGCGGATGAAGACATCAAAGAGTTACGTGAAATGATCGAAAGTCATGTGCGGTACACCGACTCAGCGGTAGGCAAACGGCTCCTAGAAAATTGGGAAGCCAGCCTGCAGCAGTTTGTGAAGGTAATGCCTACCGACTACAAGCGCGTGCTCGAAGCAAACAAGACCGCCGTAAGCGCGGGTTAGAGACTACGGCCGCAACTATGGGGCCACTTAGCAAGGTTTAGATAAGATGGGAAAACCCACAGGGTTCATGGAGTTTCAACGCGAGACAGCGCCGTACCGCGACGCTGCCAAACGACAGCTAGACTTCAAAGAGATATACACCAACCACGATGAAGAGCGGCTTACCACCCAAGGCGCACGCTGCATGGATTGTGGCGTGCCGTTTTGCCAAAGTGACAACGGCTGCCCCATTCACAACCTCATCCCCGAGTGGAATGACCTAGTGTATCGCGGCCATTGGCGTGAGGCGCTAGATCGCCTGCACAAAACCAACAACTTCCCAGAGTTTACCGGGCGTGTCTGCCCGGCTCCTTGTGAAGGCTCCTGCGTTCTCGGCATCACGGATCCCGCGGTTACCATCAAAAACATCGAGATGGCCATCATTGACCGTGGCTTTGCTGAAGGTTGGGTAGTGCCTCAGCCACCGGCGATACGCACGGGCAAAACCGTCGCCGTCATCGGTTCTGGGCCCGCCGGGCTTTCTGCTGCAGCTCAACTCAACAAAGCCGGCCATAGCGTTACCGTTTACGAGCGTGCTGACCGCATTGGCGGCCTGTTGATGTACGGCATCCCCAACATGAAGCTAGATAAGGCTGTTGTGGTAGAACGACGCGTGCAGCTACTACGTGACGAAGGCATCACCTTCATCACCGGCACTGCGGTTGCAGACGGTAACGATGGCAGCCAAGACGTACGTCAATTGGCCAAAGACTTTGATGCGGTGCTGCTTTGCACGGGTGCTACCTCACCACGAGACCTACCCATTGATGGTCGTGAGCTTAATGGTGTGCACTTTGCCATGGAGTTCTTGACCGCCAACACACGCAGCTTCTTGGATAGCGAGCACTCAGACGGCAACTACATCTCGGCTAAAGACAAGCACGTGATTGTCATCGGCGGCGGCGACACCGGCACGGACTGTATTGGCACCTCACTACGCCACGGCTGCAAAAGCCTGGTGAACTTTGAGCTGTTCCCACAGCCCCCTGCCGAGCGCGCTGACAACAACCCTTGGCCAACTTGGCCACGCATCCATCGCGTGGACTACGGCCACGAAGAAGCAGCTCAGAAGTATGGCAACGACCCTCGGGTCTACGGCATCTCTAGCGCCGAATTTGTGAGCGATGGCAACGGCAACCTCAAAGCGATACGTACGGTTGATGTTGAGATGAAGAACGGTCGCATCGAGAACATTCCTGGCAGCGAGCGTGAATGGCCTTGTGATCTAGCGTTCTTGGCCTTGGGCTTCTTAGGCCCAGAGCACGGCGCGTCTGACCCGCTACAGGTGGCGTACGACGAGCGTTCCAACTATCAAGCCGAGTACGGAGTTTACAAGACCAACGTGAGCAACGTTTACGCTGCTGGTGATTGCCGTCGTGGGCAGTCGTTGGTTGTTCGGGCGATTAACGAGGGGCGTGAAGCAGCTCGTGAGTTGGATCGGGAACTCATGGGGGTTACTCAGCTGCCTTAGTGGGTTTGCTTTGGTAGGCTTTGGGCACGGGAGCGGGACAAAGTGTTTTGCTCCACAGGGCCATGGGGTTGAGGGAAGCATTGGAGGAGATTCCAATGCTTAAGTTGCGCAAAACAATTTCTCCCGCTCCCGCGCTCAAGGGTAACGATGAAATCCAACGAAGGTGCTTCACTTCTCGCTGGGCGCAAGCCCACCATCAATCTGAAATTCTAGGCTCACCGCACACAGCAACCCCAGCTGTTATTCGCTTTGATCTAAGCTAGTAGCATTTCTCGGTTCGGTGGGTTTTGGTTTTGCGCAACTTAAGCGTAGGAATCGCCCAAAATCTGCCTTCAACCCCATGGCCCTGTGGAGCAAAACCAAAACCCACCGGACCGAGAAAGCCAACCAACCTAAACCAAAAAACTAGCGAGCCCCAACCCATCCAGAGTGAAACCCATAAGGCACCCTAAACGGCATAACAATCGTAGCCACGGGCCCAGCGGCAACATCCTGCGCATCAATAATCACGCACTCACTCTGATCAGCACCTTCATCGTGAACAAAGGTGATTAAGTAGCCATCATCTTCGGCACTAGCCCCAACGCGAGGCGCAAACACAGCCTCGCCGCCGTATCTGCTATCACCGTAGTAGTAGGTAGTCTCACTTGCCGATTGGCTGTCGTACTTCATGACGCCGTCAAAGGTGAAGGGGCGCTTTGGATTAAACACCGCGCCGTACACAAAACGGGTTTGATGACAGGCATAGTCATCGTTAACTCGAGTGAAATCACAATGCAGTTTGCTTAATGGACCTTCCGTGATTGCACCCGTTTTCAGGTTGATGCGCCACTGGTAAAGCTGCCCGTGTGTATCCGCCAATTTATCTTCGGGGATACTACCCACACCAACAATATCTGCTGTTTTTGACCGTGACGCTTGTAGCACTATCTCATCACCCTCTTCCCAAGCATTGGCGGTATGCACCACTACGCCCGGCTTCACTTCGAACCAACGTACGTCAGCATCGGTACCAAAACGCGGCATCACGCCAATGCGTGCACCATGAGACTCTTCGTAGTCCAACGCGGGACCCCCAGATATTGCACGCTCAAAATCTAGCGTAATCGGAAAATCTAAAAACAGCGTGTGCTTTTCACTTACCGCAAAATCGTGCATAAACACTGGTTTTTCTATGGTTATCGGCGTTGAGTGGATCAACTCACCGTCTTTATTGATCACCGAGTAACTCACAAAAGGCGTCTGAAATGCATAACCAAAAGTCATCATCTCACCAGTTTTTTGGTCAACTTTGGGATGCGCGGTAAACGGATGCCTTAACTTTCCATCAAAATCCGTTGCCCCTTCGGTCTCCAACCCAGGCAAGCGGATCACTGTTGGTTGCGACGGTTCGTGCAAGGCATAAAGCGTGTTGTTGTGAAACGCAAAGGCGGTATTCGCCAAATTTTTGTTGCTTGGAGCACCTTCAGGTACCCGAGACGGCGTGGGGTCCAGCATCGAGTTCATCCCTTTATAGACCCAATCGCCACGCTCTTGCTCTAGCTTGTAGCCATCAGTTTGCACAAAGCGATTGCGATAGCGCGCCGACCCATCCGTAAACTCAATGGCGTGGATCATGCCGTCACCATCAAAGGTGTGGTACGCCTCTTCGCTGAAGATGTGCACTGGGTTAGGACCGATCCGCAAAAAGTTACCCGCTAGGTCCTGCGGGATATTGCCTTGAACTTCCATGTTTTCAGCATCACGCTCTTCGGCGATTGGGCTGAAATTGCCGTTCAGGAAAAAGTTGTCTGTACTGCTGATTTTTGCTTCGGCCATGGTAATGCTCCGGGGCTTGTAGAAATGACGAAAACTGTAGCTTGCTACAAGTTGCTTGGGATGTGGAGTTTATTTTCTCGGGCATCACGGGCGCGGGACAAATTGTTTTGCTCCACAGGGCCATGAGAGTGACGGCGACACGGAGGCGATTCCCATGCTTAAGTTGCGCAAAACAATTTCTCCCGCACCCGCTCTACGCTAGCAATAGATCAACAGCTCAGCGAGCTTAGCGAATGCGGATAGCCACGGCGGTGCTGCCTGGAAATGCAGGTCTAGCAGTGTCGGTGGGTTTGGTTTTGCGCAACTTAAGCGCTGGAATCGCACAAAATCCGCTTTCAACCCCATGGCCCTGTGGAGCAAAACCAAACCCATCGGCGCTGATAGACCGGGAACCCGAGAACCTACACGCACGCGCTATCCAATTCAGGTGCAGCGCAGGCGCAGCTGCGGAACAAATTGTTTTACTCCACAGGGCCATGAGGGTGAAAGTGGCATGGAGGCGATTCCAACGCTTAAGTTGCGCAAAACAATTTCTCCCGCACCCGCTCTACGCTAGCAATAGATCAACAGCTCAGCGAGCTTAGCGAATGCGGATAGCCACGGCGATGCCGCCTGAGAATGCAGGTCTAGCAGTGCCGGTGGGTTTGGTTTTGCGCAACTTAAGCATTGGAATCGCACAAAATCCGCTTTCAACCCCGTGGCCCTGTGGAGCAAAACCAAACCCATCGGCGCTGATAGACCGGGAACCCCAGAACGAACACACCCAAGAACTAACCCGCAGGCGGCGTCCGAATTGTCGTCTGAATCTGCCCCACAGTCCGAATCCAAGGCTCTTTAACATCCATAGCCTTAGGCAGCTGAACGCTAGCGGCACTGGCGGCCGCTTTGGATGGATACAACCCATAAACCACCACGTGAAAGCGTTTGCCTGCACGCCGGAAGGTGTAGGTTGCAAACTTTTCTGGGTCGGCTTGGCGCCCTATATAGCGAGCAACACTTTCTGCGCTGGACAAGGTAAAGAGTTGCAACGTGAAGCTGTTAGCATCCTGCTGCAGCAGCCAACGCTCGCCTCGCTCACTTGCTCCACCCGTTGTTGAGGCTAGGGGCTGGGCTTTTTCTCGATCCAGTTTTTGCTGTTCAGCAAGCTGAGCCGCGGCCGCGGCTTTCTTTTTCTCTGCGGCGACTTTGTCCGCGAGCAGCTGTGCTTCACGTGCCTTGCGTTCTTTAGCCACGCGCTGCGCTTCAATTGCTGCCGCTTTTTCAGCCGCTGCCACCTTCGCGGCAGCTAGCCGTTCCGCTTCTTGCTTGAGCTTGGCTGCAGCAGCCGCCTTCTCGCGAGCAATCTCCTGTGCACTTTTCAGCGCGGGGCGTGACACCTTCGCTTGATTGTTGTCCTGGGGATCCGGTAGAGGCGTTGTATTGGGGCGATCTGTCGGCGCTTGAGCCTCAGTGGCAGGCAGCATTGTGTCTTGCGCGCTGCGCGCAACTAAATCGCCGGTTACCGGCTGTGCCATTGTCTCTGCTGCCGCAAGCTCTTCTGCGTCTACCACCGGCGTTGGCGTATCGTCTCCACCGCTAACCAGCAAATACAACAGGCCAAAGACCACCACCAACATACCGATCAACATGCGGTGTGTTAACGGAAAGCTAGATTCTTCTTCCTCTACTTCACCGCTGCTTAACCGGGCCAACTCTTGCCCAGCAAGCTCATCAATACGGCCAGGCAAACCGCTGGAAACCTTGGCAATAGTTTCTACCTGAGCATCGGTAAAAGGTACGCGCCCCCGATAGTTGGCTTGTTCAAATCGCCACTCTAAGTAACCGCGAACGTCCGCCTGACCAAACCCAATGAGTTGGGTTTCATGACACGCGATATCTAAACTGGCGCCGATCTCTTCAACCATGCGTGACACGGTGGGCTCAGCAAACATGACAATTCGAACTTTGCAATCTAACGACAGGCGCAACAAGGTATCAATTGCACGACTGTCTAGACGATGCGTGTCGTCTACCAAGATGACACACAAACGCTCTTGTTGCTGTTGCTCTTCAACAAAAGTGCGAATCAGTTCATCCAAGACATCTGCTTTAGCATCGCGCGCTGCGGCAACACCAAACCCTTGAGCTGCGGCTGCTAGAACATCACGGCGCGACGTAGAAACCTCACCATGGATCTTTGCAGCCAATGCTTTTGGCTCCATGCCGCTAGCTAGGTGATCGAACAAGGTGGTTTTACCACTCCCGGCAACACCGGTAACCAGTAAAGATCGACGCGACCATTGGCTTAGGTGGGACAATTGATCAAGCAGACGCTTGCGCTGACCGCCCGGGTAGAAAGCATCGCCAGTTAGGACAAATGGGTTGTGAGACAACCCCAAGAAAGCTAGTTCGCTGTTGGTCACTTAGATAATACCGCCTGCGCAATGGCCGAACGTAGTTGCATTGAGGTCACCGCGTCATCTACTTGTACACTGCCGATGGAGTCCGCCACAATAAATCTTTGCCTGCCATCCAGCACCTTTTTATCCATACCCATGGCATCCAGCACAGCATCCTCGGAGAGATCCGCAGGGAATGCAACCGGCAAGCCAACCGCCTTTAGCAAATCGATTAATCGCTCTACAACATCTGGCGTAACACGCCCCTGCACGGCAGACAATTGTGCAGCGGCAACCATGCCCAACGCAACGGCTTCCCCATGCAAATAGCGGGTGTAGCCGGTTAACATCTCCACCGCATGCCCAAAGGTGTGTCCGTAATTCAAGATTGCGCGCCGCCCTTGCTCACGCTCGTCTTCGGCAACAACGGCGGCTTTGACCTCAACCGACCGCTTTACCGCATGGATCAGAGCTTGGGGGTCACGTTCCGCCAGAGCGGCAGAATTTGCTTCACACCAGGCAAAAAAGTCTGGGTCTTCAATAACGCCATATTTGATCACCTCAGCAAGCCCAGCGGTATATTCCCGCAACGGCAGGGTATTGAGCACATCAATATCGGCTAACACCGCACTAGGCTGGTAGAAAGCACCAACCATGTTCTTTCCTGCTGGATGATTGATGGCAGTTTTGCCGCCAACTGAAGAATCTACTTGCGCAAGTAAGGTAGTTGGAATTTGCACAAACCCCACCCCGCGCTGAAAGGTTGCCGCAACAAAGCCCGTGAGATCACCGACCACTCCACCACCCAAGGCAACAAGCGTGGTACTCCGGTTGTGCCGACGCTGCATCAGGAAATCCAGAATGGCCTGATAGTTAGCAAAAGACTTGTGCTGTTCGCCGTCAGGTAGTTGGTCGTATACGTCAACCTTCTGGTTCGCAAAGCAGCCCCGCACGGACTCGAGATAGCAACCGCCCTCAAGCGAGGCAATGGTTGTGTTGGTGATGATGGCAACTTGGTCACCCACCAGCGCTGGCAACATCAAATCACCGCGCCCGAGCAGGTCTTGGCCTATATGTACCGGATAGCTGCGGTCGCCCAAACTGACGTTAACGCTGGTCGTTTTTGTTTGGTTCAACCTAAAATCCCATCGTTGCGCAACTGCTGCTCTATATGCCGCGCTAGAACTTTTGGACTAGAGCTATCCGTGGTGAAGCGGTAGTCGGCAATCTCTGTATACAGCGGACCGCGTTCGCACTGCAGGCGCTGCAGGGTTTCTCGCATACTGGGCTCGGATGCCTCTGTCGCCGGCAGCGACTTCTTAACCCCATCTGTGGCACTACCTTTGTGATTGCCTCTGTGACCACCTTTGGGACCGCCTTTAGGATTGAGCAAAGGCCGATTCTTATCCTTGCGAGTTCGTGCCACCAGATGTTCCAGCGAGCTGTCCAAGTGCACAACCACGCCGTTGGCGGCTAACATTTGCCGATTTTCCACCCGCAACACCGCCCCGCCACCGGTAGCTAACACTAGGCCACTCGATTGGCTCAGCTCGGCGATAACCGACTGCTCTCGGTCACGAAACCCAGCCTCGCCCTCAACATCAAAGATCCAGGGAATATCAGCGCCCGCCCGTTCTTCGATCACGTGGTCCGAATCAACAAAGTGCCAATGAATTGCATCAGCCAGGAGTCGGCCGATGGTGGTTTTGCCAACCGCCATTAGACCTACCAGAAATATGTTCTGCGCAGCCATGAACAACGCCGAATGACAACAAGACCTTAGTGTAATGCCTGCTCGCTGGCTTGCCTATGGTAAAGCCAGGTCTGCCAAGGAAAAAAACCAAGCAAAAAAAAGGCGACCCTTAGGTCGCCTTCGTCAAGCCGATTCGTACTTAGGAGGCTTAACGGTCGGTGATGGAATCCTTGAGGATTCTAGGCGTAACAAAGATCAATAGTTCGGTCTTGTCATCGCGCTCAGAATCACGTCGGAACAATCGGCCTACATAAGGTAGGTCACCAAAGAACGGCGTCTTGACCGTTGAAATGGTTTTATCTGTCTGGAAGATACCGCCCAATACGATGGTCTGGCCGTTATCCACTAGTACTTCCGTCTCAACTTCGTTGGTGTTGATTGCCGGGGCGCCACCAACCGTGAGCTGAGCAACCGTATCTTGCTTCACGTTCAGGTCCATGATGATCCGGTTATCTGGTGTAATCTGAGGTGTAACCTCAAGCTTCAACACCGCGTCCTTAAAGGACGTAGAGGTTGCACCACTGCTGGTTGCCTCTTGATAAGGAATCTCAACACCCGACTCGATCATAGCGGTCGACTTGTCTGCGGTGATGACCTTTGGTCGCGCCACAACTTCGGCATGGCCATCGGTCTGTAGAGCAGAAAGCTCCAAGTCCAAGATATAGCTACTTGCCGTGATACCAACACCAAAGCTACTAACGCCTTGGCCCGTCACGCCTAGATCTACAACGTTAGCCGTAGTATCGGTAATGGTGAAGCCCGTTGGGTCTGGATTAAAGGGGCCAGTCGCATCTTCATTGGCTTCGGCGAAGCCGTTTTGCAGCTCGGTTAGGGTCTCAGAGGAACCACCATACTTAAGCAGCTGTGCGCCGTTGTCTTTCAATGCACCGCCACCCCACTTCACACCCAACTGCTTGGAGTAGTTGGCGTTAGCAGCAACAATGCGCGACTCGATCAGTACTTGCGGAACCGGTACATCCAGCCGTGAGATAACTCGACGGAAGTCTTCTAGACGGTCAGCGGTATCGGTCAAAATGATTGAGTTGGTACGCTCATCAACAATCACACTACCGCGATCAGAGACAACTGACCCACCGCTAGAGGTCGAAGCGGAAAATAGATCGTAAAGCTCCGTGGCACTAGCGTAGCTCACTTGAATGAACTCAGTACGCAAAGGCGCTAGCTCAGAGATTTGCTTTTGGTTTTCAAGCTCGAGTTTTTCGCGAGCCGCAATTTCAGACGCTGGCGCTACTAAGAGCACGTTACCGGCTTGACGCTTATCCAAACCTTTGGTCTTTAAGATCAGCTCTAACGCTTGATCCCAAGGCACGTTCTTCAAGCGCAGAGTAATGCGACCAGCGACCGTATCACTAGCCACCAAGTTCAAGTCAGTGAAGTCTGCGATTAACTGAAGAACCGAGCGCACCTCAATGTCTTGGAAGTTCAACGATAACTTTTCGCCCGTATACTTGAAGATATCGCTACGAGCCGCAATCTCGTCTTCGGTTACCGGGCTCACATCAATCGACATGGTGCCGTCGGTCTGGTACGCGAGGTAGTCGTAGTCACCGTTGGCGGCAATGTTAAGAACCGTGTGGTTGCCTTCTTGGACAGCATCAACCACTTCCACCGGCGTTGCAAAGTCGGTGACATCAAGACGTCGACGCATGGCTTCTGGCAGTGCGGTGTTGCGAATTTCTACTCGGATATTGCCCGCTGCACTTGTGACGTCAACTGGCGCTTTAGGGTCAGACAAGGTAAGAAGCACACGCCCTTCACCGTTTGGCCCGCGACGAAAATCTACGTTAGACAAAGTTGATTCAGAGTAACTTGCAGCGCTGCTGGTGTTATTGCTAACCGCATTGTTTACCGACGAACTCGAAGAGTCTGACGCTGTGCTAGCGACTACCCCTGAGTTGTTGTTCGCGCCAACTAGCAAGACCAAGGTATTCCCATCGATGCTGGTGTCGTAGGCCACTAGTTGCGTCAAGTTAACGATAGCGCGGGTTCTGTCCGCGGTGCTAACAATAGAGACGCGACGCGCATTACCTATACCTAAAGGATGATGCTTTTTGCTCAGAGCACTAACAACACCCGGCATGTCGAGCACAATCCGCGCCGGCTGCTCAATGGTGTAACCACGTGGATCTGTAGGCGCCCCGTCAAACTCAAACCGAATTTCGGTCTTGTCGCCTGGAAGAGAGGCAAACGAGATGTCGCGAATTGTGGCTGACCAAGCGGGCGTTGCTAAGGCTACAAGCAGTGCTGTAGTTAACCAACGCAACCTAAGGCTTAAGCCCCGTCTACAAAATGTACCAAACGCCCGAGTGAGCCGCTTTTGCATGTTATTCATCCTTTACTCCACACTCTTCAGCGATACAGTGCGTTCACGTTGAACCCAGCCGCCGGTACCATCTGAGACAATTTCAACCAGTTCTATCGCTACATCGTTCAGACTTCGGACATTGCCGTGGTCAGTTCCCATGTAGTCTCCTTTACGGACGCGATGCACAACTCCGTCCACATCACGCACCAAAGCGAAAACAGAGCCATTTTGTGACAGCGTACCTACCATTGCCAATTGTGCAATGGGGAACTGCTCTAAATTTTGCTTAACCCGATTAAAATCAGGCTCCACTTGGGGGCCGCCGGCTGTTTTAGCAACTCGACGAACCACAACTGGTGGCTCAAACGGACTGCGCATGACGCTTGCTTGGTAAGCAAAGGGAGCAACCGTTTTGATTGTAGGTAGCGGTGGAATTCGGCTCTTCGGGCGCGACTTCACCTCATCCATGTAGCTTTTTAGATCGCTAAAGTCACCATCAGCGCAACCACCAAGCAGTGTGGCCGCCAACAGGCTAAGCAGAAGTACGGTTAACTGGCGCATTAGCCCTCCGTCTCCAAGTATCGATAGGTCTTGGCTTCAATACTCATTTTCAGGTTATTCACCGAGTTTTCCGGCTTAATAATAAAATCGTGCAGCGTCACAATACGCGACAAGCTAGCAACACCACTCACAAAGGAACCAAGCTTGTGGTAGTCGCCTTCAACCACAATGCGGATAGGCAGCTCTATGTAGAACTCGGTTGACCGCTCGGGCTCAAGTTCAATGCTTTCAATCGTTAGCTCATTGTCCAGCGCTGTACGAGTGATGTCCTCCAACAGACCGGGGACCTCAGTATCACTGGGCAGTTGACGAAGCAACGCGCCAAAAGTTGCCGTCATCTCTTCTTTTTGCTGACGGTAAGCGTCGAGATTGGTCGCCTGCGCACTTTTGTCTTCAAAGTCCCGGCGCAAATCTTGCTCAGTCGCCTGCACAGCGGTCAGCGTCTTCTGCTTTGCTGTTAAATAGAAGTAGTAACCGCCGCCAATGACCAACGCCGCAAGCAGCACCATAATGATGATCTTAACGACTTTCGGCCAGGAGCCAATGTTGTTGGCATCCAGATCGCTGAAATCAAAGTTCTGCAGCTGTTCGAGAGTATCTTGCATAGCCATGCGTTACTCCTCCGTCGCTGTGGCGGTGGGATTCACCTGGTTAAAGGTCAAGTCAAACCGGCTCGCTTGGGAGTTGGGCGACGCTTCTTTAATGCTCTTGAGGTTCGGATTTTGGAACCAACCAGAAGTATCCAAGTTACGCATCAGAGATGAAATCCTATTGTTGGACTCAGCTGTACCAGAAACCGCAAGATCCGCACCGGACATAGACAGCTCTTCGTAGTACACACCTTTAGACATTGTGCGGACCAACTCATCGAACACTCGCACGATGACCGGACGGTTACCCTGCAAATCCTGGATCACCCGCATCCGCGAGAGCAGCTCTTCGCGCTCACGACGCAAGGTGCTTATCTCTTTGATTTTTTCGTCTAGCTGAGCAATTTCTGTGGTTAGCACCTTGTTACGAGCGGTCTGCTGCTCGATTGCACCGTCTAATTGCCACCCCCAAGCAAAAACCGCCAAGCCAGCACCAAGCAACACTAAGGCCAAATTGACCAAAAATTCTTGCTTACGCTTCTCGCGTTCCCATTCACGCCAGGGTAATAAGTTAATACGAGCCATTAGTCAAAGCTCCTCAGGGCTAAGCCACAGGAGATCATCATCGCCGGCGCATCGTTAGCCAATGCGTTAGCGTCTACCTTAGACGACAGCGACATCTCCACAAACGGGTTCGCAATGACCGTTGGCGTCCCGAGCTTGTGCTCTATCAAATCCGCCATGCCATCAATTGAAGCAGTACCGCCTGCAAGCACAATGTAATCCACATCATCGTATTGGCTAGATGAGAAGAAAAACTGCAACGAACGTGTGACCTGCTGCAAGACCGCATCTTTAAACGGCTGCAACACTTCTTCATCGTAATCGTCGGGTAATCCACCCTGCTTTTTTGCTAAGCCTGCTTCTTCGAACGACAAGCTATAGCGTCGCTGAATCTCTTCGGTCAATTGCTTGCCGCCAAACAACTGCTCGCGAGTATAAATCGACTTGTTATCCGCTAGTACCGACAAGGTGGTCATGGTGGCGCCAATATCGATGATGGCAACAACCAGATCATCTGGGCTGCTTCCGAGTTGAGGCTTCACTAGTTCAAACGCACGCATCATTGCATGGGCTTCGATATCGACGATCATGGGCTTCAAACCACCCAACTCCAACGCGGCCTCGCGCATCTCAACGTTTTCTTTACGACATGCGGCCAACAGCACTTCCACTTGATCAGGGTTTCTCTCTGACAAACCCTGAACCTCAAAGTCGATCGCAACTTCGTCCAAGGGGTAGGGGATGTATTGGTCTGCTTCAACCGTAATTTGATTCTCCATCTCTTCGTCGCTTAGCGTAGCGTCCATTTCGATGGTTTTAGTAATGACGGCTGACCCGGCAACAGCAACCGCTGCCCGCCGCGCACCCGTTTTGGAGCGCGCCAGCAAGCGTTTGATCGCATCGCCCACGCCTTCGACATCACCGATGTTTTTTTCGACCACTGCGTTAGGCGGCAGAGGTTCAACTGCATATGACTCGACGCGATAACCGCTCCCCGTCGAGGTAAGTTCTAACAACTTAACCGACGTCGAGCTGATGTCCATGCCTAAGAGCAGTTCAGACTTTGATGAGAATAAGCCCACAATAATCGTTTCCTTAACCGTTCCTACCAGCTACCGTTCGCCGGGTGCGTCTATCTGCCGCACGCTCTCGCGCTGTCTATTTGCTACACCTGCAACAGCAAGCTTAGCAACAAACAACGAGCCGACTTCTTTACCAGGAAATTTGCAACTTACTTGATGACGTCCAGAAATTTTGTCATCAACCATCTGCAGTCTTAGCTATTTCGCCCGGTTTCCCTTCTTCTTTCGCACGCTGCGTCTTACCAAAGCCTGCGACATCATTCTTCGAGAACTAAAAACCACTTCAACTCCCGACACTTACGTACAACAGTTCGCGTAAACTCCACGAAACTTTGCGGCGCGACATTAACTCACCTGATAGTTAAGAGCAAATGTCCAGAAGCATGCTTAAATTGTCGACTACATCACTCGACTTACAACACCATTTGGCATTTGCAGTGTTAATCTATGCACCGCATTTGCGTTCATATAGAGCCTAACAATTCACAACATCCGATGACAGCGACTACTAGATATCATCTTGCAACTATTATGTGGCTCGCGTTAGCGGCTGTATGTGGTGTGGTTCTCACTCTTGCCGGTATTTATCTCTACCTAAGCCCGCAGCTTCCACCAGCCGAAAACTACCGCGAGGTCCGTTTAGAAACACCGCTTCGCGTGTACAGCAACGATGGTGCGTTGCTTGCTGAGTTTGGCGAGCGGCGCTCTATACCATTGCGTTTTGAAGAGATCCCAAAAGACTTCATCAACGCGTTGCTAGACACCGAGGACAAACGTTTCTACGAACACAGCGGCATCGACTACATATCGCTGGCTAACGACTCCGTTCAGTTGCTGATGAACCGCGGCGAGATAAAATCAGGCGCCAGCACAATCACAATGCAACTGTCGCGCAACATCTCGTTTTCGTTAGAGCAAACGTTCATCCGTAAGTTTAAAGAGATGTTGCTAGCCTTAAAGATTGAGCAAGCGCTGACCAAAGACGAGATTTTGGCGCTCTATATCAATGCTGTGCCATACGGCAAACGCGCCTACGGCGCGCAAGCGGCCGCTTACACCTATTACGGCAAGCCCTTAACCGAGTTGTCACTTGCACAACTCGCTATGTTGGCGGGCATACCTCAAGCACCCAGCGCAGGCAATCCGGTCAACGGCCCAGAACGCGCGCTCCGGCGCCGCAACCTAGTCCTTACGCGGATGCTTGAGCAAGGTTCCATTACGCCAGCTCAACACGCCCAGGCAACGGCCGAACCAATGGCAGCACGAGTGCACGAACGCGAACTCGATGTGCCAGCGCCCTACGTTGCCGAATGGGTGCGCAGACAACTCATTGGCCGCTATCCCGATCTCTACACGGCAGGCTACGAGGTTCACACAACCATCAAGTCCAACTTGCAGAAAAGCGCAACCAAATCCCTGCGCAAAGGCCTGATGGCATACGATGAGAAGCACGGGTACCGCGGGCCTGAAGCAAACCTGCGCGACACAGAAACCAACACAACGCCTCCCGACAGCACAGACACCGCTAGCAACGCGTTGATAGAGCTCGCCACCACAACGCTTGCCAAGACCAAAGTGGTTGGCGAGTTACAACCCGCCGTTGTGCTGGCCGTAGATGCCACGCAAGCCATTGCGCTGCTAGCGTCGGGTGAGCAAATCAGCTTGCCCATGGCCGCTATGGAATGGGCCAGACCATATGAGTCGGTCAACGTCAGAGGCCCTGCACCCACGGAACCCAGCGCCGTGGTTACGGTTGGCGATCTGATTCGGGTTATGCCCGGCACCTTAGCCCAAGAGATACGCAGCCCCAAAGAGCCGGAGGAAGGCGTTGAGCCAACCGACCCGCTGCCTTGGGTTTTGACCCAAGTGCCAGAAGTTCAAGGCGCTTTAGTCTCGTTAGACCCCAATACCGGCGCGGTGGTTGCTCTGGAAGGCGGGTTCGACTTTGGGCTAAGCCAATTCAACCATGCACTGCAAGCCGCTCGCCAACCCGGGTCTAGCTTCAAACCTTTTGTCTACTCAGCAGCGCTAGCAAACAACGTGACGCCGGCTAGCATTTTTATGGACGCACCCCTGGTGTTTGAAGACGATGCTTTAGAAACCCAGTACCGACCGGACAACGACAACAAACGCTACAACGGCCCAACTCGCCTGCGCGAGGCTTTGTATCGGTCGATCAACCTTGTCTCCATTCGGGTAATGCTAAAAATTGGTGCACGCGCCGTGCTCAACCACATCAAAGACTTTGGGTTTGATACTCGCAACTTCCCAAAGAGCACCCAACTCGCCATCGGCGGTGGCAAAATGGCGGTGACCCCACTACAAAATGCAAGCGCCTACGCCGTGTTTGCTAACGGTGGCTATCGGGTCGAGCCTTACATTGTCGACCGTGTTATCGACAGCAGAGGCAAGCTGCTGCAGTCGGCAACCCCAATGCGCATTTGCTCTGAATGTGAAGCACCAAAGCAAGAGCTAGAGCTAGGAGACGATGACGCCGACGGGCAATTGAGCCATTGTCCTGGCCAAACATCAGAAGAAGCCGCTGAACCCGATACAAACAAGAGCGCCAACGACGAGGTCCCAAGCACCGAAATTTTCACCGCCACAACAGAGCAGCAACCACAATTCGTTTGCGCTAATCGTGTACTAGATGCACGCAACGCCTACATCACCAACACGATGCTACGCGACGTTGTGCAACGCGGCACCGGGCGACGCGCTCGAGTACTGGAGCGTGCGGATCTTGGTGGCAAGACGGGAACCACCAACGACGCAGCTGACACTTGGTTCAACGGGTTCTCTCAAGACTTGGTTAGCACTGTCTGGGTTGGCTTTAGCAACTTTGATCCACTCGGCGCTCGCGCATACGGCAGCAACACGCCACTGCCTATCTGGGTTGACTACATGCGGACCGCACTAGCAGAGCAAGAAGCACGACCTCTTGCGCAACCACCAGGTGTCGTTGTTGTTAAGATCGATCCAGAAACTGGTGAAGCAGCCACACCAGGCCAACCCGGCACTATCTTTGAATACTTCTACGCCGAGAACGCGCCAAAAGTTCAAACGCAAAACGCCAGCCAACCTCGCAACGAGTCAGGTACTGACTTTAAGCCGATTGATATTTTTTAGATCCGAAGCTAACCGAACTACTGGATGAGCTTGATGCGGTCGCCCGCGCGAGGCTCACCGTTTGGATGGTGCCCATTGAGCAACCTTAAGATTCCTTCACCATCACCTTGGATGGACGCTTTGGCAGCCAAGCTTCGATAAGTATCACCAGGCTTGGCGGTAATCACCTTAATGCTCTGATGGTTGGCCACCCGTAAATCTGCCGGCGTCATGGTGCGCAACGACTGCAAGGTTTGGTCAAAGCCTGTTTTAAACTGCTCCAAATCGCCGTTTGCACCTACCTCACCTTGAAACACATAGACGCTAGTATCTTTGTAGACCACCGCAATCTTTCGAAGCTGGGTGCCACCGGCTGCCACTTTGATCTCCCCAACAAAAGCCTTAGAGCCGTTTACCTCGATGGCCGTGCCATTGATGACATCGTCACGACGCAGGGTCTTTTTTATGTACTCTTCTGGCGACTGCTCTTCTGTTGGCGGATTCTGCCGCTGCAGCGTGATGCGCGCATCGGTGGTTCGACTCATCACTTCGGCGGCGCTGTTGTTTACGCTCCAGTCTTTAGGAAAGGTCACCACTACCCGCAAGCTGCCGTTGTAGTACACGCCATCTTTGACCAAACCGGTTGCCGCTTCATCTCCGTACACCAAACCATCCATCAACGCCCAAAAATCTCCGGCCGGCTCCGCTAGCAGATCGGGCATTAGGTGCAGCGATTGTTGCACCAGCTCGTGCAAGCGTTTGTCGTTCTTTGGGTGGGTGGTTGATAAACCATGGTAAACGGTTGGCCGCGCGCTCACCGACTTTTGATACAGCTCGTTATCTTTGAGGGTTTGGATCGCCTCGATCATAGCGTGCGGGTTGTAGCCGGCACGGGTCAAAAAGTTTGCGCTGTACTCATCAGATTCCAGCTCATTGGCTCGGCCGTAACCTGCTTGCACGGTGCCGGCTAAGGTATTGGTTAAATCCCAGATGGCCGTTGTGCCGGTTGCCAGTGCACCTAGCCAGCCGCCGATCTCTGAAAGAAACCCGTTACGCCTGCGCTTGGAGCTGTGTTTTCCAATCACGTGACCAATCTCGTGTCCGATGACGGCGGCCAACTCATCTTCTGAGCGCATCAGGCCGATCAAGCCTCGGTTAACAAAAATAAATTCATCACCGTAAGTAAACGCATTCACCGCCGGGTTATCTGTCACCACAAAGGTGTAGTTGCGCCCAGCGTGGCTGCTCTGCGCAACCAAACGCTCACCAATGGCGGTGACATAGTCTTGCCAAGCATCATCGCTGTAGATGAGCTCTTTTTCGCGCATCTCTTGATACACCTTAGCGCCAGGGCCTGCCCAAGCTGGTCCACTCAAACTGCCAACAATGAGCAGCACACCCAGCAGGTTCAAGCCGGTCCACACCGAGCGCTTTTGAGCCAGCCGACCACCACCAGACGATGCCAACCCGGTGCTCAACCTTCGATGATAAGTTTCGGTTCTGCGCAAACTAGCCTCAAACAAATTTCACTCTTCTATAGACCCCAGAATATGCCTGGGTTCCGCTGAATTTGCGATGAACAAAGGGTCACACCGGCCCTAGCAACCACGTAGAATGGGCGTTTTCAGGGTCTGGGGAGACCAACATGCGCCATTCACTATCCATTGCAGCCCTTGCTGCAATAGGCACCTTGCTAGTAGTCACTGGCTGTTCAGAGCCCAATAAACCAGCTACCTCCACACCAAGCGCTGCCGCTGGCGGCGTGCCTACCGAGGCACAAAGCCGCGACCGCTGCAGCAACTTTACCGCCACCCGCCAGCCTTTGTTCGGCGACCTGCACGTCCATACCAGCTTATCTTTTGATGCAGCGGCGAATAGCACTGGCGCCACACCAGCAGACGCCCAGCGTTACGCCCAAGGTGAAGCAATCCCCTTCTTCCCTATCAACGACGCCGGTAAACCCATAGGCACCGCCCAAATTGATCGACCGTTGGACTTCTTGGCCGTTACCGATCACGGCGAGTTCCTAGGGGAAAGGGCTCTATGCCGCACCCCGGGCTCGCCGGTGTATGACGGCACCTTTTGCACCAACTTTAGAGCCGACCAACGCCAAGGCATGATGATGCTGGGCACTGTGATCACCACCGAGACCCCCAAGCGCATCGCGGCGGTCTGCGGTGAGGACGGCAGCAACTGCCCTGAGTTTGCAAAAGGCCCATGGCAAGAGGTTCAAGATGCAGCCAACACCGCAAACACCCCCTGCGAATTCACCAGCTTTGTCGCCTACGAGTACACGGGCACACCGGGAACCTCCAACTACCATCGCAACGTGATTTTTCGCGATGAAAACGTACCTGGCGCACCGGTTAGCTATGTTGAAGCCCCGATCGACAGCAAACTCTGGGCAGGCCTGGAAGCGGTTTGTCTGGAGGCCGACGGCTGTGACTACCTGACCATCCCCCATAACACCAACCTGGCAAACGGCCGTATGGCCCCCTATCGCAAGCTGCCGGACACCACCGCCGCTAAACAAGCCTATGCAGCCGCCCGCTTACGCCGCGAGCCGATCATGGAGATATTCCAACACAAAGGCAGCTCAGAGTGTGTCAACGGTCTGAGCAGCATCTTTGGTGCACCGGACGAACTCTGCGACATCGAAGCCGTGCGGCGCATGGGCGAAGAGAAAACCTACGCCACGCGGACCTTGAAAGACGGCGAGCTGGAGCTAGGCCAAGCCTCTGAGATCACCTCCGAATGTAAGCCCAACGAAGTGGGCGCCAACGGCATGTTAGGTGCAGGCTGCATCCACCCTACGGACTTCCAACGTTCCGCCTTGTTAGTTGGGCTGGTTGAGGAGCAAAAAATCGGCCTAAACCCCATTAAACTCGGCGTGATCGGATCAACCGATACCCACACCGCAACGGCGGGCGGCGTTACCGAATCCACTTGGGGCGGCGCGGTCACCGGCGAAGCCAACCCAGCAGAGCGTTTGCAGCCCGGCTTGCTAACCTCAGGCATCGACGGCAACCCCGGTGGCTTGGCCGGCATTTGGGCCACCGAAAACACGCGCAACGCTGTGTTTGACGCCATGCTTCGCCGGGAAGTGTTTGGCACCTCCGGTCCACGCATTGTGCCTCGCTTGTTTGCTGCCTGGGACTTGGCTCCAGATCTGTGTGATAACACTGACCGCGACCAAATTGCAGATGCCGCTGGGGTCCCCATGGGGGGCGATCTAACGGCGCCAGCCGCCAAAGCAGAAGGCCAAAGCGGACCTTCTTTTCTGGCCCACGCTAGCAAAGACCCTGCAGGTCGGGATCTCACCGAGCTTCATCTAATCAAAGGTTGGATCGGTGCAAACGGTGAGATGACCACCAAGGTCATTGAGTTGGCCAACGCGGCCACGGGTGCAAACGCACTATGTGCGGTGTACACCGATCCAGAGTTTGATCCAAAGCTATCGGCTTACTACTACCTCAGAGCGGTTGAGGGTGAATCGCCGCGCTGGCATACCTTTGACTGCAAGCAGCTACCCGAAGAGGTTCAGCCAGAAGTTTGCCGGTCAGAGCAATACCCAAAGATGATTCGTGAGATGGCTTGGACATCACCCATTTGGTACGAGCGCATCCAATAGCAACAGCCTTGCACCAAGTAAAAAGCCACCCACAAAAAAGCCCCGCCATCTGGCAGGGCTTTTTTGATCCAGCGAGGACGTGCCTTGTTAGCTTTCGGCTGGTGCGTCTTCCGCTTTGGCAGTTGTCGAGCGGCTGGTGAAACGCTTACGGAAGCGTTCAACTCGGCCACCAGAATCTAGAATCTTCTGTTTACCCGTATAAAACGGATGGCAAGCCGAGCACACATCCAAGTGAATATCTTCACAGAGGGTGGAGCGTGTCTCGATAACATTACCGCAGCTACAGGTCGCTTTGATCTCGCTGTACTGGGGATGGATTTCCGGTTTCATAGTTACTGACTCCTCAAGGGGCGCGAAGTCTACCAGAAGCTAGATATGGAGCAAGTATCCGCACAAGATTCACCCCACAGATTCGCTCTACTGGGCCCTAGCTTGGAGTAATATCTGCGCCCCATGCCCAAAAATGACCTAATCAGTGCCCTAACCAGCCCCCTGGCTGAGGAGGGTACAGCCGAGCAGCCCAGCAGAACCCTAGTCCGGGTCGCTTTGCCCGTGCCTGTGCATACCTTGTTTGACTATTTTGTCCCCTCTGATCAGGTTCAGCCCGAGCTAGGCAGCCGGGTCAGCGTGCCCTTTGGGCCCCGCAAGCTGATTGGGGTCTGCGTTGCTCTCAACCCTAGCGACGCCCACCAAAAGCCACGCGCAATCCACAAGGTCCTAGACAGCAGCGCTTTGGTTGATGCCAACCTACGCGGCATGGCCCAGTGGTTGTCCGATTATTACCATCACCCGCTGGGAGAGGTTTACGCAACACTGCTACCGGGTGCCGCGCGCAAGGGCAGCCCAACCACCGCGCCCACCCAGCCGGCTTGGCAAGCCGATACAGCGCCGCAAGACCTAGCCCGAGCGCCAAAGCAACTGGCGCTCTATGAGTTTATTCGTCAAGCGAGTGCACCCGTTACCCGAGATACGCTAATCGCTAATGGCTTCAGCAGCGCCCTACTCAATACCTTGACCAAACGCGGTGGTCTGACCAAAGTCGAAGTGCCCAAGAGCCCACCCGGGCAGCCAGCAGCGCCGGATACTTTGGAAACCCCGCTTAAGCTGAACAGCGAGCAAAACGCGGCGCTAACGGCTCTTCGAGCGAATACCGGCTATCGAACCATTTTGCTGGATGGCGTAACTGGTAGCGGAAAAACTGAGGTGTACCTGCAGTTCATCGCGGACATCATTGCCGGGGGCCAACAGGCGCTGGTCTTAGTGCCTGAGATTGCCCTCACCCCACAAACGGTGGGCCGCTTTCAGCGCCGCTTTGGCAATGCGGCAGCGCTGCATTCCCAGCTCGGTGACAATGAACGTTGGCAAATTTGGCTCGGCTGCCGGGACGGCAGCATTCCGGTTGTTATTGGGACCCGCTCAGCGGCGCTAACCCCCTTTGCCAACCTCGGGCTCATTGTGGTGGACGAAGAGCACGACGGTTCGTTTAAGCAAACGGATGGCTTGCGCTACTCAGCCCGAGATTTATCGGTTAAACGAGCGCACGATTTAGGGATACCTTTGCTGCTGGGCAGCGCTACCCCAGCGTTGGAGTCCTTATATAACGCTAAGCAAGGTCGCTACCAACACCTGCATCTGACCGAAAGAGCGGGCGGCGCAGCCTTACCTACCTACCGCGTGCTCGACATTCGCGGGCAGCAGGCCAAAGACGGTATCAGCGAGCCATTGAAGCGGGTTATTCGCCAACACCTGGATGCAGGCAACCAAGCCTTGCTCTTCATCAATCGGCGCGGTTACTCACCCAGCCTGCTGTGCAACAGTTGCGGGGTGGCCTGCACTTGTGCGGATTGCGACCTCCCCATGACCTATCACCGCAAAACCGCACACCGCAACGCAGAGCATCTAGCCTGCCACCACTGTTCACGCCAACAAGGCATCCCCGAACAGTGCACCAGCTGCGGGCTTGCCGCGCTGCAGCCCGTGGGCGTTGGCACCCAACGTACAGAGCAAGGGGTAGCCGAGGCTTTTCCTGATGTCCCCATCTACCGCATCGATCGAGATACGGTGCGCAGCGCTAGAGCGTTAGAAGCCCAATTTGCCGCCATTCGAGGGGGGCAACCGGCCTTGCTCGTCGGCACCCAAATGCTCGCCAAAGGCCATCACTTTCCAGATGTCACCTTGGTTGGTGTGCTCAACGCTGATGCGGGCTTTGCGTCTGCAGACTTTCGTGCGCCTGAGCGGACCGCAGCGCTAATAGTCCAGGTTGCTGGGCGCGCGGGTCGCGAAGAGAAAAAAGGTGAGGTTTGGATTCAAACCATGCAACCCGAAAGCCCCATGCTGCAAGCTCTGGTTACCGAAGGTTACTCCGGCTTCGCAGCCCGGGAGCTGGCGCAACGCAGCGCTGCAGGGTTACCGCCGGCCGCCTACATGACGCTAGTCAGGGCGGAAAGCGAAGACGCCAACATTGCTGGACAGTTTTTGACCCAGCTTGCTGCCCAGCTCACCCAGCAAGCGGCTCAAGCAGAGCTGACCCAAGTGCAAATTATGGGACCGGTACCGGCACCTATACCGCGGGTTAGTGGACGCATACGCCTCCAGCTACTCATCCTGAGCGACGAACGCCGCAGCTTGCATCGCCTCTTAACCGGTTTGCGCGACGCACCCAAGACGCCAAGCAACCTGCGCTGGTCTGTTGATGTCGATCCCTATGATGCCTTTTAGATGCGTTCTACAGACAGCTTCCCTATGATGCGCGCATGCGAAAAGACTTTGCCAACAGCAGTGCCCGTAAACAGCCCGCCCGCAAAGGGGCAGCTAAGAAAGGCCGCAAAAAGCAGGCGCCAAGCCGTTGGTTTCACGCACCAAGCTTTAGCGGTGGCATGATTTTGGGGGCACTGCTGGTCTTGGGTGGTGCGTACCTGCCCGAGCTACTGCCTTATGTGCTGCCAAAGGATACTCAAGGTAGCGTTGCCAGCAACAATCCAGCAAGCACTCCGGAACCCCAGGTCACCTTCGAATTTGATGACATGTTGCGCAATGACGAGGTTGATGCAGATGGCAGCCTGTACGTCGATCCAAGCGTGGCGGCGCAGGCAAAGGCAAATCCAGATGAGTATCTTTTGCAGGCTGCCTCATTCCGAGAAGGGGATGATGCCGATACGCTGCGAGCAAGCCTGCTGCTAGACAACATGCCAGCCGCCACCGACATAGTGTCATTGGCTTCTGGTCGCTGGTATCGAGTGACCGTTGGGCCTTTCGCCTCACGCACTCAAGCACAACGTGCGGTTACCGAGCTACGCGAGCGCAACTTATCCCCCATGTGGATCAAGCGCAAAGTTGACCCCAACTAAACGGATACACCAAACGGAACCCTAGGCAATGCCCATAGAACCCTTACATGGCACCACCGTTATCTCGGTACGGCGCCACAACCGTGTTGCCATCGGTGGCGACGGCCAGCTAACCCAAGGCAACAGCATCTTAAAAGGCAACGGTCGCAAGGTACGCTGGTTGCACGACAACAAAGTGCTTGCTGGCTTTGCTGGCGGCACCGCAGACGCCTTCACCTTGTTTGAACGCTTTGAGGCCTCGCTAGAAAAATACCAAGGGCAGCTCACCCGCGCGGCGGTGGAGCTTGCTAAAGATTGGCGCTCTGACCGCGCCTTGCGCCAACTAGAAGCCCTGCTATTGGTGGCTGATGAAACCACCACCCTGCTTATCTCAGGTACTGGGGATGTCATTGAGCCCGACGGCGGCATATTGGCCATCGGTTCGGGCGGACCCTTTGCCCAAGCGGCGGCCCGGGCGCTATTGGAAAACACCGAGCTTGAAGCCCAAGAGATTGTGGCCAAAGCGCTACAGATAGCAGCGGACACCTGCATCTATACTAACGAACACCACACAATAGAGGTGCTAGACGCGACATGAGCGTTATGACCCCGCGCGAAATCGTGCATGAACTCGATAAACACATCATCGGCCAAGACTCGGCAAAGCGAGCCGTGGCTATTGCCCTACGTAATCGCTGGCGTCGTATGCAGCTAGATGCTGAACTCCGCGAAGAAATTTCGCCGAAGAATATTTTGATGATCGGTCCCACCGGCGTGGGTAAAACCGAAATTGCGCGGCGCTTGGCAAAGCTTGCCCACGCTCCCTTCATTAAAGTTGAAGCCACCAAGTTCACCGAGGTGGGCTACGTTGGGCGGGATGTGGAATCTATTATCCGGGACTTGGTTGAAGCGGCCGTCAACATGCTGCGCGAAACCAAGGTAACCGCACTGCAACACCAAGCGGATGACAAAGCTGAGGAACGCATCCTCGATGCATTGCTCCCGAGTCCACGCAGCCAAGGTTCCCGAGAAGCAGGCTTTAGCAGCGACGATGCAGCTGAACCTGACAACGCCACGCGCCAGCTGTTTCGTAAGAAGCTGCGTGAAGGTGAGCTAGACGACAAAGAGATTGATATAGAGGTTACCAATCCTTCCCTTGGGGTGGAGATCATGGCGCCTCCCGGCATGGAGGAGATGACCAACCAATTGCAGAGCATGTTCAGCAACTTAAATCCAAGCTCCGCCAAATCCTCCCGTCTCAAAGTAAAAGACGCCCTCAAGCGCGTGCGCGACGAAGAGGCGGCCAAGCTCATCAATGAGGAAGAGCTCAAAACAGAAGCGGTGCAGGCGGTAGAAGAAACCGGCATCGTCTTTATCGACGAGCTCGACAAAGTTGCCAAGCGTGGCGAAACCAGCGGCACGGATGTGTCTCGCGAAGGCGTGCAACGCGACCTGCTGCCCTTGATTGAAGGCTGCACGGTGACCACTAAGTACGGCACTATCCGCACAGATCACATTTTGTTTATCGCCAGCGGTGCATTCCACCTAGCCAAGCCGTCGGACCTGATCCCAGAGCTCCAAGGGCGCCTGCCTATTCGAGTGGAGCTGGCAGCCTTGTCGCCCAACGACTTTGCACGCATCTTGGTGGAGCCCGACCACAGCTTAACCAGTCAATACCGAGCCCTGCTGGCTACTGAAGAGGTGAGCTTAAGCTTTACCGATGACGGTATCGAAGCGCTGGCCGAGCTTGCTTGGCAGGTCAACGAGCGCACCGAAAATATTGGTGCTCGGCGTTTGCATACGGTGCTCGAACGGCTGCTCGAGGAGCTAAGCTTCGATGCCAGCGAAAACAGCGGCAGCGCTGTCAGCATCGATGCTAAGTACGTAAACGAGCAACTGGCTACCCTGGTTGCTGACCAGGATTTGTCCCAGTACATTTTGTAGCCGTCGTTGTCATCCCACACTAGGCGATAAAGAGAAGCCATGACCGCAGCCGTCCCCAGCGCCATCACCTATCACGCCCAGCGTCGTATGTTGAGCGTGACCTTTGACAGCACCACCTTTGAGATACCCGCAGAGCTATTGCGTGTGTTCTCGCCATCGGCCGAGGTTCGTGGTCATGGTGCGGGCGAGCGTACGCTCCAAATGGGCAAGAAATACGTGAAGGTCACGCGCATCGACCCGATAGGCAACTATGCAGTGCGCCTAGTGTTCGACGATGGCCACGACACCGGTATCTACGCCTGGGAGTATCTATTGGATCTTGGGCAACACCAGCAAAACTACTGGGACGAATACGACGCTGAGATGAAAGCGGCTAACGCCTCCCGGCTCCCCACAATTGCAGTAGGCCAGTGGACGCCAGGGGAGTAAGCTAGCCCCTATCCGCTTCACAGCATCACTATGTCTATGCCCAAATATGTCAAAAGTTAACTTCGGCCACCGCCAAGTTTCACCAGAAGAGAAGACCGAACTGGTTGGCGGTGTCTTCAGCTCCATCGCCGAGCGCTACGACATCATGAACGACCTAATGTCCTTGGGCAGCCATCGATTGTTCAAACGCATGACCGTGGAGCTGTCCGAATTACGCCCTGGGGATAAGGTTTTGGACCTTGCGGGTGGTACCGGTGATATCAGCGCGCTGCTGGCACCAAAGGTTGCACCCAATGGTGTTGTCGTGCTGGCCGACCTGACCGCCGATATGATGCTGGTAGGCCGTGACCGGTTGCTGAACCAAGGGCTGACCGAGGTTGAGTTCTGCCAAGCGCGAGGCGAGCAGCTACCCTTTGCAGACGCTAGCTTTGACTGTGTCACCATCGGTTTTGGCCTGCGCAACTTCACCGACAAAGATGGTGCGCTGCGCGACATCCTACGCATCCTCAAACCTGGCGGCGTCTTGTTGGTCCTAGAGTTCTCCAAACCGACCAACCCCTTGGTCGAAACTGGCTACAAAGCGTTTCAGGCGCTGTGGCCCGTCATGGGCTCAGCACTGGTGGGCGACTCAAAGTCCTACCAGTATCTTATTGAGTCGATCCGCGAACATCCGGAGCAAAAGGTGCTGAAGCTAATGCTGGCAGATGCCGGTTTTACCGACACCGAGTATCACGATCTGCTGGGGGGTATTGCTGCTATCCATCGGGGCAAAAAGCCCTAAACCCGTGGCAGACCTACTTACAAGCCATATCCTTGACCGGGTTGCCGCATTTGCACTAGCCGCTGACCCAGACACCAAGCTGGCCATACGTGAGCTTGACGGCAAACGTCTGCGGATTCATTGCACCCTGCCACCCGTGGATATCACGCTCGTCTTTGCCGATGGTGAGATGCACATCGAACCACAAGCAAGCGAAAGTGATGCGCTACCTACGCCGGCACACGCTTTGCTACGCGGCACCGGGCTTGATCTGCTTAAGCTGTTGAGCGGTGGCGACTTAGGCAACTTGCAGGTAGAGGGAGACATTCGGGTGCTGCAAACTTTTGCAGAGATCGCCAAAGGCTATCGACCCGCGCCACCCAACCTAGGCGCTGGCAACGGAGACGGCAGCAATCGCTTAGCCAACAACCCACTAGAAAGTTTGTTTAATCAAACCTTGGGAGCTGCTGCTGAAGGGTTCAACCTACTGCGCTCCGCCGCTGGTGCCACCAAGCGACAGGCGCAAGAAGATTTGCAGCAACACTTCACCAATCAAGATGATCTGGAAGGTTTTCTTGGCGAGCTCCATTCGCTACGCCTGCGTGTGGATCGTCTCAGCGCCCGCCTTGATCAACACCAGAAAACCTAGTGGACGGCAGTTCTAACACCCAAAGCAATAGGTCCCAAAGCAAACCTTGGGCTCGCGCGCTAACCATTGGCAAAACCTTTGTGCGCTACCGTCTACACGAATTGCTTCCCGACAATCTACCGCTCACTTGGCGCATGCTACTAGCACCCTTAAAACTCCTGCCTGCCCATCCCGCCAGCCAGGGCCAACGTCTGTGCAGCGCTTGCGAAGAGCTAGGCCCGGTTTTTGTTAAGTTTGGCCAGATGCTGAGCACAAGGCGTGACCTACTACCGCTGCAACTAGCAGACGACCTGCGCGTGCTGCAGGACCAAGTCACCCCGTTTCCATCCGACCAAGCCCAAGCACTCATCGAACGCGCCCTGGGTGGTCCGGTCAGCGACTTTTTTAGCGAGTTTGATGCCAAACCACTAGCCTCAGCATCGGTAGCACAAGTGCATCCGGCCCGTTTGCTTAGCGGCGAGGCTGTGGTGATCAAAATCATTCGGCCGGACATAGAGCCATCCATCCGTTCGGACATCGCGGTGATGTACGCATTGGCTAGGCAAGTGCAGGGTTTATCTGATGAGTTAAAACGCTTGCACCCGGTGGCTGTTGTAGCCGACTACGAACGCACCATCATGGATGAGCTAAATCTTGAGCATGAGGCGGCTAACACGGTACAACTGCGACACAACTTTGCAGAATCTGAGCTGCTTTACGTACCCCAGATCCACCCAGAGTTGTGCCGCCCTAACTTGATGGTCATGGAGCGCATTGGCGGCATTCCCATTGGCAATATCGCCGAGCTACACACTCAAAAGATCAACCTACCTTTGCTGGCTGAGCGTGGTGTCGAAACCTTCTTCACCCAAGTGTTTGAACACAACTTCTTTCATGCAGACATGCATCCAGGCAATATTTTCGTAGATGCCAGCAACCCCGACAACCCAAGCTACATCGCCATCGATTGCGCCATCATCGGCTCGCTCACAGAAAAGGATCAGGACTACCTAGCCCGCAACCTGCTCGCCTTTTTCAATCGAGACTACGCCGCGGTAGCGCGCCTACATTTGGATTCTGGCTGGATACCCGCAGATACAGACGCCGCCGCTTTCGAAGCGGTGATCCGCCGGGTCTGTGACCCAATCTTCGCCAAGCCGCTGAGCGAGATATCTTTCGGTGAGTTTTTGGTTGAGCTGTTTCAAACCGCCGCAGAATTTAAGATGGAAGTGCAGCCGCAATTGGTCTTGCTGCAGAAGACCTTGCTCTACATTGAAGGATTAGGCCGCCAGCTATATCCCCAGCTCGACCTTTGGGAAACCGGCAAACCCTTTATCGAACGCTGGATGGAACAACGCTTGAGCCCAGCCACCGCCATGAACAAGCTCATTGCTGCAGCCCCACAGATTGCTGAGCAACTGCCGATTTTGCCCGAGGTATTGGCTAGCGCCCCCGCCCGGCTCAATCGATTTGAGCACCGGCTTGCAGAGCAACAGACTCAGCTCAACGCGCTGCAAAGCCAGCAGCGCTCGTCTACCACCAAATTTGCTCGAATCGGCGGTATTACGCTAGTGGTGTTAGGCTCGGTCTTGTTGCTGCGCGCCACTGGCCTGAATTCAGACAGCCCAATGGCCTGGGCGGGCGTCATCAGCACCGGTTTGGGCGCCATGTTTCTCGCGCGCTTCCTCTAACCCTTTTAACATTGTCTTAGGTAGGATTTGCAGGTCATGAACACAGAAATTTTGGCACAATTGACCGAAGTGCTTCGCGAGCGCCAGGGTGCTGACCCCAAGGATTCATACGTTGCCTCGCTCTACGCCAAAGGCCTGAACAAAATATTGGAAAAGGTCGGCGAAGAAGCCAGCGAGGTTATCATCGCGGCAAAAGATCATGACACCGAGCAAAGTCCAGCCAAACGGCAAGATCTTGCGGGCGAGGTGGCTGATCTGTGGTTTCACACCTTGGTGCTGCTGGTCCAACAAGACATAGCGCCAGACGAAGTGCTAAACACCTTAAGCGAGCGATTTGGCCTCTCAGGCCACGCTGAAAAGGCCCAGCGGACCAAGTAAGTCAGCTATATTGCCGGTTGGGGTGGTAAACCCCAGCTTATAAATTGATCTATGGCTCACTGTGAGCCTGGCAGGCCACGTATACTGGCAGCCTACTACGGAGTAACCCTATGTTTGGTCTTTCCATTTGGGAACTGTTAATTGTCCTTGCCATTGTGCTGCTGCTGTTTGGACCTAAGCGGCTTAAAACCTTGGGCTCTGACCTAGGCAACGCAATCAAAGGCTTTCGTACCGCAGTCAAAGAAGAAGACAAGCCAGAACCACCGCTTGATCCCAACGTCATCGACAACGAACAGGCACAGCGCGCGAACGCCGAGGCCAAGCAGAACTCGAACGCTTCGTCGTAGCACCCGTTCATGTTTGATATCGGCTTTCCCGAACTGCTGGTGGTCAGCATCGTGGCCCTACTCATCCTAGGACCCGAACGGCTGCCAGAAGCACTACGCACTATGGGCTTGTGGATGGGTCGCTTACGCCGCAGCTTTACCTCGATAAAAACTGAACTAGAAAAAGAGCTAGGCATGGACGACATACGCCGGCAGCTGCACAACGAGTCGGTGATGGAAGAAATGCAACGCATCGAGGCTGAGGTGAAGAACAGTTTGGATACGGATGCTGCAACCAACACAGACACAACAACCCCTAGCGACAAGCCGCCGACCCCAACAGAACAACCAGCAGATGTGACGGACGACCGTGTCAACAACGCCTGATTCCAAAGAGAGTTCTAACAACAGCTCTGGTGAAGGTTCTGAGACAAAGGCCAGCAACCAACTTGGCAGCGACAGCCAGCACGATGCCCAGATCGATGCCAACGAGCAACCGTTTCTAGAACATCTGCTAGAACTGCGGCAGCGAATTTTGCACGCGCTGCTGGCGGTATTGGTGCTGTTTTTTCCGATCTACTATTTTGCCAACGACCTATATTCCTTTGTCGCCGAGCCGCTAATGCGGCACCTGCCGGCTGGCGCAACCATGATTGCCATTGACGTCGCATCAGGGTTTTTCACCCCGCTAAAACTTGCCCTATTCCTAGCGGTGATTTTGGGTATGCCGTTTATCCTGCACCAAGCTTGGTCTTTTATTGCGCCAGGCTTGTACCTGAAAGAGAAACGCTTGGCGCTGCCCTTGCTGGTCTCTAGCATCGGTTTGTTTTACCTGGGTATGGCGTTTGCTTACTACGCCGTGTTTCCGTTGGCGTTCGGCTTCTTTGCCAGCGTTGCACCAGACGGTGTAACCATGATGACCGATATCCGCCTGTATCTAAACTTCGTACTAAAGATGTTTTTTGCATTTGGCTTTGCGTTCGAAATTCCGGTTGCCACGGTATTGCTGGCTATGACCGGTTTTGCTAGCGCTGATGGCATGGCAGCAAAACGTCCATACGTGATTGTGGGCTGCACCGTCGCCGGCATGTTGCTCACACCACCGGATGTGATTTCTCAGCTAATGCTGGCTATCCCAACCTGGCTACTGTTTGAGGTCGGTGTGGTGTTTGCGAGGGTTGTTGAGAAGCGACGTGAAGCGCAGGAGCTGAAAGAGGATGGCTAAGGCGGGCTTAAGCATCTAGAACAAAAGTGACCGGACCGTCGTTCACCAAAGCCACCTGCATGTCCGCGCCGAAGACCCCTTGCTGAACCCGTGAATAGCTTAGGCGCATGCTGGCCACAAACTCATCAAACAATTGCTCTGCTAAGGCCGGGGGTGCCGCGGTAGAAAAACCAGGCCGTTTACCTTTGCGGGTATCTGCTGCAAGGGTGAACTGCGAGACAACAAGCACCTCACCTGCCACATCCAGCACAGAGCAATTCATGGGCTTTTCAGTGTCAGCAAAGATACGCAACCCAAGGGTCTTATCCACCAACTTGGCCACCTGCACGCTCGTGTCCTTAGGCTCGACCCCAACAAACACCAGCAACCCCGCACCAATTTCGGCAACTTTAAGTTGCTCAACGGTGACCGAGGCTTCGGTCACCCGCTGCAGCAGAACACGCATCAACTAGCCCGCGCGGGAGTTAACCGAGCGCTTGCGATCCACTTCTTTGAGCAAGGCTTTGCGAATGCGGATCGACTTAGGCGTGATCTCAACCAGCTCATCGTCTTCGATAAACTCAAGCGCTTGCTCAAGGGTTAGGATCATGGGTGATGCCAAGATGATGGCTTCGTCGGTACCGGAAGCGCGCACGTTGGTGAGCTTTTTCTCTTTTAGTGGGTTAACCGTTAGGTCGTTATCTCGCTGGTGCAAGCCAACAACCATGCCTTCATACACTTCGGTGCCTGGCTTGACCATCATACGGCCACGGTTTTGCAGGTTGAACAACGCAAAGCCCACCACTTTACCTTCAGCAATAGAAATCATAACGCCGTTCTTGCGGCTGCCGATCTCACCGGTAGTCTTGGGGCTATAACCTGCGCTAGCGTATGTCAGGATGCCGGTGCCCGAGGTCATAGACAAAAACTCAGGACGGAAACCCATAATACCGCGTGTGGGAATACGATAGATCAAACGCACGCGACCTTGGCCGTCTGGCTCCATCTCTTGGAGATCACCGCGGCGCTCACCAAAAGCTTCCATTACTTTGCCTTGGTGGCCAGCCTCAATATCCAGCGTGACCATCTCAAATGGTTCGTGCAACACGCCATCAATTTCTTTGTCGATCACGCGAGGACGCGACACGGCCATCTCGTAGCCTTCACGACGCATGGTTTCAATAAGAATAGATAGGTGCAGCTCACCACGACCACTGACCTCAAAACGATCTGGATCAGGCGTATCCGCAATCGACAGCGCAACGTTATGTGAGGTTTCACGAATCAAACGCTCGCGAATCTGGCGGCTCGTTAGGTAGTCGCCTTCTTTGCCGGCAAACGGTGAGTTGTTTACACAAAAGCTCATGGTGAGTGTGGGTTCATCCACGGTCAGCGGCACCATAGGCTCGATATGATCCGGCGCGCACAGAGTATCCGAGATGCTCACGCCATCAACACCGGTTACCACAACGATGTCACCCGCTTGGGCGGTTTCTTGTTCAACACGCTCTAAACCTTGGTAACCCAACACGGTTAAAATGCGTGTCTTGCGTTCTTTGCCTTCGCGGTCCACAGCAACAATCGGCATATTGCGTTTGATCATGCCGCGTGTAATTCGGCCAATGCCCATAACGCCAACATAGCTGGAGTAATCCAGGGCACTGATTTGCATCTTCAGCGGCCCTTCAAGGTCAACCGTGGGCGGTGGCACTTTGTCCACAATGAGATCAAGCAGCGGTGTCATGTCAGGCTGCAGCTCATCTGGCTCAACGCCGGCAACGCCATTGATGGCGGAGGCGTAGATCACTGGGAAGTCGAGCTGCTCATCGGTAGCACCAAGGCTGTCGAACAGATCAAAGACTTTATCAATGGCGCCATAAGGGTCTGCACCGCTGCGGTCGACCTTGTTCACAACAACCAGTGGGCTTAGACCAGCGGCAAAAGCTTTTTGGGTCACAAAACGGGTCTGCGGCATTGGGCCTTCAGCAGCATCCACCAGCAGCAACACCGAATCCACCATAGACAAGATTCGCTCGACCTCACCACCGAAATCCGCGTGTCCGGGGGTATCTACGATGTTAATGCGTGTACCCTGGTACTCGATGGCGGTGTTTTTCGCCAAGATGGTGATTCCACGTTCACGTTCCAGCTCATTGCTGTCCATGACTCGTTCTTGACCACCAGCGGCCACGGTTCCTGTCTGTTGCAGCAGGCAATCCACTAGTGTGGTTTTACCATGGTCAACGTGAGCGATGATGGCGATGTTGCGTAACTTCAGCGGACTTTCCACTAGACTACCCGGGCAGATTAAAAAAGGTGCGAGAGTATGGAGCAACAGCGCAAGGCTGTCGCGCTAATTTCAGGCGGTTTAGACAGTATGTTAGCCGCAAAAACGGTGATGGAGCAGGGTATCCACGTGGAGGGCCTGAATTTTTTCACCGGTTTTTGCGTGGAAGGCCATACTCAGGCTATTCGTGAACGAAGAGGTCCAAACGCGGAAAAGCCTAAGCGGAACAATGCCTTGTGGGTCGCTGAGCAGCTAGGCATAAAGCTGCACATTGTGGATGTGATCGAAGAATACAAAGAGGTCATGCTAAACCCGCGCCACGGCTACGGTCAGCACCTCAACCCCTGCTTGGATTGTAAAGTCTTTATGGTCCGCAAAGCCCAAGCCTGGGGCTTTATGGAGCAGCATGGCTTCGATTTTGTGATCACCGGTGAGGTCATGGGCCAGCGCCCTAAGAGCCAAACCAAGCAAACCATGCCCTTAATCGCTCGGGAGTCTGGGGTTGAGGACCGCTTGCTGCGACCGCTCAGCGCCAAAGTATTGACGGAAACTTTGCCCGAACGCGAAGGCTGGGTGGACCGCGAGCGCTTGCACGGCTTTCACGGACGCAACCGCAAACCGCAAATCGAGCTGGCAAAAAAGTTTGGCTTTACCGAATGGGCACAGCCTTCGGGCGGTTGCTGCTTTTTAACCAACGAGCACTACAGCGATAAATTGAAAGACCTGTGGCAGGCTCAAGGCAAACGCGACTACGAGCTCGACGACATCATGTTGCTAAAGGTCGGGCGTCACTTGCGGCCTGCCCCCCACTTTAAGCTCATCATTGGCCGAGAAGAGGGCGAAAACCAGTATTTAGAAGGCTATCGGCATCAATTTATCTGTCTGCGCCCGGTTAGTCACCGTGGGCCTTTGTGCATTATCGACGGCGATAATCTCTCAGCAGAGGATTTTGCTCAAGCCGGCCGCATTCTTGGCCGCTACTCTCAAGCGGCAGACGATGAAGCCTTTGCGTTTGAGCTCACCAAGCCTGGCGGCCAAGGCGAGGTGATCCACACCACCGCATTACCTGGTCCACAAATTAAGCCGGGATGGCATGTCTAAACTTGAAACCTTAGATACCTCAGGGTTACTGTGCCCGCTGCCGGTGATACGCACTCAAGACTTCATCAAAAAAAGAAGGTCCCAAGGCCTGCAAGCTGGCGCGCGGCTGCTGATAGTCGCAACCGACCCCGGCGCCCTTCACGACATTCCCGCTTGGTGCCGCATACACGGCCATAGGGTTGTCAGTGCCGGGTTTGCGCAAATCAAACCGGGGGGTAATCCAAAAGCGGCGCAAGATATCCATGTGTTGATTGAGATTGGTAGCGACTAACACTGTCAGCCTTGCTCAGGGTATTCTTAGACTTGCACTACTTTGGGACTGCATATCTAGTGGTCGGGCCCGTTTCGCACAGCTTTGGTGCAAATTCGGCTCTCATTGCTGAGGCTGAATCTGCACAAATTCAGCACCGGAATAGATCGGCGGCTTTGGAACAACTTGAGCTGGCCCTAGCATTGCTCTGCATTGGTAGGAATTAGAACAATCAACACAGAGAACTTGTCTCAATCCCATTAACTGAATGACTTCTCAGATCAAATCGATTCGCGAAAGTTAGGAGAAACCATGTCTGAAAACACCCTGAAACTCATCAAAGACTGCGACGCAAAGTGGGTAGACCTGCGTTTCACAGATCCTCGAGGCAAAGAGCAGCACACCACAGTGCCCGCAGCAAACATTGATGCCGAAACCTTAACCGACGGCTTTATGTTTGACGGCTCATCTATTGCGGGTTGGAAGACCATCAACGAGTCCGACATGATCCTGATGCCTGACGACGACACCCCCGTTATGGACCCCTTCCGTGACGAGCCAACACTAATCTTACGTTGCGACGTCATCGAACCTTCTACGATGGAACCTTACGATCGCGATCCCCGCTCCACCGCCAAGCGCGCTGAAGCTTATCTCGGTTCTACCGGCATTGGTGACACGGCGTACTTCGGACCGGAGAACGAGTTCTTCGTCTTTGACGACGTGCGCTGGAAAGTAGATATGAGCGGCGCTTCTTACGCGATCAGCGCAGAAGAAGCCTCTTGGGAATCCAACACCGAGTTTGATGGCGGCAACTTGGGCCACCGCCCTGGTGTCAAAGGCGGCTACTTCCCCGTTCCACCCGTTGATAGCTCCGCTGACTTGCGGTCAGCCATGTGCTCCGCTATGGAAGCCATGGGCTTAAGCATTGAAGTGCATCACCACGAAGTGGCAACGGCAGGTCAAAACGAGATTGGCGCTAAGTTCAACACTATGGTGAAGAAGGCGGACGAGGTGCAAATTTACAAGTATTGCGTCCACAACGTTGCACACGCTTACGGCAAAACGGCGACCTTCATGCCTAAGCCCTTAGTTGGTGACAACGGCAACGGTATGCACGTACACCAGTCCATCGCTAAAGGCGGCACCAACGTGTTCCACGGCGACCAATACGCGGGCATGTCTGAAATGGCGTTGCACTACATTGGCGGCATCATTAAGCACGCACGTGCGATCAACGCGTTTGGCAACGCCAGCACCAATAGCTACAAGCGTTTGGTTCCTGGTTACGAAGCGCCAGTTATGTTGGCTTACTCAGCACGTAACCGCTCTGCGTCAATTCGTATCCCACACATCCAAGGCGGCAACCCTCGCGCCTATCGTGTTGAGGTGCGTTTTCCAGACAGCACGGGCAACCCTTACCTAACCTTCGCAGCCATGTTGATGGCTGGCCTTGATGGCATCCAAAATCAAATTCACCCTGGTGATTCGTTTGATAAGGATTTGTACGACCTGCCTCCAGAAGAGCTTGCGGGTGTACCTACGGTTGCCTCGTCATTAGGCCAAGCGCTGGATGCACTGGATGCAGACCGTGACTTCCTGAAGGCTGGTGGCGTGTTTACCGATAGCCAAATTGATGGCTACATTGAGCTTAAGCGTGAAGAAGTTGCCTTGCTGGACTCAACCACCCATCCGGTGGAATTCCAGATGTACTACAGCCTATAAGGCATCGCCCTGCCTTTTGGGAGACCGAGAGGCTATAGCAATTTAGCTGACAGACTGCTGACAAAAATTGGCTCCAATTTGCCACCCAGCCGGTGGATTCACAAATTGGGGCTTTTTTTTGCATTTTTGGTGTCCAACAAGTTGCTACCATTAAGCTTCGAGCTCGGAGGTCGATTATGCAGTGCTTAAAACAGCAGAATATTAGGTCTATATCCAAGGAGTTAACTCTCATTGGGTTAGTGTTCACTATGCTTCTAGCGCCGGCGCTAAGTCATGCCAAAATCTACAAAACCGTCGATGAGGATGGCAACGTATCCTACAGCGATACACCTCCAGCAGATGTTGAGGTCCGCGCCGAAAGTACCATAGAGCTGGAAATCAACAACACCTACAACGCCGAAGAGTCCACGCCAACGCCATTGCCAACCAATAAGGCAGGCAAAGGCAGCCAACCTGGCGACATTGTGAGCACAGACGACTCAGGAGAACCCGCCAAGCCAAAGGCCGTCTACCAAACCATTGCCATCACGGCGCCCGCGGCGGACGCAAACCTGCGTAGCAACAGCGGTAATGTAACCCTAAGCATCAGCTTGCAACCTGGCCTAGTGCCAGGAGACCAAGTGCGATTTTTTCTGGACGGCAAGCCGGTGGGGACTGTAGCAGGCACTAGCTTGTCGCTAACCAACATCGACCGTGGAACCCACACTTTGGCCGCCGTTGTGCTGGATGGCGCCGGCAAACCGCGCATTAGCAGCAACACCAGCAGCTTTTCAATCCAACGGTTTGCACCAAAACGCTAACGCGCGTGATCTAAATTGCAGGCTGGTGTGTTGATCAAGGGGTTATAAGCCCTGATGGCACACTTCCTGCAAGCACTTCCTGTAAATGCAGAGCCAAGCCCCCTGCCAAGCTCGTGTTAAGCCCTAGCAACACGAGTAAAAGCCTTATCATCCGCTAACCAACAGATAAGCGCACCAAAACAGTGCATAATGGGCACTAACGAACACGAGCAACCAAATTGGCCGGTCGACGCACCAAATCAACACAAACCAAGTCCGGCAGTGGTGGCACCCCGCCGAAAGAAAGCCTGCGGACATTGCGGCTGGTACTCGACCACCAAGAAACCGCCGTCATCCTGGTTTCCAGCGGTTTTCACATTGAGTACCTAAATGCTGCCGCCCAGGCGTTGCTTAACACCAGCACCCAATTTGCTCAGCAGACCCACGTTACCGAGCTCTTCACAGATCCCGCTATGCCCCTAGTCCAGTGGGAACAGTCCCTCCAGGACGAAGTACCGCTAGCCAATCGAAGCGCTAGCCTCATCTTGAAAGACGGTAGCTCGCTTCTGGCCGACTACCGAATTACCCCAATTCTTGACCTAGACGCTGCGCTCATCGAGCTACACGAAATGAATCGGTTGATGCGCATCGGGCGCGATGACCAATCCATGAACGCACAAGAGACCAGCCGCCAGCTGGTGCGCGGCTTAGCCCATGAAGTTAAAAACCCCCTAGGTGGAATTCGCGGTGCGGCACAGTTATTGCAGAAAGAACTAGATAAACAGGAACTCGATAAAGAGGAACTAGATAAACAGGAACCAGACAAACAGGAACTAAATAAAAAAGAACCCAACAAGCCCCAAGCACACCAAAACCCAGGCAACGAAACATTGAATACTGCACCAACATCCAAGCGGTTCAGCTCGAATCCGCTCAGCGAATACACTGAAGTCATTATCAGCGAAGCAGATCGCCTGGGGAACTTGGTGGATCGTATGCTTGGGCCAAACCAAGCTTTGCAGCTAGTGCCGACCAATATTCACAAGGTCCTGTTGCACGTTAGCAGCTTGATCACCGCCGAGACCAAAGGTGAGTTACCCCTAGAGCTACGCAACGACTTTGACCCCAGCTTGCCGGACCTAGCGGCTGACTACGACTCGTTAGTTCAAGCGTTGCTCAACATCATGCGTAACGCGGTGCAAGCATTAGCCAAAACCGACAAACCAACCATACAGCTACGCACTCGCAGCGTCCGTCAATTCACCATAGGTACTGTCCGGCACCGCTTGGTGCTGCGGGTAGACATAGAAGATAACGGCCCCGGCATACCACCGGACATTTACGATCGCATCTTCTATCCAATGATTAGCGGTCGGCCAGAAGGCACCGGCTTAGGGCTGGCGATCACGCAAACCATCATCGGCCAACATAAGGGCCTGCTTGAAGTCGAGAGCCGACCCGGTCAAACCTGCTTCTCGGTATACCTACCAATGGATATTCAATGAACAAACGCGTTTGGGTTATCGACGATGACCGATCAATTCGCTGGGTGCTGGAGCGGGCCATGGCTCAAGCCGACATCCAAATTGCAGCCTTTGATAGTGCCGATAGCGCTCTCCATCACCTGCAAGAAGAACGACCGCTTGCCGTGATCTCTGACGTGCGCATGCCCGGCATGTCAGGGCTAGAGTTTTTAGACCAGGTGCACCAAGCCTACCCAGGCCTGCCCGTAATCATCATGACCGCCCATTCGGATTTGGATAGCGCCGTTAACGCCTACCAAAGTGGCGCCTTTGAGTACCTCCCCAAACCCTTCGATGTGGATGATGCGATTGCCATGGTGGAACGCGCCATGAATCATTCAAAGCAACATGCCAAAGAGCATTCGGATCAGCAGGTTCAAGCTCCGGAAGTAAACGCCGTACCTACACCCGAGATCATCGGCCAAGCGGCCGCCATGCAAGAGGTATTTCGAGCAATCGGTCGACTCGCTAACTCTAACGTAACGGTTTTGATCAGCGGTGCCTCTGGCTCCGGCAAAGAGCTGGTTGCACATGCGCTGCACCGACACAGCCCACGTGCAGATGCTGAATTTGTGGCTCTCAACATGGCAGCAATTCCTCGTGAGCTGGTGGAGTCCGAGTTATTCGGGCATGAACGCGGCGCGTTTACGGGCGCCAATGCACGCCGGGAAGGGCGTTTTGAGCAAGCCAACGGTGGCACCCTATTTCTTGATGAGATCGGGGACATGCCAGCAGACACACAAACGCGTTTGCTGCGCGTGCTGGCCGACGGTGAGTTCTATCGCGTTGGTGGGCATGCCTCGGTAAAAGTGGATGTGCGCATCATTGCAGCCACCCACCAGAACTTAGAGCAACGTGTTCAAGAAGGTCAATTTCGCGAAGATTTGTTCCATCGGCTTAACGTGATACGTGTGCACGTACCTGCTCTAGCAGAACGTCGCGGTGACGTGCCACTGCTGGCTGAACATTTCTTAGCTTCAGCCGCTCGAGAGCTTGGCGGCGAAACCAAAATTCTCCGCCCAGAAACCAAAGAATATCTAGCCAACCTGCCTTGGCCTGGCAACGTACGGCAGCTAGAAAACACTTGTCGCTGGCTTACGGTGATGGCCTCGGGTCGTGAGGTTCACATCAATGATCTACCACCCGAACTGGGCCCAGATGCGGAGCACAAAGCGCAACCCATCTCTGCGGAATGGTCAGAGCAGTTGCTACATTGGGCGCGCAGCAGTTTGGAAAATGGGGACAAAGAAACCTTGCTGGCGGTAGCCCAACCACAGTTCGAACGTGCGCTGATCGAAGCGGCGCTAGAACACACCGCCGGACGTAAACAGGAAGCAGCCCAAGTGCTGGGCTGGGGACGCAACACGCTCACACGTAAACTGCAAGAGCTGGGGCTTTAGACCAACAGGCTACCTTTTGGCATCCTGTTGGGTATTAGTACACTAAAGCGTTGCTGTGCTCTGGGTGATTTGACCCGTTGTCGAGTTGTAGGTCAGCAACGGAATGACATCATTAGACGCGTTGCCTTGGGCCGTATAGTAGTAAGCGCAGTTTGAGGTAGCGACCACAACCGCCGTGTAGTCCGTTGTACTGCCCACAACCGCAGCTGCATTAGCAACAGCACTGATCGATGGCCCACCCGCTTGCAGTACGCCACCAAAAACATCCGCACAATCGACTGAGCTGGTAACCGTATTGCTAGTCCGTACGGTCAAGCCGTAAGGGTAACCCGTGGTGTTAACCCTAAGGTTGTTAAACTCGGGAATTGGGGTATCGGGATTATCCTGGCCTTGAGCCACCCACTGCGCGTGATACAGCGATACACCCGTTTGCAAGCCACCCAGAACACCGCGAACGGCTGCTGCATGAGCTTCGTCATCAACATCCATAAAGCGTGGTAAAGCCGTAGCCGCCAAAATACCTAGCAAGATAATAACGACAATTAGTTCGACGATAGTAAAACCAGATTGTTTTACTTTGGAAATTCTAGCCATGCTGACTCCTGCACCTAAAAAGTTCTATTCCTACTAAGAGTAGTCAGGATTTCGAACTTTGCGCCGCTGGTTAGAAGTTACTTTAGTGCAACGGAAGATAAGTCCCATAAAGGGAGGAACACGCCCAAAGCCATAACGAGAACCATGCCCGCTATACCAATAATGAGTATCGGTTCAATCGCTTCGGTGAGTGTCTTCAGGTCGTAGTCCACTTCTTCTTCATAGAAAGTAGCAGCCTGTTCCATGAGCTCATCCATGTTACCGGTCTCTTCACCTACCGAGATCATTTGCAACACAACCGGGCTAAACATCTTGGTTTCGCTAGCGGTTTGATACACACCCGAGCCCCGCTCTATGCCTTCGCGCATTTGCGCTACCTTTTGCGCCTGGTACTCATTGCCTATCGCCCTGGAAATAACCGACAAGCCCTGAGTAATAGGTAAACCAGATTTACTAACCATGGCAAAGGTTTGGCAAAACCTAGCCAAGTTAATACGATTGAATATGTCACCCAGCAAGGGTAGTTTTAGCTTCACTCGGTCCCAGTTGTAGCGGCCGGCTGGGGTAGAAACATAGTGGCGCATTCCAAACACCGAGCAAACGCCAATCACTAACAACATTGGCCAAAAGTTCACGAAGAAGTCAGACACCGCCATAATCGCTTTGGTCTGCCAGGGCAGCTCCGCTTTGAACTTGGCAAACACCCCAGCAAAAGCTGGGATAACAAAGATATTCAGAACCAGCACCCCACCCGCCATGGCCACAACAACAAATGACGGGTAACGAGTAGCCGCCTTTACCCGGCGCCGGGTCTCTCGCTCGGTCTCCAAGTAGCCAGCAATTTGTCGAAAGGCAATATCAAGTCGACCGGTGTTCTCACCAACGTGGATGACACTAGCAAACAACTCGGAAAACACTTTAGGGTAGCGGCGCATACTGGTGGCAACATCGGTACCCGACTCCAGCTGGGATGCCATGTCTTTAAGCACCTCAGCAAAACGTTCGTTTTTTTGCGACTCGGACAGACCACGTATTGCTCGCACCACCGAGATACCGGCCTTGGTTAAGCTGGCCATCTGATGACTAAAGATAATGAGTTCATCCAGCTTTACCTTGCGGTTGAGCTTGCCGGTTGTGGGGGCTAAAACCTTAGCAGCGTCTGCTTCTGGCTTGACCAGCAGCGGAACCAAACCTGTGGCAGCAAGCTCTTTGGCTAGCTCACCGGCGGTGGACGCTTCACGCACACCGGTTGATAACACACCCTGAGAATCTTTAGCGCTAAAGGCAAATTTTGGCATCAGTGCTGTGCCGGACTCAGCTCAAAGCCACTGTCGTTATCAAGCTGCTCAAGCTTGTCCGATAAGCTAGTGCTTAGCGGTGCATCCTCTTCCATACGCTCTTTCAGCTCGTCCACTTGCCCTGATAGCGCCATCACCTCGCTAATAGAGGTATCGCCACTCAGCGCAAACTCCAACGCGTTCAGCACCAAGGGTTTGTATCCGGGCTGCTCTTTCGCCAGCTCCGAGAACTGCAAAGCGTCTTCAGCACGCAGCGCGTTGGCCAGCGCTTCGCTGATTTCCAGCAACTCAAAAACGCCAATACGGCCAAAGAAGCCGGTCTTATGACAACGGTTGCAGCCGCGACCTTGTTTGAACTCCAATTCATGCGCACGCTGCTCGCCAACCAGCGCATCCAACCAGGCAAACTGCTGATCATCTAGCACCGCAGGCTCAGCGCAACGTTCGCAAACGCGTCGAATAAGTCGTTGCGCAACCACACCACGTACGGCGGATGCAGCAAGGTAGCCCTCAACACCAATATCAAGCAGCCGAATAGCACTAGAGACCGCATCGTTGGTGTGCAAGGTAGACAACACCAAGTGGCCCGTCATGGATGCACGCAGGGCAATCTCAGCCGTCTCGCGGTCTCGTATCTCACCTAGCAACAAGATATCAGGGTCTTGGCGTAGGGTTGCACGCAAGACCCGCGCAAAATCCAAACCAATTTTTGCCATGACCTGAACTTGGTTGATTCTATCTAGCTCATATTCCACCGGATCTTCCACGGTGATAATTTTCTTTTCTGGGCTATTCAGCTCGTTTAGCGCGCCATACAAGGTGGTGGTCTTACCACTACCAGTAGGGCCGGTCACAAGCACCAAGCCGTTAGGCCGAGTGATGAGGTAACGAAACCGCGCCAACATTTCAGGGGGCATACCCGCACTTTCTAAACTGTTGGCTGCACCGCTGTGATCAGCCAAACGCATTACCACCGACTCGCCGTGCTGCACCGGCATAGTCGACAAACGCACATCAATATCTTTACCCTTTAGGCTCATATCAAAGCGACCATCTTGGGGCAGCCGCTTTTCCGATATGTCTAGGCCGGCCATCAACTTCAACCGCGACACCAAAGCTGGGGCAATACGTGACTCGCCAATATTTTGCTCTTGCAACACACCATCAACACGCTGACGAATACGTAAGGTATTAGCACCCGGCTCAATGTGCACGTCAGAGGCTCGCATTTGCACCGCGTCCTCCATAATGGATTGCAGCAGTCGGGCCACCGGCGTGTTGGTGTCTTCTTCGGAAGAGCCGTAACGGTCGAGCGAAAATTGTTCTGTATTGAGTTCACCCTCAAGCTCATTGGCAAAGCTGACTATGTCATCTGTACGGCGGTAGGCCATATCGATAAGCGAGATCAACTCACTTTCGCGTACCACAGCAATACCAATTGGTTGATCCAGTTGGCGGGACAACTCGTCGTAAGCAAAGATGTCCATAGGATCAACCATACCCACAACATACTCACCGTTCTTTTCTTCTAGCACCAACGCTCGATAACGGCGAGCATATGTTTCTGGCAGCTTGCCAACAACGGTTGCATCAATGCTGAAATCTTTTAGGTCGTAAAACGGAATATCAAACTGCTTAGAGAGAAACTCTAAGAAGGTGTCTTCAGCGATGTACTTTCGATCAATCAAAATTCGACCCAACTTTAGGCCAGATTTTTTCTGCTCTTGCAGACATTCCATCAACTGCTCTTCGGTGATTTCACCGTTAGCAACCAACAGATCACCGATACGTACTTTTTGCTTACCTGGAATCATGCTCTAACGCTCAACCCGCCAGATCCAAACGGCCATCGCTACCCGCAGGGGACGGCGACAGCTCGCTGGCTTTATCTGTTTTTGTTGACCGCGCTGCCAATAGTCGTTGTGACTGCATCAGCCCTTGCTGCCAACGTTGTGCATCTGGCTGCAACTGGGTTAAGTGCTGATAAATAACCTCAGCCTCATCCGGTTGCTTCGGCAGGCTTGCCAAGGCAAGCAGACCTAAAAACTCAATGTCTGTTCTTCCTTGCGCAATCTTGCCACGCAAACGCTTGTATGCGAGGTTCGAGCGTCCCGCTAGCAAATCTGCACGGGCACTATCTTTGCTGGCCCGCAAGGCATCAACACGCATAGCAGCGGTACGCTGGACTACCGCAGGCAAACGTACAAACTTAGCCGCCGTCTTAGCGCTAACAACCCTTGTAGCAGCTGGCTCAACATCAACCCGCGCAACCGCTACGTTCGCAACCGCCTTGTGTTGCAATGGTTTCGGTTGCTCTTCTACCGAACGGATAACCTTTGCAGCCGATGGCTTTGTCTCTTTGTGCTGCTCATAGTTCGCAAGCTGCGCAGCAAGCTGTGCGGCAAACGCCTTAGGGTCTAACAAGCTGGGGATTGGGGCTGGGGTTTGCGCCGCCAGCGCTGCCAGCAATCGATCGTTACGCTGTTGTGCGCGCAACCATTGATCGGATTCTAAAGATACCGCCGTAGCTAGACTGTCTTCGTTCGGCAACAGCGCATTAGCCTGGTACTGGTAACCAAAAAATAGCACCAGCGCTCCCCAAACCAACATCACCAAAGGAACTTGCACCGTACCGGCCACGTACCGGTATGCAGTAGCTTGTAGTTGTTGAACATTCATCGTCTGCTCCTCTACCTAACCAGGCCCAAGTAGTTGATCTTTAAGGTTCTGCACGCGGTCAGCGCTACCGCGTAAGTAATTTGCTTGGGTTTGGGCACCGACCACAATCGGTCGTAGCAATATCACCAGCTCACTCTTGGTGGCTGATTGCACTTTTTGCTTAAACAAGTGCCCTATTCCAGGCAGCCTGCCTAGGCCTGGAACACGCGCGTTGTCATCTTTGCTGGAGTTCTGCATCAGGCCACCAATGACCACAATCTGACCGCTGAGTGCGCGCACAATGCTGTCTGATTCTCGAATGGTGCTAGCGGCAAGTGGCACTGCATCACCACTAATCACTTTAAGCTGCTCTTCAACCTCGCTGACCGTTGGGTGCACGTGCAGCACAACCTGGCCCTCTTTAGAAATCTGCGGGGTCACGTCTAGAGCGATACCAGAAAAGAACGGCGTTAGCTCAGGCGAGTTCACCGTATTGATAGCGCTCCCGGCGCTGATCGTATCGGTTGAGATATCTGTGACAAAAAACTCATCGGATCCAACTTTGATCACGGCTTTTTGGTTGTTCACCGTGGCGATACGAGGGCTAGACAAAACCTGCACAACGCCCTGAGTTTTCAACAGCGAGATGGCTGCGTCAAAATCGCCAAACGCGCTCGACAAAGTAAAACCGCTACCGGTAGGGTTAAAAAAGGTGGAGTTTTTTCCAAAAACGAACTCACCAGCGGCGCTGTGCTCGCTACCCGGGTTCACGCCATCGCCATCAAAAGTACCACCAGAAGCATCACCAAAGGTGTGCCAATCGATGCCAGATTGAAAACCTTCGCGCAGCGTGACCTCAAGAATTTTCGCCTCTAAAATCACCTGTCGATCTAAATTGGACTGAACCAACTCCAAGTAACTGCGCACCGATGCCAACACATCCGGAACCGCACGCACCATCACAATTCCCACTTGGGGTGTGACAACCACTTGGGCTTCGGGATCTACGGTAACCATGGCCGTCAAGGTGAACTCAAGCTCCTGCCAGAAATTTGCTTCCGCATCCGTATTCACCATGGTGCCCACAACACCAGTGCCGTTACCGCCGCCTTGAGCGTTTTGGTTGCCAGCTTGGTTGTTGACATTGTTCGTGTTGTTGGCACCGCCACCGGAATCGGACACCTTGCCAGCACTCACTTGCATTTCAGAGTGACCGGTACGGGTGACGTTCAAATAGTCGATCTGAAATATTTCACTACGATGGGAATCTGGGTAAATCTGATACACGGTCCCTTTCAGCACGCTATCTAATCCATAAACGTCGCGCATCACGCCCATCACTTCAGCAATGGTCACATTGCTGAGCTCTAAAGAAACTTTTCCGGCAACCCCAGGGTGCAACACCACGGAGTAGCCTGTATCTGCAACCAAACCGCGATAGAACTGCGCAATGGCGACTTTATCTACGCTTAGGTCAAATCGTTGGCTGGCCGCATCCTGCTGTGGATTCGGCATAAGGCTTGTTACCAGATCTTGAGGTAGCGCCGTTTTCTGTTCTGTCAAAGCACGATTGCTTGCCGCATCGGCTCGCAGCTCGGCTAACACTTGATCACTGCTAGCCAAGTCTTCAACCGGTTTCGGTCCAACAGCCGCGCAACCTGACAGCAATAAAGCTAATACCAAGCTGATTAATATTCGATGCTTAAACACAACGGAAATCATCGGTAGTCCTTTCCTATATTTGATTTAGGTAGCCGCAGTACTAGCGACCGAGCATGATTTTTGCCCTGCAACTGAACCTCGTCTTTACCCACACGAACTAGCGTCATGCCAGCCACTTGCCCACCTTCTCGAACTAACTTGTTATTGATGACCGCCAGGCGGCGTTCATCGCTAAGCAAAATTGAGCTTAGAACCGGTTTTTTAGGTTTGCTCTTCATTTCGGCACCAGCACTTGGCGCCTTAAGTTTCGGCGCACCCGGCGGTTGCGTTGGATCTCGCCGTTGTGCTGCTAGGGGTATCACCACCGCAACCGGCTGCGCCAAGCTTGGTGCTGTAGATGCGATGGCTACTCGACCAACCGTCAGCCCAACAGCAAAACCAAGAATTAAAACGCTAGCCCCACCCACTGATCGCTTAGACACCCAACCACTCCTTACGCCGACTCAAGGTATCCACTTGTATTCTGACCCGAGCTGTCGGATGCGCTTTCACCTGGTAATCAAAGCTGCGCCAATTCAACCGCCAACTACTGTTTTCCAGCGTGGTGAGGTAGGCCAACACATCAAAATAACTGCCTTCAAACTCCAGCTCGATAGGGTGTCGATAAACGCTTGGCTCGGCAGGGGCGGCAAGGTCTGGGTCGGTCGAAACCGTTGTCTCTAGAGCGCCTTGGGGCCCTGAAGAATTTAGGTGAAGGCGCGATGCCGCCAGAGGCTCCGTTGGCAGGCGAGTCACACGCTTGAACGCTAGCCCTTGATGTTGCCGCATAAGATCTGCAAGTAACTCGGGCATTTTGCTCGGCTCAACAAATCTTTCTATCGAGTGACGTAGCTCAAGGTCGAGCTGAGTTAAGTCAGCCTGCAACTGATCCCGCTGTTGGCTCAACGCCATGTCCGGGTCTTGCAGGTCGCCGCCCTTAAGCAGTTGCTGCTCCTGAATTGCCGCAGTTAGTTGTGCCTGACTATTGGTGATACCTATTTGAGCACGGCTGCGTTCTTTATCTAGGTAATCTTGCAAGGCATAGGTCCACAGCATCCAAACTAAGGATATTAGGGTCACGCCCACCAATAAGCGTTCGCGCCATACAAGCGCATCAAACTTAGCGCGACCTTCGTTAAAGGTCCCTGTTAAATCAAAACCACTCATGCGCCACCTGCCTTGCTCAGCAAAGCAGAGGGCTTGGATTGGTCAGCGAGATGGTCTTTAGGCACCGGACCTACAATCTCGAAGCGCACGTTGCCATCTTTAGCTTCGGTCAACTCAAACCGGTCAAAGGTCTGCCCAGCAAAACCCGTGCCTCGGGCAATACGTTGCAAAAATTCGGGCACCTTAGAGGCAGAGTAGGCATAGCCGCGCAACGCCACGTCTGCATCTCCCTGCCCAAAGGCTAAGCCGTCAAGCCAGAGGCCATCCACTTGGACCAACGACAATTCCGCTAGGTAGTGAGTAAAACCTTGAGAGGTTTCTAGCTCAGCCAAAATGGTGCTCAGCTGCTGCTCTTCACGTTTGCGCTGCAGCAAGAAGGCAACGTTCTGAGCCAGTGTTGGGTTTGGCTGCCGCTGCGCCATCTCGCGTAGCTTGGCATTTGCCTCGGTTAGCACCCTGACTTCAGCAGCAACCGACGCCATCTGGCGCTGATCTTTGTACAGGCCGTAACCTTGCCAGGCTGACCAAAGCAGCAGCAGGCCAGCAAATGCACCACAAGCACCCAGCACTTGGGTCGAGGTCACCGTAGCGCGAGGCGGGATTAAACCCGCACTAAGTAGGTTTATCTGTTGTTCCATTAGGCCGCTTGCCTCATCGGTGGATTCCTCAGTCCGCGCAACAAGCCACCAATCGCCGGCAAGCCAGCAGACACGGCATTCGCTTGGGCCACGGTTAGATCTGTCCAGTTCACATCCTGGGGTTCAGGGTTATGCAGCTGCAGATGGTATTGGGTAGCCAGTTCAGCGCTTAAGGTACGAACCGAGAGCGGCAACATGTCTGACAGGTGCTCAACAATGTGCTCCTGCCAACCATGGGTCGCTGCAACCAGCAATGCACTGCAGGGGGGTTGCCCCATGCCACTTTCGTAGTAATCGATGGATCGCTGAACCTGGAGCAACAGCCGGTCTTGGTAATCTTCCCAAGCGGCTTTACTAAACTCGCCCGGCACTCCAGCCATGCGTCGGCTTAGGAACAACTCTTCGCCACGTGAGACATTAATCATCCCAGCGTTGGAGGTAACACGAAGCAAGGCCATGTTTTGGTCCGGCGAGGGAAATAGGCCATGCACCACGTTGCGCAGAGACAGCTCAGCAATATCCACCGTGTCCACCTCCAGCCCGGTGGCGTGCACCTCCCCCACTAAGGTCTTCAAGGTTTCAGTCGGCATGGCTGCAACAAAAACCATGGACTTCCCTCGGTCCGCCGATTCCGGCAGCGCAAACAGGTCAAGGCTGGCATTGTCCATCGGGAACTCCACGTTCTCCTGCATTCGCCACCGAACCGCTTCTTTGACTTCATCGTCAGCCACATCTGGGCGCTCCATGAGGGACAAGGCATAAAGCTCCGGCGCCAACACCATTTGGCAGCGCTTATTGCTTGGCTCCAAGCTCTCCACCTGCAACCCCAACTTGTCCCCGCCGTCCGCCAAGGTTCGTAGCGGATCCGCACGCAGGCTTAACTCCAGCTGCCCGCTCACCGCAGTACTGTTTCGACCGGTTGCCAAGGCAACGGCGGAACCAGAAAAATAGACCGCGGTAGCAGCGTTGCTAGTAGTGCGCGCACCACCCAACCCCAACGCAGGAATCGAGGGAATCCACTGGCTCAAAGTTGTAAGAATATTTGTCAAGTACAGTTGCTCCGGGTATATCGCTTCTTCAGTATAGGAAGCCCTGCACATTGCGCTGGCTCAAATGCCTTTACACATCACACTTTACGAACCCGAAATTCCGCCCAATACCGGCAACATCATGCGGCTGTGCGTAAACACCAACACCCAACTGCATCTGGTTGAGCCCTTGGGATTTGAGATGGATCACACCCGACTGAAACGGGCAGGCATGGACTACCGTGATATGGCTGTATTCACCATCCACAAAAGCTGGGCTGACTGTCTTGCCGCCGTCCAGCCACCGCGCATTTGGGCCTGCTCCACCAAAGGCACAACCAACTATTGCGATGTGCAATATGCGGTTGGGGATATGCTTGTGTTTGGACCAGAAAGTCGCGGTTTACCTGCAGCGATTTTGGATGAGGTGGGGCGAGATCACTGCCTGCGCATACCCATGGCGGCAGAATCTCGAAGCTTGAATATCGCCAATTCAGTTGCGGTGTTTGCCTATGAGGCATCACGCCAACTGGGGTTTCCTAATGTGGTTTAAGGGGTGAAATTCGGGCGAAAATAACGAAACCGATCGTTCGTATTCCCACCAAACAACCTAAGACCCCAAAACTGAAATAGCCCTACAACGCCGATTTTTAAAGGGCTTTATAGGAAACCGAACGTTTGGTCTAGTGATTTTAACAAGCCAAAGCTAGTGGGTAACAGAGCCTTCGTCATCACCTGCGCCTTCAGGCTTTTCTTGCTGCTGCATAGCTTGAGCAAACAGCGCATCAAAGTTAACCGGGGCTAGCTGTAGGGCAGGAAACCCACCTTTAACCACCATGGAATCCATGACTTCACGAACGTAAGGGAAGAGCATATTTGGGCACACAGTACCCAACGCCTGACGCTTGGCTTGCACGTCATCACCCTCCACCAAAAACACCCCCGCTTGCTGCACCTCGCAGATAAAGGCAACGGTGCCTTCGGTCTTATGCTGGGCTTCAACCGTAGCTCGCAACACCACCTCAACACGATCTTTAGGCAAGCTGTTGGTGCTGGTATTGATGTCTAGGCGCATCTCGGGCTGCCAGTTCTCAGCGAAGACCGCTGGACTCTGAGGGGATTCAAAAGAGGCGTCTTTGAGGTAGATACGCTCAAGTTGCAATTTGAGCTGGGTCATTAGCTTTTCACCACTGGTAGAGATTGATTGCGCCATTCCATCATGCCGCCGGTCAGCTTCAACACGTGCTCAAAGCCATTCTTGCGCAAGATGGTCCCAGCCGCATTGGCATGTTGCCCCATCTTGCAAACCACAATCAGATGCTTGCCTTGGTACTTCTTGAGCTCTTCCCAGCGTGAATCCATGCTCGAAAAAGGTACATTCACCGCATCCACAATATGACCTGCGGCATACTCTTTGCTATCTCGGACATCGACTACGGTTGCACCCGCCTGGTTAACTAAATTGACGAGTTGCTGGGCGGACACCGAACGACCGCCACGCTGGGTTTCATTGCGAATAAACAGCGTCAGCAAGACGATAAAAGCCGCAACTAAAAGCGGATTATTGGTAACAAATTCAAAGAGTTGATCCATAGAAAACAAAGCCGCACGAGGCGCTGACAATAATAAAGACGCGCGATTATACACATGCAGCTCACAGATGCCGGACCCCAATCTTTGCTAAGCTGCGCCGCCAGGTTTAGCCCACTACTAGGTACCCATGTCGAATAGTAAAACCACCAGCAAAACCACTGGCAACAATGCCACCACCATGCTGATTGTATTGGATGGATTCGGCCACAGCGACGCAACGCAAGACAACGCGATTGCCGCTGCCAATACGCCGAATTGGGATAGCTTCATAGCATCCCGGCCGCACACCTTGATCTCTAGCAGCGGCTTAGACGTAGGCTTGCCCGAAGGGCAAATGGGCAATTCAGAAGTAGGCCACATGAGCCTGGGCGCCGGGCGCGTGATCTACCAAGATTTCACCCGCATCAACCTAGCCATCGAGCAGGATGAGTTCCAGCAAAATCCAGCGCTAACCAAGACGCTGAGCCAACTTCAGGACAACAACGGCGCGCTGCACGTGATGGGCTTGCTGTCACCTGGCGGCGTGCACAGCCACGAAGATCAGATTTTTGCCATGCTGCGGATGGCGGGTGCAGCCGGTCTAAGCAAGATCTATTTGCATGGGTTTCTCGATGGCCGCGACACCCCACCGCGCAGCGCAGCAGCATCCTTGGAAGCAGCAGAGGCCGTGTTTGCCGAGATGGGCACCGGCCAGGTTGCCAGCGTCTGCGGCCGCTACTTTGCTATGGACCGAGACAACCGTTGGGAGCGTGTGGAGCGTGCCTACAACCTATTGGTCCGAGGCGAAGCGCCCTTTCACGCAAAATCTAGCGCCGAAGCGCTTCAGCAAGCCTACGAGCGAGATGAAAACGACGAATTTGTGCAGCCCACCGCAATCCACAACTTTGAGTCTCCGCCCATCTCCATGACGGATGGCGACGCGGTTGTGTTCATGAACTTCCGCGCCGATCGCGCACGCGAGATAACCCGCGCCATCTTGCACAAGGACTTCGATGGGTTTGAACGTCGCTCCCAGGTCGAGCTTAGCGACTTTGTGATGCTCACCCATTATGCCGATGACATCAAAACCAGCTGCGCCTTTGCCCCCGCCTCCTTGCACAACACCTTTGGTCAGTACGTTGCCGACCAAGGTAAAACTCAACTGCGCATTGCAGAAACCGAAAAGTATGCTCACGTCACCTTCTTCTTCTCAGGCGGTCGTGAGCAACCCTTTGCCGGCGAGGAACGTATCTTGGTTGCCTCGCCAGACGTCGCCACCTACGACTTAAAGCCCGAGATGAGCGCAGTTGAGGTCACCGACAAGCTCATCGAGGCGATCCATTCTGGAGACTTCGACACCATCGTGTGCAACTACGCTAACGGCGACATGGTGGGACATACCGGGGTATTTGATGCCGCGGTCAAAGCGGTGGAAACCTTAGATGTTTGCCTCGGCCGCTTAGCCGAAGCCTTAGCAGCCACAGGCGGCCAGATGTTAGTTACCGCAGACCATGGCAACGTCGAGCAGATGCTTGACCACACCACCGGCCAAGCACATACAGCGCACACCTGTGAGCCGGTACCCTTGGTTTATGTTGGGCCAAAGCAACTTAGCCTAAGCACCGGTGGTACCCTAACGGACATAGCGCCAACGGTGCTGCATCTTATGGGTTGTGAGGTGCCGTCTGAAATGACCGGCACCAGCCTTGCCAACCTCTAAGAGCCCGCAGCGCCTCGGCTAACATCTACCTGGCTCAATACGATTAAAGGGCTTGCTGCCGAGTGCGCAACATTTTTTCCAGCTCATTTAGCATCACAACTTGCCGATCTTGTTGCCGGTTAGGGGTAACAGCAATGCTGTTGCTGCTCACGTTGCCGCACGCTCAATACAGCTATGCCGCTGATGCGCAAAGCGCAGAGATCGAGCTGCAGCAAATTGTTGAGCAACTCAACGACCTAGACAGCTGGCTCAACGAAGCAACCGACAAGCGCGCTCGCTTAGAGCGCGAGATTCGCGACAAAGACAAAGAGGTCGCCAAAGTTGCAACCCAAGTACGCACGGCCAAGCAAAACCTCAAGCAAGCCAAACTCGACCTAACAGAGCTAGGCTTTCGTCGTGACCTGCTTGTCGAGCAACGGCAAGTTCAAGCCCAACGCATTGGCGAGCATCTAGCCGCCGCCTACCGGCTCACCGGCAAAGATGTGGTTAAACAGCTCCTCAACCAAGAATCGCCAGACGAGTTGGAACGTATGTTGCGTTACCACGAGGTGCTCAGCACCGCTCGCATCGACGCGCTGCAACAGTTTGAGCAAACGGTAAAGAAGCTAGAGCAGAACCGCATTGAGCTAGAAAACCAAACCAAAGCGCTGACCGAACAGCAGAAACGCCTCAACCAACGCCAGCAAGGTTTGGTCAAAGAGAGAGATACACGCAAAGGGTTGATCACCAAACTGAATAGCGAGGTGGAGGACAAAGCCTCCAAACGCAAACGCCTGCTAGCCAACCGCAGCCGCTTGGAAAGCCTGCTGACCGAGCTGCGCCAGCGCGCACCAGAGCTTGATGGCAAGGCCTTTGCTAACAACAAGGGCTCGCTACCTTGGCCCATCAGCGGCCAGGTGACATCCAAGTTTGGCTCAACCCGAGATGATGGTCAGATGAAGTGGCAGGGGGTTCTGTTTGGCGCAGCCGAAGGCGAGCCGGTTAGAGCCGTCTACAGCGGCAAAGTGGTATTTGCCGACTGGCTACGCGGCTACGGCCTGCTAATCATCCTCGACCACGGTGGCGGCTACATGACCTTGTACGGAAATGCAGACGGCTTGCTTAAAAACTTGGACGACTGGGTGGAAGGGGGTGAGCTGATCGCCCAAGCTGGGCAATCGGGCGGCCAGACAGACAGCGGCTTATATTTTGAGGTACGCCACAAAGGCCAGGTCAGCAATCCTTTAGGATGGCTGGTGAAGCCCTAACTAAACTGCCAAACTGCCCTAATGCTGCTCCGTCCAACTACCCTGCTCGGTATGGTCATTAGCATAGTGACCGGCATTGCCGTGGGTATCGTCGGCTACAATCACTGGCGCAACCAGCAAGAGCCCAACGCCGTTCAACTCGATACCCTCAAGCAAGTGTTGGAGCACGTGCGCGCAGGCTACGTCGATGAAGTAAGCACCGACGAGCTGTTGCAAGACGCCATGCGCGGCATGCTCACGGGCTTAGATCCACACAGCACCTACCTAAATGCCGATGACTACGAAGAGCTCCAAACTCAGACCACCGGCAGCTTTTCTGGGATTGGCATCGAGCTTGGTTTGGTGGACGGCTTCTTCACCGTGATCTCCCCCATCGACAACACGCCGGCGCAACGAGCCGGCCTGCAGTCGGGCAACCGTATCCTTGAAATCGACCACTTGTCGCTTAAAGGCAAATTGCTAACCGAGGTCATCACGCTCATGCGCGGTGAACTTGGCAGCCCAATACACCTGCGGCTAGAGCAGCGCCATAACGATGAAATCACCTTACGCGACGTTGAGCTAGAACGCGCCAACATTGCCGTTCACAGCGTGCGCAGTGAATGGCTAGAACCCGGCTACGGCTACATTCGCATCTCGCAGTTTCAAACAGAGACCGGCAAAGACTTCCATAACGCCATTGCCAAGCTTAAGCGTCAAGCCAAGGAGCGTAAGCACAAACTCAAAGGCTTAGTGCTAGACCTACGCAACAACCCAGGCGGCCTACTGCAAGCTTCGGTTTCCGTTGCTGACACCTTGTTAACCGAAGGCATGATTGTCTATACCCAAGGGCGTTTGGTTAGCAGTCAACTGAAGTACCGTGCCGCCGGCAAAGACTACTTAAACGGCGCGCCCATCGTTGTTCTGATCAATGGTGGCTCGGCTTCCGCAGCAGAAATTGTGGCTGGCGCGTTGCAAGACCAGGGTCGCGCGGTGCTGCTAGGCGAAAAGAGTTACGGCAAAGGTTCTGTGCAATCCGTAGTACCGCTGACCGACACCCAGGCGATCAAACTGACCACCGCCTACTACTACACCCCCAGCGGTCGATCTATCCACAAGCTTGGCATCGAGCCGGACTTTAGCTTTGAGGTTGCCCCCACCAATACAGACACCAACGACTCAAGCAAAAACAGCGAGTTAGACCTACGCGCCAAGGCGGTTGAGTTGCTGCAAAGCGACCAACTGCAAGCGCGCCTCACGCTCAAACCCAACACCTAGCTGAGCGCCATGCTCAACTGCTGCGCTTAAGCGCTTGAGCTAACAATTCACCCACAAATAACCAACAGCTTCGGCGTACAAACAAAGCCTGGATTCGCTACACTTTCATCCAATGCGCTGCACTCTAAATACTGTTTCTAGCCTACTAATCGCGTTGCTTACAGCAACGTCAGCCTATGCCGCTGATTTGGTTATTGTGATGGACGACCTGGGCAACAATTTTGGTCGTGACCGTCAAGTGCTCGAGCTACCCGGCCAGGTCACCCTGGCGCTGTTGCCATTTGCGCCACATAGCGCGCGCATCGCGCGACTCGCAGACGAGCAAGGCAAAGAGGTCATTCTGCATCAACCCATGCAAAGCCGACGCGAGCGACGCCGTGATGAAAACGGCAACCTTAGAATGGACATGAGCGACGCTGAGTTCAAAGCAACCCTAACAAGGTCCCTTGCTGCGATACCTCACATTGTGGGTATCAATAACCACACCGGCAGCTTGCTCACCGAGCACCATGCGCCCATGGCCCGGGTTATGCAGGCACTGCAGCAATCGGGTTTGTTCTTCTTAGACAGCCGCACCACACCCAACACGGTTGCCACCGATGTTGCTCAAGAGCTTGGTGTACCAGCATTGTCGCGAGATGTGTTTTTGGATCACCTAAGAGACCCTAACGAGATTCATCGGCAGTTCAAGCGAGCTGTACGCATTGCACGTAAAACCGGGCGCGCTATCTTGATTGCGCACCCCTACCCGGAATCCTTTGAATATCTGTACGAAGCGCTCTACAACTTACCGAGCGATGTGCGGCTTGCCAGCCTCAGCAGCGTTATGCCGGCATCCCAAGCGCCGATCAAGCTACTGCCTACTGCGGAGCGTCAAATAGCGCTTGCCCAGCCTGAAGATCCAGCGTCCCCTCATAAATCGCTCGGCCGGTAATGGCGCCGAGCAGCTGACCTTTGCTGCCCTTAAACGCGGCCTTCAGCTTGGCCACATCTTCTAAGCTAGAGATACCACCGCTGGCAATCACGGGCACCGCTGTGGCTTCAGCCAGCTCTAAGGTAGAGGCAACGTTAACCCCTTTCAGCATGCCGTCCCGCTCAATGTCGGTGAACACAATGCCCGCAATATCCAAGCTACCCGCCCACTGGGCAAAAGCCACCGCAGAAGTGTCTGAGGTAACGTCCCAACCGTCGGTTGCCACCTGACCATCACGCGCATCTAACCCCAAAATCACCTTGCCAGGAAAGTTGCTGGCCGCTTCTTCTAAAAAGGGAGGGTCTTCAACCGCTCGAGTTCCCAAAATTACTTGGTCTACCCCAACCTGCAGATACTGTTCGATCATGTCCAAACTGCGGATACCACCACCCACCTGAATAGATAAGCCCGGTAAGCTGCCGGTGATCTCACCAATGATATCTTTGTTCCTTGGCGCACCCGCAAAGGCACCGTCTAGATCAACAATGTGCAAACGACGGCAGCCGCTGTTGTGCCAGTGTCGTGCCATCTCTACCGGGGCATCAGAAAATACCGTGACATCATCCATGCGACCTTGCTTAAGCCGCACGCACTGACCGTCTTTTAGATCGATAGCCGGAATTAGCAGCATGAGCTAGAGCGATCCTTTGGTGCTTGGAATGATACCGGCCATTCGTGGGTCCGGTGCTGCCGCCATGCGTAGCGCTCGACCAAATGCTTTAAACAAGGTTTCTGCTTGATGGTGCGCATTGGCGCCACGCAAGTTATCCAGGTGCAAGGTCATTTGGGCATGGTTAACAAAACCCTGAAAAAACTCACGCAACAAGTCCACGTCAAAATCGCCGATCCGCGGGCGCGTATACTCCACTTGATACTCAAGTCCAGGGCGGCCAGAAAAATCGATGACAGCTCGGGACATAGCTTCATCCAGCGGTACGTAGGCATGGCCGTACCTGTAGATACCCGTCTTGTCGCCCAAGGTCTTGGCAATGGCCTGGCCAATCACAATCCCTACGTCTTCCACCGTGTGGTGGGCATCCACCTCTAAATCGCCCACCGCTTTCAGCTTCATATCGATCAGACCATGGCGGCAGATTTGGGTCAGCATGTGCTCAAAGAACGGAATACCAGTGCTGAGCTCCGACTCGCCGGTGCCATCTAGATTCAATTCCAAAGAAATCTGGGTTTCTTGGGTGTCACGAGTAATGCTCGCGGTACGTGCTGTGCCCATGGGTTGCTGCCTGAGTGGTGATTTAGCGGGTGATTGGGTACTTCTAGCTAGGCGAGCCTAACTAGCTTGATATCGGCGCGCAGTATAAAGACATGGCCAGCCTTTTATAAGCCAGACCCTGCCCTGGGTTAAAGCAGCGGGTCAGAGCCGATCCATCAGGCTACCGTAGGGCAGAAATCGATTGCTGGTGTTGGCTTTGATCCAGCTGGTTAGCTCCTTGGGGTAGGCATCTCGCTGCCGCAACAGGGCTGCTAGCGCCACCACCGGGGATTTGGCCCCAGATTCCCACCCAGCAAGGCGTGATTCTGCCAGGGTAAACAGCCTAATCAGGTCAACAATGGCAGAATCGTCCATGGATTCGGCCACCAGCGCCCAATCCGCCCCTCCAGAGCCCGGCGCATGCCGCGCTAAGGGCGCCAAACGGGCGATTGCGAGCTCATCCAGGCCAAATTTCTCTGCTTCCAAGGACTGGGAAGCCCTTGAAAACTCTAACAAATCTGCCCCATTTACGTCAGATGTGCTGTTTTTATTACTCGGATCAAAACTACCGACCGCCATGCTATTTCTCGCCTAATTGATAATCGCAAAGCATCTATACAAGACGCAAACATGGGGTAATACTACGCCCTGTATGAACAAGAATCTTTAGCGCTCGGGGGAGCGATTAAGTGGGACAACTAGATTATAAATATCCAAGCCGCCTTTATCAGGCTGAAGACAAACGCTGGTACTTCAAGGCACGTAATAGTCAAACCGTGGGACCCTTCCACGATATCGATGAGGCTGAGCGGGCTCTACGCAGACATGTAAGCGACTGCAAAGTGCGCAGCTCGCTAGCAGTATCCATGACTTGGCCGCGACGCTGGAACTTAATGCGACTCGCTCGGCGCGCGCAACCTAAACATACAAAAAACGCAAATTTCGTCGCTAACTAGCCGACGATTCCCAACAAGCATGCAATAGATCGAGTATGTCTAAATCTTTACTCGGTCTTGCATTGCTTGTTGTTGCCGTCATCGCTTTGGTCGCTGGTTTTGCCTATCGCTTCGGTGATGCCGAACACCTACGAGAACCGCTAGAAACCTATTTCAGCGAGCGTACCGGCCTACCCGTGCGCATCGAGGGTGAGCTTGCGTGGCAATTCTTTCCGCCACTACAACTGAGCATTACCGAACTGACAGCGGGTGCTCAAGATGCCAAACGTCGAGGCAGCCTCAAGGCTACTGCGTTGCGCATTGCACCCATCTCGGCCCTGCTCGCTCCGAACGAGCCAAGCCAATGGACCATCAGCGCATTCACTCTAGACAACTTGCAATACGTTGACGGACCACGTCACTACGAGGTAGTTCAGTTTGAGATTCACGACCTAAAAGACCGAACCGCCGCCCCGTTCAGCACCGCGTTAACCTACGACAATGGCCGCCCTAACGAGCAAGGGATGTCCGAGCCAGAAACCTTAAACCTAGCCGGCTCTATGTTGCTTGCCACCAGCAGCCTAAAGATGACGCTTAGCGATGTGACCGTTGCTGGCAGCATGGCTGAGGGCAAGTGCGATGCAAACTTTTCACTCGCCCACAGTGCTGCAACTCAAACCGTCGCCAGCAGCAAAGACGACCTTGTGCCGGTGGCTGATCTTCGTGATACGCGCTGGCAAACGGATTGTGTGTTCAACAGCCTGCGTTGGAACAACCAAGACTTCAACGACACTACCTGGTTCAGCACCAACGACAGCGGGGTCACCCGACATCGACTAAACATTGCCGACTTTTTTTCTGGTAGCGCACAAATTGACCTGAGCGTGGATGCCAGCCTGCCACAGGTACGCTGGTTACTCGAACCCAAACTCACCACTGTAGACAGCGCAAAGTTGTTTGGCTGGTTTGATCAAAGCAGCCGCTGGCAAGGGCCGATAAGCTTAGATGGCAAGGTTAGCTTCCAAGGCAACAACGCCGCCGCATTTTTGCTCACCGGCAAAGGTGAACTCAACATCAGCTCCAACAACGGCATCTTCGATATCCGCGATGTAAAACAGCAGGTCAAAGGTATCGGCAAACTGATTGGTCAACAAGCTAAGGTTGCTGACTGGCCGGATGACCTAAGCTATCAAAGCTTCAGCGCGCACTGGGTTATGCAAGGCGCCGAGCATCAAATTGCTGCACTGCTGGATAACCTAAAAATCAGTGCTGCCGGCAACTACCAAATCATCGCCGACGAGATGGATATCGACGCCCAGCTAACCTTTGTGAGCAACGCAGAACCAAAGCCACTGCCCGTGAGTGCAATGCTTGAAGACGTACCCATACCCATGCACTGCCAAGGCAGCATTGCAGCGCCCGCTTGTAGTATCGACAGCAATGCCGGGCGCGACATTATCGGTGACATACTCTCCGGCGAAGGCGGCAATACCTCGCTGCGCAAAAAACTAGATACGGTTATCGAAGAAGAGGTGCCTGAGCGTTACCGTGATGCAGCCAGGCAACTGCTTGATCTGCTTGGCGATACCTTTAGCGGCGGCTTAGAGTCGGAACCACAACCCGACGCAACACCTAAGACCGAGCAACTGCCCGAAGATCCCTTTGATGCCGAGTTCGAGTCAGAACTAGAACCGGAACTACAACCGGAACTACAACCGGAACACCAGTAGGTCACTCCAGTGGATTGGTTCGCACGACAGCTATTGCATTGGTTTGACGATCACGGTCGTAAAGACCTTCCTTGGCAGCAAGACATAAACCCCTACCGGGTTTGGGTCAGCGAGATCATGCTGCAGCAAACCCAAGTAGCATCCGTTATCGGTTACTACCAACGCTTCATGGCCAGCTTTCCAACCATAGTAGATCTTGCTAACGCCAGCATGGACGATGTGCTCCATCACTGGAGCGGGTTAGGTTACTACGCGCGCGGCCGCAACCTACACAAAACGGCAAACATCGTTGCAGCCGAGCACAACGGTGAGTTTCCCGTTGGTGTTGATGCATTGGTTGAGCTACCGGGCATAGGACCAAGTACCGCCGGCGCCATCGCTGCCATTGCCCAACAACAACATGCCACCATTTTGGATGGCAACGTGAAGCGAGTGCTGGCCCGTTACCATACAGTGGCCGGCCACTACAGCACCTCGGTTACCAACAAACGCTTGTGGTTTCACGCTAGTGCACACACACCGACCCAGCGTACCGCTGACTATACCCAGGCTATCATGGACCTGGGCGCAACCGTTTGCGTGCGCAGCAAACCAAAGTGTTTAGAGCAACCCAGTGCCTGTCCGTTGTCGGCGCGCTGCGCGGCCTTAGCCACCGATACCATTGGGCAATACCCAGAGAAAAAGGCATCCAAAGTAAAACCCGTTCGCACCGCCCGAATGTGGGTGCTGCACAACGGCAAAGGTTCGTGTTTGCTAGAACAACGACCACCCACCGGTATATGGGGCGGTTTGTGGACACCACCCGAACGCGAGCTAGATGCAACCATCGACAGCTTGCTGGGTGAGCTTGGCATATCACACAATCGAGTTAGCAAGGTTGTTGAGGCCGAAACCTTCCGGCATACCTTCAGCCACTACCACTTAGACATTAGCCCAAGCTTTGTTGAACTAAGCGCCAAACCAAACCAGCTCGAAGAGGGTGATCGCACACTTTGGTATGATACGCATAGCCAACAACCAGAGGTTGGCCTAGCTAAGCCAGCAGCCACACTGCTGCAACAAGTTTCAAAACTTTAACCTCCAAACGGGAACGCAGTTACATGAATCGCAAACTAGCGGATTGCCGACCCATAAGGGCCATCACCCTCTTAGCCAGCCTCTGCTTTATCAATCTAGGCAGCGCCCTTAGCTTTGCCGCTGAATCAACAGCCTTAACCGGAGACTTTGTGCTCAAAGCGCCAATCGGAGGCTTTGAACATCAAGTGCCCGATTGCAACCTGACCCACTTCCATCTACCTAAGCCCCCGCCAGAAGGCCAAATGTTCCAACTGCAAATGCTATCGTCACCCTCAGCAAGTGCTGGTTCACGCATCATGCTGGCAGGTTTCATTTCGGAAAACGATGAGGCGGTGGGCACCTTTGCTTACCGCGACGCTCAGAACCGACAGTGGCTGCCCGGTGGCACTAACCTAGATGAGCAACAAGCGTTGACGCTAACTTTAGATGGCCAGCCATTCAATCAATGGGTTGCTGCCGCAGATCGAACCAAAATTGAGTACCTCGCAGAGCTGAGCTTTAGCACTACAACCCCGCTAACCATTCTCACCAACACAGGCATACAGCCCGTCGGTGAAGTCACCGCCAGCTATCAGGGCCAATGCATTGTTAGCATCCCCTGGTTGCCTGCAGGCATAGACCTGCAGTAGCCTGCAAGCATGACTACCTCAGACAGCAACACCGAACCACGCATGGTTAACTGCCGTAAGTATCAAGAGCCGCTTGAAGGCTTAGATGCGCCACCCATGCCTGGCCCCAAGGGCGAAGAGCTCTTTGAGACCGTATCTAAGAAAGCTTGGCTAGCATGGCAAGACTTGCAAACCATGCTCATCAACGAAAAGCATCTAAATATGCGCGATGCGGACAGCCGCAAATACTTGAGCACACAGCGCGAGCGCTTTTTTGACAACCTGGATGTGGACCGCGCCGAAGGTTACGTGGCCCCAGAAGACTCACCCTAAATTATTTAAGTTCCCGTGGAGAAAGCAATCGATTCAGCGACCAAAGCACTCGAGTACTGCCGCGCTGAGCTGAACTACGCTACAGCGGGTGGCATCGCACCAACCGAGGTCTGCATTCTAGATGGGCGCCAAGCAGCGAATCTAACCTGGCAAGAAAACGGTTTTGAGCTGCTCCAACATGAATCCAAGGTTACGGATTGGAGCGATAATGAGCAGTTGGCCGACATCTACTACGGCGAGATGGTGACACAAGCTAAGCGCTTAACCGGTTGTCGCGCCGCCATTATTTCAGGGCACATCGCACGCAATCCGGATCAAGCCAAAGCGCACAGCGACTACGCACCCATCCAGTACGTCCATTCAGACTTCACGGATAACTATGGTGAGCTAACGAAACAGCGTTATGCCGCGCAGCGGCCCTTTGAGGTGAATGCCTTAGCGCAGGCTGGGGTCGAGCTAGATGAACTGCTCGCCGCTGAAGATTTGATGATCTTGCAGTTCTGGCGGAATGTTGGCCCTCTAGCTATGGATAAGCCCTTAGCCTTTTGTGATGCAACCACCGTACCTAGAGAAGATATCCACGCATTTCACGTTCCAAACTACGCGGACGGCGACTTTCCCTTTGACACCTATGGGGTTAGTGCTCCTCTGGCCGGCAGAGAGCATCGCTGGTATGCGTTCCCTGAGCTGTCAGCCAATGAGGTTGTGGCGCTACGAACCTTTGATAGCCGTCGGGTGGGGACCGACCTGCCTTATTGGACGCCACATACTGCATTTGTGGACCCGAATATACCCGCCGCACCACCGAGATTTAGTGTCGAAGTTCGGGCGACCTGCCTGTTTTAGGGGCTAGGCTTGAGATAGAACGCAGATAAAGACATCCCAGCTTGACGCCTCTTAAGTGGGTGGGTTTAATACGCCGCTCGATAAATAGCTCGCGCCTGCGCAGGCTGTCTATTTTGGCCAGGTAGCTCAGTCGGTAGAGCAGAGGATTGAAAATCCTCGTGTCGGCGGTTCGATTCCGCCCCTGGCCACCATCTTGTTTTTTTGCACTTTCCTGCTGCCCTCGACATGCTTCTGTACACGCAACTCTGTTCACAGACGAAGCGACACTATTCAGGCAAAATTTGCAGCCACTCAACACAATCGCTAATCACCAGTTTTTGGAGATCACACAATGACAATACGAAAAACCCAACAGGTGTTGGTATTGCTGCTGATGGTTTGCGGATTGCAAGGCTGCATAATAGGCACGGCCATTGACGTAGCCGCAGAAACCGTTGAAGCCGGGGTTGGTATAACGGGCGCTGTGGTGGGTACTGCCGTCGATGTGGTCACTCCAAATGGCGATGACAACGACGACGATTAGCATCACACAAAGGGTTAGCGCAAGAGTGGTATGTGATTGATACCAAACTGGTAAGCAACATCGAGACTGCTTACTAAAACGTTCTTCGTATGAAAGACCAAGGGTTCCTGTCAGGGCGCACAACGAACGGCACCGATCATTTTTCTACCGCTGGATTCAATCCAGCAGCAACAGCGGCTACCGTAGGCGCTCCATTGGGCTGCCTACATCAACAACACCAATCCCACCCAGCGACTTATAGCCAAGGAGCTCCTGCACTCGCTTTGGCATGTTGCGCACCTGTTCGATGGGAACCGTTAAGAACATGTTCTCTCCAGTACGGAGCCAGCCTAAGACGTATCCGTAGAAAAGACCGCGGCGCGACTGACTCACGCTAGTATTGGTGCCCCCGCCATGAAGGGTTTTACCGAGGTAGTAGAGGGCGGATCCGGCCTTCATAGTGGCCTGGGCGATTTCCTTAGCTTGCGGCTTGCGCTCAGGCTCCCACAGGTGTGAGCCAGGAACCACCTGGGTTGCTCCATTCTCCGCCGTGAATTCCGTCAACGCAATCATGGCCTGCACGCTTAAGTTAGGACAATCTTTGGGCATGTGCGACCAGGCTTCCTCATCACGATGGAGCCTCTGAGCACTCTCGCCGGGGCCGATCTCAATTAGTTGAGCTACGTTTAACAAGTAATCAGGGCAGTTAGGAAGAAGCACCTGTCGGCATACCTCGTGCATCAGCGGATCAAGCATGAAATCGACGAAAGTTGGCGACTTACCGGGGATGCCATCAAGACGAATGGTATTAGGGCCGTAGAAGCGGGCCATCTCTTTGTGCGTTGGCGTGCGCGTTTCTGAGGTTGATGCCGCAACCAAGGCTTCCAGATCCTGATTCAGACCACCGAGTTGATCTGTGCAAACAGCAGCCTCAACAATGCAGGCACCGTCACGTTCCAACGAAGCGCAGATGGCGGTGGAACCAGCGCCTACAGTTATCCGTTCGAGCTCAGGCATGCTCCGCCCCTACTTTGTTGGAAACGTCTAGTTAAGGAGTTATGGGGTCAGACCCAGGTGCCAGAGTCGATTGCTGTCGCATGCTTAAGAACACCTCGATTGGCTCTGGCACCTGGGTCTGACCCCCCACTTACTACCGACCCACCTCAAACTCGTTTAGGTCGACGTCCACAAGCAGCGCTCGATAATCATCGCTGGAACCCGGCCAAATGCTGTGGTTGAAGCCCGTTTGATCCGACCACCAGGAGGTACAGCCTTTGTTGTGGGTTGTCCCTTCAAACCTACGCTCCACGTCGCTGGTGAACGCATCAACGGACTCCTGCTTGGGGTTCAACGACACAATCCCCTCGTTCTGCATTTTCTGCGTCATGTGCACCACATAATCCGCTTGTGCTTCTATGGTCTGTAGGGCCGAGTGCAGACCTGTGCCATTCGGACCCATCATTAGGAATAGGTTAGGAAAGCCATGGATCATGACCGTTCTATAAGAGGTTACTCGGTTTTCCCAAGCCTTTGCTAAAGGCAGCCCCCCGGCACCGGTAAGATCAATCTCATTGGCAATATTGAACGCTTTAAACCCAGTGGCAAAGACAATCACATCCACGTCAAAGCTCTGGCCAGCGGACATCAGTCCCGTTGGGGTGAGCGCATCAACAGCACCAGAAACTAAGGTGACGTTTTCTTTGTTGTAGGTCGCGTGATATCGGTTCGATATAGTTGCACGCTTACAGGTGTAGTTGTGGTCAGGTGTTAACGCCTTGGCTACTTCAGGGTCTGAAACACTGCGCTGAATATAGTCGCGCGCGCGGCTTTCCGCATTGGTGTTAACCTGCGTACCCGCAGTGTGGAGATCGATACTGCTGGATTCCCAACCCTGGTAAAGGTTGTGCCGAAGCTGCTTCATAGCCTGGGGGTTGCTCCGAAACTCCGCCCGCTCTTCTTCGGTATATTCCGGGTCTTTCTTTGGACCCACCCAAACAGGACTGCGCTGGAAGACAATTAGCTCTTCGACCTGATCAGCAATTTCAGGAACTATTTGAACAGCCGTTGCCCCCGTACCAACCACGGCAACGCGTTTGCCGGTTAGATCGAGATCTTCTGGCCACTGGGTTGTATGAAATTGCTCGCCTTCAAACAGATCCTGCCCGGGTATATTCGGCAAATTGGGTGTATGCAACCCACCCAGCGCAGAGACAATAGATTTTGCTGCGAAGGTTGAGCCGTTTGAATCCTGAAGTACCCAGTGGTCCGCCTCCCAAACCGCGGATTCAATAGTAGCGTTGAACGTTATCTGATCGTAAACGCCAAAGTCTGTAGCGCACTTCCTAACGTAGTCCCAAATTTCCGGACCCGGCGCATACCATCGTGACCATTCCGGATTTGGCGCAAAGGAGTAGGAATACAGATGTGAAGGCACATCACAGGCGACCCCTGGATAGCGATTGTCTCGCCAGGTACCACCTACATCCGCTGCTTTTTCAAACACATGAAAGTTCGTAACACCCGCTTCTTTCAATTTTATAGCAGCACAGACACCGGATAACCCGGCACCAATCACCACAACTTCATAATGCTTCATCTTGCTCATTCCTTCATTCATTCTAGCGACTGCCCACCATCCACCGGCATACGTACACCAGTGATAAAGCCGGCATCATCGCTCAACAAAAACGCCGCAACCGCCGCTATCTCTTCTGGCTTGCCGTAGCGTCCAAGCGGAATCGTCTCAGTGATCTTTGTGCGGGCGACATCGGAATGGCGCGCATCGATAAATTCTTCAACCGTACCCAGCATGTCGGTATCAATGGGTCCAGGACAAATGGCGTTAACACGAACGTTGTATTTGGCAAATTCGGTTGCGGCGTTAAACGTGAGGTTCGCTACGGCGCCCTTGGTCATACCATAGAGTGACAAGCCGCGGTTCGCACGCATGGCCGCCATAGAGGCGACATTCACGATTGCTCCACCACCCTCACTCGCCAACATGGCAGGCTTTGCATACTTCATCGCCAGCCAGGCTGGGCGCACATTGATCGCAATCATCTGGTCAAAGGACTCGATGCTATTGTTTTCGAATCGGTTGTATTCGCCAAAGACACCGGCATTGTTCACTAAGCCATCCAATCGGCCATGGCGATCTAACGCGGTATCGATCATAGTTCTAATGGTACTTTCGGCTGAAATGTCGCCAGCGACCAACGAAAATCTGGAGCTACCACCGCCATCCAGGCTCGCTTTAAGAATTTCCGCCGCATCATTTAGTGCTGCTTCATCCCTATCAACCAAGACGACATCGGCGCCTTCGTCCAAACATCGCACAGCAACCGCTCGACCAATGCCTTTTGCTGCCCCGGTTACAACAACCACTTTTTCTGCTAGCTTTCGCCGATCTATTGTGTCGCTCAACTTCAATCCTCTCTTTTTGGATTCACTAGACGCTATTCACTTCGCTAATCGCTCTTCGGTTCTAAAAAACGAATCTCATTTCCTTTACCTGTGGTCCCGTGGTTCATACCGGTGTAGTTGGGTCGGTTCGAAACACCCGGCAGCGGGTTCACACCCAGCAATCCATTCGCAAGATACCCACCATCCACAAGTTGCGTTGTACCCGTGACAAACACGCTATCGTCGCTGGCAAGAAACCGCACCATAGACGCGATGTGCTCGGGTTGCCCACGCAGTGTTGAGGGTTGAATTTTTTTCGTCACCTGCTCGGCTTCATCAGCCTTACCTCGGTGCATCAAGTCAGTAAAGATAATGCCCGGGCATACAGCGTTGACACGAATATTCGACTCCGCCAATTCCACCGCCGCATTCATAGTGATGTTCACTACCGCCGCTTTAGTTGCCGAGTACGCTAACGGGCCACCCTTACCGCTGAGCGCCGCAATTGAGGCGGTGTTGATAATTGAGCCACCACGGCCAGACCGTTGCATCGCTCTCGCACCGTGCTTGATACCCAGGAATACACCGCGGGTCATCACGGCAAAGGTCTGATCCCAGTGCTCTACCTCAAGCTCGGTGATTGGTCCGATCGCACCACCGATCCCCGCGTTGTTGAAGATGATATCCAGGCCGCCAAACTCGCGCTCGGCTAGCGCCACAAGGTTGATCACCTGAGCCTCGTTCGAAACATCTACCGATTGAAATTGAACCTTGCCTTGATAGCCACGGCTTGAAAGGTCTGATACCAACTGTTGGCCAGCCTCTTCATTCATGTCACCAATGACAACACTGGCCCCGGCAGCCAGGAATTGTTCTACAGTCGCAGCGCCAATACCGCTAGCACCCCCAGTTACCACTGCTGTTCGATCTTGCAAACTACCAAATTCTCGTGTCATAGAAGCCTTCCGCGCCGCTGTTGTATCAACCTGTAGAATGCCTGAATTAGCCCCGTTGCTCGACTATCACCCAGGTAGACTCCCAGAGTTCAGCTGGCGACCGAGACTTTCCTTCTATCGCTTCCTAAAGAGACCTCTGCTAAGATCGCGCCAAACCGGTGGTCCATTCAACAGGTTACTCCAACCGCACGTGATGATAAGAAACAAATTTTTCTTGGCATTGCTGCTCACCGCCACCTTGGTCAGCCAAGGTTTCGCCCAGCAGCACGTTCACACTGAAGACGTTTCAGCGTCGTGCTTGGTGTGCGCGCACGCGGACAACACACCCACTACTGAATCTCATCCGGCTACTGTCGCCAACGTTTGCACAACAACCGAAGCCATCACGGCAGACGTTCAATGCAACAAGCAAGCACCGGTCCTAGCCCCTCGCGTTCGCGGGCCCCCTAACCTCTCGTAACTCTGACAAGAATTGCAAATTCAAGGTCGTGCAGGCAATGCGCGTCTGTCCAGTTATAAGAGGAAAAAGTTCGATGAAAATCGAGAAACCGATTCTGTACGCGGCACTTATTGGAAGTGTTGCGTCGTTAAACACTGCCGTTGCACAAACATCACCAGATGCCATTGAAGAAATTGTTGTGGTTGCGCACCCACTATCCGGTGAGGGTTTGTCTCAGGCTGCCACGGTGCTCCAGGGCGATGAGTTAGATCGCAAACGTTCCACCAGCATCGGTGACACGCTGTCACGAGAAGCCGGCATCCATTCCGCACAATTCGGCAAAACATCCGGGCGACCGGT
>CALHVX010000026.1 GCA_938036875.1 uncultured Pseudomonadales bacterium
TCTCGCCGAATTTTGAGCAAAGGTTCGAAGCTTGGTTAGCATGGAAGTTAGAGTCCTAACCTAGATAAAAGGTTTAGTGACCAAAGCCGAGCGCGCCGGGTTTCTATCTTTTCTCGGCATTCACAGGATGTTACTATACCGGCTGGACTGTACAGTAAGAGCACAACTATGACGAACCCTCCTGCAGAGAAAAATGCCTCAAAGCCCGCCATACTGGCCGCTGCGGCCTCTATCGTGGCTCAAAAAGGCGCCTCAAATCTAACCTTGGACGCTGTTGCCGCTGAAGCCAACCTGTCCAAGGGTGGGTTGCTATACCACTTTCCTAACAAAGCCGCCCTGCTCGAAGGCATGCTCGAACATCTGATCGAGACCATGGTTGAGCGCTCAGCAGAGCACAAAGCACGTAACCAAGGCAAAGAGGGCCTGGCACTTCAAGCCCACATCCTTATCGAGCAATCTCAACCAGCGGAAGAGCGGGCCCAAGGGATGGCCATCTTGGCTGCCGCAGCAGAGCAACCCGAATTGTTAGCCCAAGCCAAGCAACACCTGTTGAGCGTGGCCAAAGAGGTGACGGCGGAAGCAGACAACCAGGCGCTGGCGCTGGTGTTGTTTTTTGCCACTGAAGGTTTGCGCTTTATGGATATGCTGCAACTCATGCCGCTGACCACCAACCAGCGCAAAAACCTGAGTCGCTACATGCTGGAGCTGGCGGAAGACGAATCTCCATGAGCATCAGCTTTGGTCGTAGCAAAGGCTATGGCCTTGCGGGGTTTCTTTTCGCAAGCGCAGCAACCTTAAGCGCTTGCAAGCCCAGCATCCCGCCAGCCGCTGCAGACCAAGCCATCCGCCCGGCACGGATCGTGTTGGTTGGCGCAAGCCAACCTGAGGTGGCACACCAGTTTGTGGGTCGGATCGAAGCAGCACAATCTATTGATGTGACCTTTGAGGTGGGCGGCCCATTGCAAAAGCTGCCCGTGCAAGAGGGCCAAACGGTCACCAAAGGCACCTTGATCGCAGCGCTTGACCCTACCGATCTCAACCTAGCGATACGTGAAGCCAAGGTGCAGTTAAAGCTTGCGCGCCAAGATCTAGATCGTAAGCAACGTATGCTAGCCCTACGCAGCATCGCTCCGTCTGCGGTGGACAGCGCGGTAGCAACCTACGAATTGCAACAGGTTCGCCTGGAGCAAGCGCGTGAATCCTTAGCCGACAGCCGAATAACCGCACCTTTTGATGCCTACGTGGCCGAGCGCTACGTGGACAACTTTGTCAACGTCAAAGCTGGAGATAAAATCGCGAGGCTTAACGATCTCCACGAGTTGCTGGTGATAACCAGCATTCCAGACCATTTGCTTGCCACGGTGAGCGCAGATCAAGTGCTAAACAGCAGTGCAAGCTTTACCTTCGCACCAGATCGCCGCTTTCCTATCAGCTATCGCAGAAATCGTGGTGAAGCCGATGCGGTTGCGCAAACCTATGAAGTTGCTTTCGCCTTGCCTAGGCCAGAAGGTTTAAACGTCTTACCCGGCATGACGGCAAAAGTCGATATCAAGCTGTCCAGCAGGGTCGGCAACCCTAAGGTCACTCATATTCCAGCCACCGCGTTGGTCAGCCACCCCGACACCTCATTTTTTGTTTGGCAGTTTGATCCTGATAGTCAACGAGTAAGACGACTAGATGTGGAGGTTGGCACACCCAGCAAACTCGGTGTGCCGGTCCTAAAAGGATTGCAAGGGGGTGAGCTAATTGTTTCCAGCGGGGCAAGTCAGCTCCAAGACGGGATGGAGATTCGTGCGCTTGGCGACATTACCAACTACTAGACAGCGTCTTTACCCCCCTATGGGGCTCACTATGGGGTCCCCTACTAGGCAACGACCTGAGAGGGTAAGTTAGTGCCAAACATAGCGCGCTTGTCGATCCAGCGCCCACTGTACCCCTGGATATTGTTGTTAGCCTGCCTTTTTGGCGGGCTCTACGGTATCGACACAGTGGGCCGATTAGAGGACCCACCCTTTCCACTCAAGATCGCACTGGTTGTCACCCCCTATCCCGGCGCTTCTGCAGAAGAGGTCGAGCAAGAGGTCACCGATATCATTGAAGCTTCCCTGCAGGAACTTGCACAGATAGACGAGCTGGAATCCAAATCTGTTCCTGGGCGCTCAGAGATACAGATCACCATACAAGAACAATTTGACGATCTAGAAGTGCAGCAGATATTTGATGAGCTGCGTCGGCGCGTACAAGAGGCAACCATTAGGCTACCACCAGGCGCGGGAACGCCGATTGTCGAAGACGATTTCGGCGATGTCTTTGGCATCATGTATGCCATCGAAACGCCCGGCTATACCCCTGCGGAGATACACGACATCTCGCGCCGCATCGCAACCGAGCTGAAAAGCGTCGACCATGTTGCAAAGGTCCAAACCGTTGGCGAGCCGAATGAAGCCATTTACGTAGAGATACCACACCAACGCCGGGTTAGCTTAGGGCTGCCGATCGATGCTTTGTTCTCCAGCATCGGTGTAGAAAATCAAATTGTGGCTGCCGGGTCCGTCACCTTTGATAAACGCCGCCTGCGTATTGCCCCCAACCTGCCTTTTGACAGTGTGACCGCTGTAAGCGACATGCGGATTGGTCGTCCGGGATCAACCGAGATACTAAGGCTGGGTGATGTGGCAACCATCTCGCGCGAAGCAATAGAGATACCACCGCAGCTTATTCGGCACGCAGGTAACCCTGTATTCACCGTGGGTGTATCCGTCGTTCGCGGTGAAAACGTGGTGAAAGTTGGGCACCAAGTGGATGCTAAGCTGCAAACCGTTCTCGCCTCCTCACCTCTAGGCGTTAGCGCCAAACCAATCTACGCTCAACACTTGGTAGTGGACGCCGCCATTCAAGCGTTTTTTCGTAATCTAGGGCTTTCGGTTATCACCGTGGTTCTTGCCTTGTGTTTGTTCATGGGCTGGCGCGCAGGCACCGTGGTCGGCGCTGTGTTGCTGCTAACCGTGCTTGGCACTATAGGCCTAATGGCACTATTTGGAATCCCTTTGCAGCGTATCTCTCTGGGCGCCCTGATGATCGCCATGGGTATGCTGGTGGACAACGGCATTGTTGTCGCTGAAGGTATGTTGATGGGCGTACGTACCGGCTTTACACCAGCTCAAGCTGCTGCCCGTGCGGTGAGCCGAACCCAGTTCCCGTTGCTGGGTGCCACACTCATCGGCATCTTGGCTTTTGGACCCATCAGCTTAAGCGATGATAACAGCGGACACTTTTTGATCTCACTGTTTCAAGTTGTCGCCATCTCACTGTTGTTGAGTTGGATACTCGCCATCACTATCGTGCCCATGCTGGGCAGCTACCTGCTAAAAAACGAGACATCTACTGAAGATGAAGCAAGCTTGTACTCCGGCTGGGCATACAGCCCCTACCGAGTCATTCTTGGCTTTGGACTACGCCGGGCATGGTTCACCACCCTAATTATTGTGGCGATAACGGGGACTTGCATCTGGGCGTTCCAATTCACCAAACAAGCATTCTTTCCAACCACCAACACTCCAATTTTCTACGTGGACTACCGGTTGCCTGAAGGCACGGATATTTTGGCCACCAGCGCCGACGTCACGGAGCTAGAGGCCGTTGTTGAAGAAACACCAGGTGTGGTGACCACCACCAGCTTTATCGGTCGCGGTGCCTTGCGCTTCACGGCGATCATGCATCCGGAGCAACCCAACTCGGCCTACGCTCAGTTGGTTGTTCGCGTTACCGATGTGCGCGACATGAATGAGATCATGGCAACCACGGCAACCAAGTTGCGGGCGCTCCGGCCAGACGCAGAGATTCAAGTCACACGCGCAGCGTTCACACCAAGCGGCAACGCAAAGATAGAGGTTCGCTTCGCCGGCCCAGAGACTAGCGTTTTACGGGAGTTAGCAGACCAAGCACTGGACATTTTTCTTGAGCATGACTTAATTGATCGCAGCACCGATTGGCGACAGCCAGCACTACAACTAGTGCCTCATTACGATGAGGTACAAGCGCAAATAGCAGGTGTGAGTCGCCAGAACGTAGCCCAAACCCTAGCGTTTTCTTCCTTGGGCGTACCTATCGGCTTGTATCGAGATTCGGACAAACTGATACCCATCATTGCGCGCGCACCACAAGCAGAACGTATCGATATCGATGGCTTGTCGGATCGGCTGGTGTGGAGCAGCACCCAGCAGCAGCACGTTCCACTAGGTCAAGTAGTCACAAATTTCGAGTTGCAGGCGGTTAACACAAACATCTTGAGACGCGAACGTATACGAACCATACAAGCCCGCGCTAACCCACCGCTGGGACACAACCCCACCCGTACGCTGCAAAAAATTGAGAGCGACATCGAAGGCATTCCACTACCGCCCGGCTACCAACTGGAGTGGGGAGGCGAGATAGAGGCAAACCAAGAAGCTAACGAAACCTTGGGCACAAAGATTCCCATTGCCATGGGAATGATGCTGCTCATCACCATCCTAATGTTTGGCCAGCTTAAGCAACCGATCGTTATCTGGCTTACCGTGCCCATGACCATCTGCGGCGTGGTCATCGGCCTGCTGGTAACAGATATGGCCTTCACCTTCCCCTCGTTCTTAGGGTTCTTGAGCCTCTCTGGCATGCTGCTGAAAAACTGTATTGTACTGGTGGATGAGATCGACAAACGGCTCGCCGAGGGTGCATCAACCTTGGAAAACATGATGCAAGCCAGCATCAGCCGCCTGCGGCCAGTACTACTTGCGGCAGGTACCACCATAGCGGGCATGAGCCCGCTGCTCAGCGATGCCTTCTTCCGCGAGATGGCCGTGTGCATTATGAGCGGGCTGGCGTTCGCAACCCTGTTGACATTAGTAGCCGTACCGGTGTTTTATCGCATCGCGCTAGGAAAGGCTGTTACCCATGCCTCTAGCAGCGACCCGGTTACCACCACATAGGAGGACCAGCAAATGATCCAACAACTATCGCTTGGCCATTGTCTTCAGCTTTTTGTGCTATCGACATGCTCGATCCTACTAACCGGATGCGGCGAGCCGCTGGTGGGAATCCCCGGTGGCCAACTTAACGGCAGCGAGCAAACACCGCCACCCCGCTGGAAAACGGTACCCGACACCATTCAAGTGGAGTTTCGGCCAGATACAGACCCTTACTCCATCAACATTTGGGGCGCCGCCATCGGCCCAGATTTATATATTGCAACCAAACCAGAAGGGACCAAATGGTCGGCTATGCTAGAAACAGATAGCAACGTTAGGGCACGAATAGGCACCGAGCTCTATGCACTCAAGGCAAGCCCGGTCACTGATGCAGAAGAACGGCAGCGGGTATTCGATCGATACCTGGAAAAATATGAAATGGAAATGGAAGCCGACTGGGTGGAGACCGCACCCATCTTCCGGCTTGATCGGCGCTAGCCGTAGGCTGGCTAGCCATAAGCTAGCTCGAGTATTTCAAGCACCTCAAGAATCTGCAACGTCCAGAACCAAGCGCCACCGACCAAGATCAAGGCGCCTACCACCAATGCGGTTCGCTCGATCCGAATCTTACGTTTATTGACCTCATGCATTTACGAAAACCCAATCCAGCGACCACAAGCAGCCACAGTAAACCAAACCAAAATTGAGCTGATGGCAACCAGCTTAAGCAACCTTGGATCTAAAGTATCATGAGAGAAGTTCAACAGCGGTCTACGCACGGCGTACACAAAGACGACGCCCACCAATAGCGCCCCCATCTTGGCCCAAAACATGCTGTTGTAGTAAAGCTTCATAGCTACCGCACTACTCATAAAGACACCACTGAGCACCATCACAACCAAAGCTCGATTGAACCAGCGTTGCGTATTCTGCAAAACCAACTCCGAAGGTAGGTCACGCAGCACCACGCCCAGCAACCGTAGATCGCCAACCAACACCATGCCCCCTAACATTGCCATCGCCAACAGATGGAACATTTGGACAACAGCAAAAACCCCGCCATTAGCCTTAGACAAAGTGGCAAGCGCAGACTGATCTAACCATTCAAAAAGAAACAATAGATCCATTGCCGCTACCCAGGTCCGCCAGCCGCGTGCAGCTCATCCACACAACCTGCGGCCCAATACATCAGTTGCGACAACGGCTTATGGCAATCAAACCAGTCGTAAGCAATCGCACGCCCGGTAAACACCACACCAGCCCACAAGGTAAGGGACAGCGCAGCACCCCGACGGATTCGCGATGGTGGTTTAGTGTCCATATCCCAGCTCCCTTTTGACGCCTGCATCTTGGCTCGGAAAAGAAAGGCATTAACTCCAGCCGCAATCAGCAAGACCACCTTTATCCGAAACCAAATACTCTGGGTTGAACGAACGGGAATAGCGTAGAACAGTAGCAACCCGGTGACGAGCATAACCACAAACCCGATCATCATCGGCTTATCTAGCCATTGGGCTAACTTAGAGGCCGGCACGTTCGTGAACGTGTAACCCAACATGCGTAGATCAATAACAATCAGCATGCCGAGAAAAACACCCAAGGTTAGTACATGAGTGGTCTCAATCCAGGAGTACATGTAGTAGGACTCATGCAACCCCGTGCTCCACTGGTGTGTATCCAACCAACGTGCAAACTGCAGTAGCCAATCATTTAACATGGGCTATTCCCGAATTTGGCCGCATGTAGCACAGTCTCTGAATCACTACCCTCACCTGCCTATTTCCACCAAGGATAAAAGCTCGGCATATCCGCCGAGGTGGTATCGTTAAATTCAGCCGTGCGCTTCTCAAGAAAAGAGCTGACACCCTCTTTACCGCTTTTAAGGCTGGTGTAGAAGATGCTCAAAGAATCCACATCGTGCGCAGCACGGGGATGAGCCTGAGCCGAATTGCGATACATCATTTGCCGAGTTAAAGCGATTGCGACAGGGCTATGGGCAACAATCCGCGCTGCCAGCGCATAGGCCTTGGGTAACAATTCTTCTGCAGGGTAAACCGCGCGAGCAAAGCGGTCGTGCAGCAGCGATTGGGCATCCAATATATCGCCGGTATAGCACCACTCCAAGGCAGTTTGTACACCCACAATACGTGGTAAAAACCAGCTTGAACAAGCTTCTGGCGTGATCCCTATCTTGTTAAACACAAAGCCAACCTTGGCATGCTCTGACACCAAGCGAATATCCATAGCACAAGTCATGGTCGCTCCAATCCCCACTGCCGCCCCATTAATGGCCGCGATAACAGGTTTCTTGCAATCGTAAATTGCTAAAGCAACCAATCCGCCAGAGTCACGAACTCCATCCATCATGACGGGGTCATCGCCCCTTAGCTGCACATCTTCTAAAGTTGGTGACAGACTTTCATCCAAACCAAACACATTACCTTCGCGGCTGAGATCCATTCCTGCACAGAACGCGCGCCCAGCGCCCGTCACAACAATAGCCCCCACCGCATCATCATCGCTGTCTCTGTTAAAAGCGTGGATCAGCTCTCGAGACATCTCAATAGTAAAAGCGTTGAGTTGTTCAGGGCGGTTAAGCGTTAAGGTTAAA
>CALHVX010000027.1 GCA_938036875.1 uncultured Pseudomonadales bacterium
GCCCTGGGCGGGCTTGATCACAAAGGTTGGGAGTTCTGCTAGTTGGTCTTTGAAATGCTCAATGTCTTGTTGGGTCTTAAGCGTAAGCAAAAGCTCCGGTGCGGCAATACCCGCTTTGCGCATAATGAGCTTGGTTTGCAATTTGTCATCAACAAGCGGAAAAAATTCCCGTTTGTTGTAGCGAGAGATGTAACCGACATTGCGCCGGTTCATGCCCATAATACCGCGTTCGCGAAGTTGACCCACTGATATCCAACCCATGGGTTTAGACCTGCCTGTCGTTCTGAGCCGGCAGCGGCTCAAGATCGTTAAAAGTGCTGAACCGTTTGAGCTCAAGCAAGCGGTAACCGGTGTAACGGCCGAGCAACATGATGACGGCTAAGACACACAGGTGAACCTCCGGGAAGTTGAACGCCCAGTAGCGGATGGCATCTACGTCCATCACTAGGTAAGCCAAAATGGCCACAATTAAGCTGCCGCCGCCTTGCACCAATACCTGTTTGGGTCCTTCTTCTTCCCATAGAATGGACATGCGCTCAATGGTCCAAGCCAAGATGATCATGGGGAAGAAGGTAATGGTTAAACCGCCTATCAGCCCTAGCTCGTAGCTCAATACGCTCACAAAGCTGATGATGCCAATGACCACCACCACTAAAGTGGCAATGCGTGCAACCAACAGTAGGTTCAAGGCGGAGAGCAAGGAGCGAATCAGTAAACCGATCGCTACCACTAGCAGCAAGCTGGCAACCCCAGGTAGCAACTCGGTTTGCAAAAAGGCTAACGCAATCAAGATAGGCATAAAGGTGCCGGAAGTGCTCATGCCGACGATGAGTCGCAGGAAGACCACCACCAGCGCACCGATGGGCAGCATCATAATGAGCTTGAACATACCCTGCTCAGCGATGGGCAAGTTGTGCAGAGAGAAGCGGAAGTTGTCATCGTTCTGCTGCGCAAGACCTAAGGATGATCGGGTTTGGGTCAGCATGGAGAAGGTGACGCGGCTGTTGCGTCCACCCACCACTTCGAGCACTGCTGGGGTTTCGGTCTGCCACAGCAGTAGGGGCTGATCTTTGCTAACCAAGCCGTTTATGGTATCGAACAAAACCCAGTCGTTTTCTGACCAAACCTGCACGTAGTCGCTCAAGCTTTGGCGACGACGGCGGTCCTCCAGCACTAGCACTTGCACCGTGCGGGCGTTAACCCCTGCGTTGTTGACTAGATCGGCCATGAGCTGCGCACGCGGAAACTGGTCTAGCAACAAGCTCATGTTTTGAGATAAGGGTTGTGTGTTCATTGCCGCAACAACCTGCAGGGCTAAGCTTTCGGCGTCTGCGGTGAGAGGGACAATGGAGTTCAGCACCTGCTCCACGGCGGTGGCGTACGGCTCGTTGAAGTTGCGTGTGCGCAGCTGACCGGGTGGGTCGCCTGGGAAGCGGGTGTTGTTGTCGGCAACCAGGTCGAGTTTGTAGTAGAGCTGTTGCTCGCCGTTAGCTTCGCGCTTGCTCCAAGTAGCCTGGCGTTGCTCTGAGCGTTCTAAGTTAAAACCGAAACCGGATGAAGCACCGGACTCTCCGATCACACGAAAGCCATTTTGCTCGGGTGGTAAGGTCAAGCTGGCTTTGGTGCTGCCACCGTTGGCGCTGTACTCAATCCGTGCTTCCACCTGCCAGACCGGTTGCACCGACCCTGGCCACAAAGGTACGCCGTACTCGCTGTGTCGCAGCGCGGCGATAGACAGGCCAGCAATGAAGGTGAAGGCAACTAAGAAGAGAAAGGGTGCTGTTCGGTTCATGACTTAGGTTTTGCCTGGTTGCTGGCTTGCGCTTTCTTTTCGGGCTGGCGTGCCGGCTGCACAAATTTTTGCCCCACATCGACCAGAGCAACATCGGTCAAAAAGTTACGGCCGAGGATGATTTGATACTCCAGGTGCGCGCGATCAGCCAAGGTAAAATCGAAGTTGTCCTTCACGTCACCCATTTGCACAAACATGTTAACCACGGGGCGTCTTGTCCCTTTGGGGTCTGCTTGTTGGATAACACGTACGTAGCGTACAACTGGGCGTTCGGTAGTAATGGTGCGTTCTTTTAGCTGCCACTCAAAGCGAACCCACTCGTCACCATCGCGCTCAAACTCTTCTAGGTTGGCCGCGTGTACGGAGCTAGAGCTGGCGCCGGTATCTATTCTGGCCACAATCTCAACCCCAGGCTGATCGATCCAGACGCGTTCTAGCTCGCCAACCACCATCTTGCCCGAGTTCTTGATGACCACTTGAGTGTCTGACTCAGGGCATTGCTGGGTATCAGCGGGCACTTTGGGGCAGATATTTTTGATAACCCTAGGTAGTTTTTCTAGACGTTTGTCGATTGCCTCTAGCTGGGTATTGATGCTGTCGGTTTGAACGTCCCGTTCGGCCTGCAGGTCTATAACACTGCTGCGGGTTTCTGCCGCTGCCGCTTCCACCGAGGCAACTTGGGTTTGCAAATTTTCGATTGTGTTGCGTTGGCCTGGGTTTAAGGCCGAGCAAGCGCTGAGGCCTAACACTATCAAGGGCAGCACAAGGTAGGTTACCCGGTTGATTGCCCGGTTAGTTACCCAGGAAGATGGCAATGTGCAAAAGCCAACACCGGTTGTTTGTTGTGATAATTGGTTCATGAGGGCCGCGATAGTCTGAATAAATGGGTTGGATTTAGTAACTGGACGCGATCTATTCGAATCCATTCAAATCTATGGTTTCAATCTGTAGCTTAAACCTGCTGGTCAAATCTCATTTTTCAAGATTTTTTTTCAAGGTACTTTTTCAAGATTTTTTTTCAAGATACTTGTTCAAGGTCGGGCTTGGCGGCTCTAGATGGCTGCCTTGATGTACGCCCTGCAAGGTGCATAGTCTAAAGATCGGTTGCAGGGCTTGATACTGTATATAAATACAGTATATAAGGGTGGGCCTGAGTGCAAGAGCCTGCAACTGTGACTAAGTTTGTGACCAAGTCCCCGTCTACCCCGCGCACAGACCGCAGCCGTGGGGCTCTGAGCAACGAGCAATCTCGCTTTATCACCGCGCGCAGCGAGTTCGTTGATGACGGTTGGGAAACGCCCAACCTTAAGCTTGGCGAACAGGGCAGCCCCGATGCTGGCGCTGCTGGGCTCTTGAGTGATGAATTCTCCGTGCGTCGGGTGCCTACTGAGTTTTTTCCGGACAAGACCCGCAACTTAATTACGCGCAACAGCTCGCCGGATATTCCCTTCGACCGGTCTATCAACCCCTATAAAGGGTGTGAGCATGGCTGCATCTACTGTTTTGCCCGACCAACCCACGCCTATCTAGACTTGTCACCAGGGTTAGATTTTGAGCGGAAGATATTTTACAAAACCAAGGTGACCGAGCATTTGGCTAACGCGTTTGCCAAACCCAGCTACCAGGTGCGGCCCATCGCCATTGGGACCAACACCGACCCCTATCAACCTGGGGAGAAGCAGCATCAGGTCATGCGTGAACTGCTCACGCGGCTGTTAGCCCATCGGCATCCAGTCACCATAGTCACTAAGGGTCAGCTGCTCACCCGTGATCTAGATTTGTTGGAGCAGCTGGCGGAGTTTAACCTGGTAAAGGTGATGATCAGCGTCACCACCTTGTCCATTGCCCTTAAAACTAAGCTCGAGCCGCGAACTGCTAGCCCCGGTGTGCGCCTAAAGATGATGCGGCAACTAGCGGATGCGGGCGTGCCGGTTGGTGCCATGATTGCGCCCGTGATCCCCTACATCAACGATGCTGAGCTACAAGACATTGTGGGCGCTTGTGTTGAGCATGGTGCAAAGGAGTTGAACTACATTTTGCTGCGTTTACCGCTTGAGGTTGCGCCGCTATTTGAGCAATGGCTGGTTGAGCATTATCCGTTGCGTGCGGAGAAGGTAATGAACGTCATTCGCGATACCCGTGGTGGCAAGGCGTACGACTCACAATGGGGGCAGCGTATGCGCGGGCGGGGGCCCTTTGCGGAGCTGTTGGCGCAACGGTTTGCATTAGCGCTTAAGCAACAACTCAAGCAACACCAGGTAGCACCTGGTGGTATCGCTGCTCTTAACTGTGCGGACTTTAACCCCGACCCCAATCGGTCTCAGCTGACGTTGTTTTAAGGCAATGTCAACTAGGTGCCTTAGGTCGGTAACGCCAGTAAACGACAACGCCGATGATCGCCCAGACCAGTATCAACAACCACTCTTGTGGCCATAACAACGCGCTTGGGCTCCAAGGCAAAAACGCGCTTAGCAAACCCAACGCCAGAACGATAGATCCATAGCCAACAAGGCGTGGGTAGCGAATGCGGAAAGGCCGCGCTAATTCGGGTTCTTTGCGGCGTATCGCCAGAAAGGCGATAGGGACAAACAGATAAGCCACCACCACAGCAAAGCTGCTGGCATCAACAAGCCAAACTAAAATTGTGCGACCAAACAAGGGTGCAAAGGCGCTAAGCGCGCCAATGGTCAAAATGCTGAGGTAAGGTGTACCGTAACTTTTGTGCAGTCGACCAAAGGCGGCGGGGAGCTGGCCGCTTTCGGCCAAGGCGTACATTACCCGGCTGCCACCGATGACAAAGGCATTCCAAGAGGTAAGGATGCCGGCTGCGCCACCTACCACCACCAGTTTGCCCATCCAGGGTTGCTGCCATAGAGCGCTGGCTGCATCTGCGGAAGCCATGCTTGCTTTGGCCAGCTCAGCATTGGGCATGGCGCTGGCCACGGCCAGCGAGATACCCGCGTACCAAAGCACAGCTAAGCAAACCGAAGCCATCAGTAGCCGCCCGATCTTCTGTGGTGGCAGATTGATCTCTTCAGCGGATTGGGGGATGACATCAAAACCCACCAGCATGGCGGGCACCATAATGAGCACGCTGAGAATGCCCGTTGCTGGGCTAACGATGAGCGGCTGTGCATTGCTGAGATCACCGAAGCGAATAGCGCCCACAAACAACACAACCCCGGCGAGCAAGATGAGCAATAGCGCCACCTGTTGGGCGCGTGCGGCAACCCCAATACCCAGGACGTTAAGCCAGGTGATCACCACGGTGCTGACAACACCTAACAAAACAAAGCCAAGATCCACCGGTGCGCCTAGGACCTCCCACAAGGTGCCGATTCTTAAGCTCGGCAACAGATATTCAACCGCTGTAGGCAAGGCCACCGCTTCAAACATACACACCGCCACGTAAGCCAGCAGCAGCGCCCAAGAGCAGACAAAGGATGCGCCAGCCCCCAGGCCACGTGCGGTGTAAACATGTTCCCCACCCGCTTTTGGGATGGCGCTGGCGAGTTCAGCGTAGGTTAAGCCGATACAGGCAATAGCAAAACCACCCCCGGCAAACGCGATCAGGGTGCCGAGCGAACCGGCACCGAGCACCCAGTTACCCGTGAGTAGAACCCAGCTCCAACCGATCATCGCACCAAAGGCGAGGGCAATGACCTGCCGGGCGCCCAGCACTTTGACAAATTTAGGGTTGGCCGGCTCAGCGGTCGATTCTGTCGGCATACGCGGATTCTTTTTGTCGGCGAAGGTCCCGCAGCTTAGCGGTTGCAGTAAACTGGGGGAAGTGAGTCCTAAACGAATTGGATGGTAGTTTGAGCAAACAACACAACTTCAGTCATCGCGATCGAAGCTTTGAGATACAGGTTGATGACACCGCAGGCCTAGAGCTTTGGTACGACGGGGTCTGCCGCAAGCAGCGCTTGCCCTCCCAGGTTGAGCCTTGGTATGCCTGGACCAACGTGGAGTTGGAATGGGAAGAGCATCACTACTTAGAGGTGCGCTATTGGCCGAGCAGCCAGCGCCTGCAGATCACGGTGAATCGAGAGTTGGCCTACGATGGCCCGTTTGGTGAGCCATCACCGCCGAGCCACTAACCCTTCCGCAGAGCCTGCTATGCGCTCTACCAAGTAAGTGGAGTAACGCTGCCAGTCACCCCCAGTTCCGTCTTCAGCTTATCTAAACGTTGCAAGCGTTCGTCGAGATTAGGATGCGTGTTGAGAAAATCTGGCCCCGTTACCAATGTCTCCTCCGCATAGGTGAGTTTAAGCGTTTGATACAACTCATCCGCACCCTCCAAGTGACCGTAAAGCTCTATGAGTGTCTGCGCAGCCAGTGCATCCGCGGCGTGTTCTTGCGCGCGACTAAACGACAAGGTGGTGGTAATCCCCATCCATTGCACCAGTTGCGCCGCGCTGTCGTTGTCCGTTAGCCCAAACATAGTGCCAAGCGCGATGGATACCGTCACCCCGCGACTCATTGCCACAATAGGGTGTCGCAGTTTTACGTGCGCAATCTCGTGAGCCAGCACCATGGCGAGCGCGTTTTCGTTGGTTAGCTTGTCGGCCAGACCGGCATGAATAACAATTTGACCACCGAGGGTTGCAAACGCATTAACCGTTGGTGTATCGCTGTAGTGAATGGTTACCGTGATTGGGTCAGCAACATCCATGGCAATACGCAACCGCTCCCCGAGTTCACGCAACACTTTTTCGCGGCTGCTGTTGGCTTCGCTACTGGCACCAGTCAACTGCAAAATGTCAGGTAGCGCTTGAGCTATTCGCTGCTCAGTTGCAAAAGGAATATGGATTGCCAAGCGCTGGGCGAGACCTGCCAACAGCATGATGACGAGAAAGCTGATCGCGGTTACCGCCGCAAGTAACACCACTAGATCTTGTAGCGGATGCTCATCGCTTACGTTAATGCCCTCGGCTTGCTTGGGGTTCTCGTAGCTCACGGCTTGGTTTTAACGAATCAGCGCAGTGCCATAGGCGTAGACTTCGACACTGCCGATCTGGTCGCCTTTGCCCTTAGAGATGCTGGCGGTTTCAAGTCGAACATTGACCACCATTTGCGCGCCGAGAGTATGGGCTTGCGCTTTCATACGTAGCAACGCCTCGCGGCGAGCGCGCTCTAGTAATGACTCGTAGGCCGTGAGCCGGCCGCCAAACAGAGATTTCAACGTAGAAACTACCCGCTTGAAGTAGTCTAACGAGATCACCACATTGCCTCCGACCAGTGGACCTTGCTGCCAATCACCCGGTGGTAGGTGACGTTCGTTGAAGACCAGCAGCTCTTTAAGTTGTTCTTCCCGACGGAGAATTGAAGCGAAGTGCCGCCGTTCTGCCGCACGTCCAAACAGGTAACCCAACAGGGTTAGTGTGGCGATGATCGCAATATCAATCATGCTTGCGACTCTTCCACCAGCTCAACAGCGGTGCCATAAGCAAACAACTCGGCGGCGCCTGCGGTGACCGAGGAGGTTGAAAAGCGCACGTTAACAACAGCGTTTGCACCCAAATGCTGAGCTTGGGCGATCATACGTTGGACAGCCTCTTCGCGCGCTTCGGTTAGTAGCTCGGTATACGCCTTAAGCTCGCCGCCAAAAATGTTTTTGAACCCGGCTAGGATATCCTTGCCAACGTGTTTTGCTCGCACTGTATTACCTTGAACCATGCCTAGATGTCGCACAATGCGATGCCCGGGAATCAGTTCGATATTGCTAATCTGCATGGCTTGCCGCCTGTTCTATGAGGGTGGTGCTAGTAAAATCCCAGCAAAATTCGTTGTCAAAAGGGTCAACGTTAAGAAACGTTATCACATCAACAATCCGCTTGTCGGCAGCCATTATGCTAGGCTCAAAAGCGAATTTTGAACTCTATCCGCGAATACGACTATGAATCTATCTGTAGAGATCAGCATGTACCCGTTGCAAGATGGATACATTGCCAAAATTGATGACTTTCTAGAAGACATCAACCGCAACAGCAGTGATATCGACATACGCACCTCGAACATGAGTACGCGTTTGTTTGGCGATTACGATGCTGTTAGCGATTTGCTCAAACACGCCATGCAGCGTTCGATGCAAAAGCATGGAAAAATTGTTTTTGTGTGCAAATTTATTCAAGGCGATGCACGTGACCTAGATGAGTTGGAGACTGTCACCGTTCGATGAGTGAGCTGGTTTCGGCGGTTGCCACCGCTTGGCAGGCGACCAGTGCGCTGGAAGTTATCTCGGTTGCTTTCGGGCTAATTTATATCATCTTGGCCGCGCGCGAAAAAATCTGGTGCTGGCCTGCTGCATTTATCGGCACCGGCACTGCAGTCTATTTATTTTGGGACGCCAGCTTGTTGATGGAGTCGGCGCTCAATATTTTTTATCTGGCCATGGCGATCATTGGTTGGTGGCAGTGGCAATATGGCAGCGAGCAAAAAACGGCGTTGGCCATTAGCTCGTGGAGTGGCGTTAAGCACTTAACCGCGATTGGGGTCATTGCTCTGCTAACCTTAACCTCAGGTTACCTGTTATCTTACAACACCAGCGCTGCGCTCCCCTATGTTGATTCCTTCACCACTTGGGCAGCCGTTGTCACCACAATAATGGTTGCGCGCAAAGTACTAGAAAATTGGCTGTATTGGATTGTGATCGATGCGGTGAGTGTTTGGCTGTATTCCGAACGAGGCTTGTATCTCTATGCGCTACTGTTTGCAGCCTACACCGTTATTGCGGTTGTTGGTTATGTTCAATGGCGCAAAAAATTTGTTTATCAGTAACACACCAGAACGTTCGATGTTGCCAGCCATCCACAGGTAATGGCGCCAAAAAAAACGTTGGCATCAACTAACTCATGGGTTTGCAGTGTCCGCTACTCGACATTGTTGTCGCTTCTGAATCGTTAAGCTCTCCGCTCAATCGACGATTAGGTGAACGATGAGGTGAAAGACGCATGACTACTCAGCAAGGAGTGGCTCGTTGCGCTGCGATACTAAGTTATCCCGCCCCTCCACCTCAGTTATGAGATTTCAAATCGATTTGTTTTTGAAAATCGATGGTCAATGTTTAATCCATTTTGGAGAAAGTCATGAGTTCAAGTCTAAGTGAGAATCTCAAGCTCGCGAAACTTGCGGCTGAATATACCAAGCTAATGCTGCGTCACGGGGCGGCGAACAAAAAGGCCGATTTATTGCTGTCTGTGTTTGCAAACGGGCGCAGGTTGTCTGACATGAGAGCCGAAAAGAGAAAGTTTACTGGCATGGGTGGGCAGCCAGCGAACACGCCTGCCGAGCTGAAATTGCTGCCACAGATTAGACTTATCGCTCAGTTTGCCAAAAAGGCCAAGGTCGGCAATTGCGGTGAACATGCGTGTGTCGCATTAACCTACCTAAGAGACATGCACAGGGTTAAACGACTGGATTATATGCAGTATGGAAAAGGTGGAGACCATGCTTGGGTAGTTATCGGGCGAGCTGAAGGCTCTGTTACCGGGGACTATAAGACTTGGGGTGCTAATGCTGTTGTATGTGATGCCTGGGACGATGCGGTGTTCCCCGGTAGCCAGGTACCGGGCAAACTCTATGGCTATGGTAAGGTCGGGTATCACAGTGTGTTAGTGACCACATAGTTTTAAAACGAATCGAATTCTGCGTTTGTACTAGTTTACCTTGGTGTCATTGCACGCGGTGCAAAGGCTGCACCGCGCTTGGTGTGACGATCGAAGCGGGGCTAGACGCCAGCTTCTTTGGTCGTTTTAACGATGGCTGCCGCCACCTTGTAGGGATCAGCGTTAGACGCCGGACGCCGGTCTTCCAAGCGACCAACCCAGCCGTCTTCTACAGTGCTCACCGGAATCCGGATGGATGCACCGCGATCAGAAACGCCGTAGCTGAATTGATCGATGGACTGAGTTTCGTGGGCGCCGGTTAAGCGCTGATCGTTGTCTGCACCGTACACCGAGATGTGACGCTGGATGTTCTTGCCAAACTCTTCACAGATCTTGGTGAACACGGCTTCGTCGCCATTTTCACGCATTGGACCATTGGAGAAGTTGGCGTGCATGCCAGAGCCGTTCCAGTCGGTATCGCCTAGCGGCTTGGGGCCCCATTCGATAGCCAGAGCGTACTTCTCGGCCGTGCGCTCTAACAGGTAGCGCGAGATCCAGATTTGATCGCCGGCAAGCTTGGCGCCTTTGGCGAAGATCTGATATTCCCACTGTCCCGCTGCAACCTCGGCGTTGATGCCTTCAACGTTCAGGCCGGCTTCTAGGCAAATGTCCAGATGCTCTTCGATGCACTCACGGCCGTGCGCGTTCTTAGAGCCAACGGAGCAGTAATAGGGACCCTGGGGGCTAGGATAGCCGGCCTTGGGGAAGCCCGGGGGCAGGTTGGTCTCTGGATCCCACAGGAAATATTCCTGTTCGAAGCCGAACCAGAAATCGTCGTCGTTGTCGCCTTCGTCGATGGTGGCGCGACCGTTGGACTCGTGAGGCGTGCCGTCAGCGTTCATGACTTCACACATGACCAGATAACCGTTGTTGCGGTCTGGATCAGGGCAGACGAACACAGGCTTGAGCAGGCAATCGGATGCACCACCCTCAGCTTGCTCGGTTGAGCTGCCGTCGAAGACCCACATGGGGCATTCTGCTAGCGTTCCGCCGAAATCGGATTCAACGCGGGTTTTGCTGCGCAGGCTCTGCGTGGGTTTGTAGCCGTCGAGCCAGATATATTCCAACTTAGATTTCATAATGTGCCTTGCTCCTCCAGGATGTTCTTATTCTCGTTAGATGTTCCACAGTGCGACCGATCAGGGTGTGCCGATCTCTAGGTTCCCCAGCAGTATTGCAAGAAGCGTTCCTATTCGATCCTGAGTAGTTGCCACCGCTGAGTTTGCGGGGCAAGCACGGTGCCGGATTCGGTCTTAGTCTTATAATTGTTGTTATTGCCACGCCAGCAGCGCGCTGGGACAGTTCCTGATGCATTCAGGTGCCCGAGCAGCCGCAGACGAAGCGCCTCTGTGGTGGCGTAGCATGCCCAAATGCAGTGCAAAAAAACACCCTATCGAGAACAAGTTTGAGTAAATGCACCATTATGGTGCAGCTACCATTCTTGTTGCAGGAGACGCACCAGCTCCACACAGTTTGCGATGCGCTGGTTAGGGTCTTTGTGGATGCAGCCCATAGCGGCCGTTTCGAGCAGGCGCGGGATTGCCGCCCGGGTGTGATGTGAGGGCGGTTCGGGCTGTGCTTGCAGGATCAGCTCGCTGACCTCCCGCACGGTGTCCGCTTCAGCTGGCGGTCTCCCGCACAATGCCTCATACAGGACAACTCCTAGACTGAACACGTCCGTTCGATAGTCGATGTCCGGATCGCGCTGGATTTGCTCCGGGGACATATAGGTGACGGTGCCTTCCAGTTTGCCCTGCCCGGTGATGTTGTTGCTGGTACTCGTATCTTTGCCGCTGTGGCCTGTTGTGGGAGACAGCTGGCCATTGCCACCATCCGCGGGCCATACCTTTGCCAGCCCCCAATCCAGCAGCAGAACCTCGCCGAACGGGCCCACCAGAATGTTCTCTGTCTTGATGTCCCGATGCACCACCCGATGGCTATGGGCGTAGGCCAGCGCTTGGCCAATCTGGATGACCACATCCACCATTTGGGTGAGATCGTAGCGATCTCGGTAATTGAAAATTTCTCGCAGGGTGTAGCCGTGCACCAACTTCATGGTGAAGTAACAGTGCCCCCGACTATCACGGCCTACCTCGTAGGTGGGCACCGTATTGGGATGTTGGAGCATCGCACTGACCCGGGCTTCACGTAGGAAGCGGCGTTGCTCGATTACATTATCTTCGAATTCTGGGCGTAGGGTTTTGTAGCAAATCACACGCCCCAGGTGCATGTCTTTGCAAGATTGAATAATCGACTTGCCGCCACGCGCGATGGTTTTAAAGTAGGCGTAGCGTGTGGCTTGGTTGATCTTCTCCGGCAGCGGTTTGTCGGAGTCTTCCAGGTAAATGACGGCGTAGTCGTCATCGGGTGGTTGTGGGAAGGCAGTCATAGAGCTGGTATACCAGATTAACTTCGGGTTCGCCTTGTTTTGTCGATGAGCCTATTCAACCAAGTTCTCGATGTTGACCTTGGGCAGCTCCCCAGCCGGTTCAAAACCCAACACCTTGCCGTAGAAGTACAGTTCCGACTCCAGCGCGGTGACGTTGTTTTCCGCTTTACGAAACCCGTGTTGCTCGCCCTCAAAGGCGATGTAGGCAGTTGGCACCCCCTTGGCTTTCACCGCTGCATAAATCATTTCTGACTGTTCGGGCGGTACCACCTGGTCTTCCAAACCTTGGAACGTGATGAGAGGGGCGGTAAAGCCTTCTAAAGCGTGGATGGGCGAGCGCGCAATGTAGACGTCTAGCGCTTCGGGGTAAGGGCCGATCATGGAGTCGATGTAGCGTGACTCAAATTTGTGGGTATGTTTCGCCAATGCCTCTAGATCAGCCACGCCAAAATAGTTGGCGCCGGCAGCGAAGACATCGGTGAACGCTAGTGCGGAAAGGGTGGTGTAGCCGCCGGCACTGCCGCCGCGTATTAGCAGCCTAGCCGGGTCGGCTAACCCTTGTGAGACTAGGTGTTTGGTGACCGCAACCGCATCTTCTAGATCAACCACACCCCATTGGCCATTCAGCAGTTGCCGATATTCCCGTCCGTAGCCGGTGCTGCCGCGATAATTCACGTCTACCACCGCGATGCCGCGGCTGGTCCAATACTGCTTGGCTATGCTAAACGAATTGCCGGTGGCACCGGTTGGACCGCCGTGCATCAGCACCAGTAGTGGTGGAAGCTCGCCAGCGGGCGCGGTGAAATCCGCGTTGGTGGGTGGGTAGTAGTAAGCGTAAGCCTGTTGCTTGCCGCTGGTTGGAAATGTAATCGGCTGCCCGAGCGCCAAATATTCATCTGCTACCGCTTTGTCACCACTGGCAACGATAAGCTTGTGTTGGTTAGTCTCTAAGTCGATCTCGACAACGGAGCTGGGCCTATCGGCGGGTGCCGCGATGACGTATGCGCGCTGGTTGTTCGTGTGCAAGCTGGCGTAGCTTGCGAAAGGCAAATCTAGGGGCGCAAGGCTGCCATCAACCAACGACAGCTTGGCCAGGCCGCTGCCACTGGCGTTGTGATATTCCACCAACGCTTCGGTGTCGGAGATTAAGGCAAAGAAATCGGCGCCTAATCCCCATAGTGGTCCACCGAGCTCGGCGTCTAGTTTGTGTACGGCGGTAAGTTCATCCTTTGTTGCAAGGTGTAGGTTCCACCAGCCACTGCGGTCTGTGAGCACGTACAAGGTATCGTTGTTTGCCCAAACGGGTTGCAGCACAGATTCATCGACGCCGGCGTTTAGCTGGCGCGTGTTGCTAAGCTGGCCGGCGTCGTCGATGTCCGCCAGCCACAACGCCACATTGTCCCAAGGCATGTTGGGGTGGTCCCAACTGATCCAAGCGAGTTGGGTACCTGCGTTGTTGAGTCGTGGGTACGCAACAAAATCGCTGTTGCCCCACAGTAGCTCGCCATTGGTTTGCCCTGCGGTTAAATCAACGGCCACAATGGCGTTGCTGGGTTCCCCTTCATGGCGGTGATCTTCGCGCACGCAAAGGAGTCGGTTGCGTGTGCCGTCTAGCTTACAGTCTGCAAAGCGTAGATCGTCATCTTTAGACAGGCGGGTTGGCGTGCTGTTTGGTGTTGCCGCTTGCTGATACAGCGCTTGGTCCGCGAAATTAGAAAAGTAGACTTGCCCATCATTAACCAAAAAGCTGGCGCCTCCATATTCGTGCACGCGCGTACGCACATTCATGTCTGCTGGCGTAATCTCTGCGCCAGTGGCTGTACCGTTGTGGTGCATCAACACGGAGCGACCACCTTCCAGCGGACGCGATTCAAGCCAATAGAGCTGATCGCCATCTAGTTCTAGCGCGCCAATATTTTTTGACGAGCCCGCCGCAAGGGTTGCGGAGATGGGAGACGCCCAGCTGCCAAAGGGGGCGGTTTGTACTGAGGTTTTGTTGCTCATAAGAGAGTTGGAATCCTGGTGGCTGGGTTGTTGTGACGGGCCATGACAACTGGCGAGCGCTATTAGGCTGGCGAGAGATAGGCTGTAGGCTAGGTTAGGTAACATAGGCTCACTTACGGGCTTAATTTAAGCTGGGGTTAACTAGAATTTTGGCACACTCATCCGGCGCGCGAAGCCGATCAAAGGCCGCCGCCGCATCACTTAATCCTACTGTATCGCTGACCAAACCGCTCACGGCCACCGAGCCGTCGGCGATGCCTAGCAAGGTATCGTTAAATTCTTGCAAGCTGTAACCCAACACATACTGCACGTTAAGCTCTTTGTTAATGGCAATCAGCGGTCGTGAGTGATCGGTCTCTAAGCACACGCCAACCACCACAATGCGAGAGTCTTGGGGACAATTCAGAAACACGCTGTCGAGCATGCCAGGCACCCCAACACATTCAAAGATCACCAGCTTTCGCCCTTCTCGTACCGCGGTTTTTAGGGTTGGCTCGGCGTAAGGGTCTGCGCTTTTAGGGTCTACCGCTGCGTGCGCACCTTGGGCCACCGCTACGGCGCGCCGGCCGGCGGAGAAATCTGAGGCAATGATGGGGCCTGCGCCTCGGGCTTGTAGCGCGGTAATCACGGCCAAACCCACGGGGCCGCAACCAAGTACCAGACAAACATCCTTAGGCTGTAAGTTGGCTTTGTTGACCGCGTGCAACCCAACCGCCATGGGTTCGGTGAGGGCTGCGGCGCTAGCGGGTGTGCCTTGTGGGACCGCCTGGAGCAAGGACTCGGTTAGCAACATGTACTCGCCAAAGCCGCCGGGGGCATCCACCGAGTAGCCCACCGGCAGCATGCGGCGGTCCCGGGTTAGGGCGGGCACCGCACAGACCAAGTCGCCAACCTTGTGCTGCCGGTTGGTCTTAGGGCCAAAATCCACCACTTCGGCGCAAAACTCATGCCCCAAGACCACCGGGTCAAAGGTGGTGAGCTTAAACGCGCCGCCAGCCTCTCGGCTGGTACGGACAAAATCTTCGGTGTGGGCCGCGGCGTGCAGGTCCGACCCGCAGATGCCGCAGGCGGCAGTCCGCACTAGCACCTCACCCGCTTGTGGGGTGGGGGTAGGGATCTCGTCGACCCACAGCTTGCCTTGTTGCATCAATAGCGCTTGCATGGCTGAAACCTTTGTCCGTTGGTTCTCACCATGGTGTCGCGGATTAGGTAAAATGTCGACGATCTCCACCCAAAGGCCCACCCAGTGTCCAAGCAAGGCCCCATAAACGGCTCTGACCCCATTGCTCCTGACCGTATTGCTCAGCCCCTGGCTGAAGCGGCGTTTGCCCGTGATGGGATGGTGGTGGTACCTGGGTTCGTCGACCCGGCGCGCTGCGCTGAGCTGCGGGCTTTGGTGGTTGCCGACCTAAACCCGGTGGTCGGACCCGCTGAGTTTGAGGCGGATGTGGGGTATCCGGGTGCGCCAGATTCTCGTGATGCGGCGGGTGGCAATACCCCTAGACGTTTGCTGAGCGCTTATGCTCGGGCGGAGGCCTATCGGAAGCTTGGTACGGGTCCTGCCGTGGACGCCCAGTTGCAAGCCCTGCAGCCCGCGGCTAGTGCCGATCCTTGGATGTTATCCCAGTGCCACCACAACTGTGTCATGACCAAGTACCCTAGCTATTCCAGCGCAACCTTGTGGCATCAGGACATTCGCTACTGGTCCTTTGATAAGCCTGAACTTATCTCCATGTGGGTGGCCTTAGGAGAGGAGCGCCGGGACAACGGGGCCTTGCGCGTGATCCCTCGCAGTCACGCGATTGAGATCGACCGGGGTCGGCTAGACCGAAACCTGTTTTTACGCCCGGAGCTTGAGGAGAACCAACGCTTGATTGCACAAGCCCAGGTGGTTGAGCTAAAGCCGGGAGATGCTTTGTTCTTCCATTGCAAAGCGTTTCATGCCGCTGGACCAAATCGGTCAACGGACCCCAAGCTGTCTTGTGTCTTCACTTATCACCGTGAGTCCAATCGAGCCATTCCCGGTACGCGTTCGGCCACCTATCCGAGTGTTGCCGTGGCGCAAAAAAAGACGCCGACCCAGGAGCAGTAAGTATGACGGCTAAGGGCAAAGGCCCAGATAATCCAGCAGATGATGCCGCCGATGATTTTATGGCGGCGATGGAAGGGGTTGCGCCCCTGCAAAAAGGCAACAAGGCGGCACGACTGCCTAGCGGTGCTGGCAACGATTTATCTGCCGCTGCACTAGACCGGCGCCAACAGGCAGCCCAAGGCTTGCTAACCACAGAAGACGATAACCCGCTAACCTTGGGCGAGGTGCCACAGCTAAACCCGCACGATGTGTTGGAGTGGAAGAAGGACGGGGTGCAGAACGAAGTCTTTACCAAGCTGCGCACCGGTGGTTACGATCTAGAAGCGCAGCTGGATCTACACGGTTTGTCCGTGAAAGAAGCGCGCACGGCGGTACACAAGCTGCTGCAATATGCCTTGGCCAAAGGTTACCGGTCAGCCTTGATCGCTCACGGTCGCGGCGAACGCAGCCAGACGCCGGCACGGTTAAAGAGTTACTTAGCTTATTGGTTAGAAGCGCACGATGATGTGTTGGCCTTCCACAGCGCGCAACGGTTTCACGGTGGTACCGGTGCGGTCTATGTGTTGCTGCGTAAGTCGGCGGCCAAGAAGGCTGAGACTCGGGAGCGTTACGGCCTTAAAGGCTCTGACCAAGACCCGCTCAGCTACTAAGGCTACAATCGACCTTTGCCCAACTCAAAGTAGCCGCGTGCAATGTTGCCGAGCAACACATCCGTAGCGCCTTCGGCTAGACGCAGGCTGCGCACTTCTCGATACAACTTAGCAAGCGGGTGACCTTCAACTACCGCATTGCCACCCACCAGCTGAATGCTGCTATCCACAATCTCGGTCAGCGCATTGGTGCTGAAAATTTTGCAGTAAATCCCTTCGTTGATGGCATTTTCGCCGCTGTCTGCCAAGCGTGCAGTGCGGTACAGCATGCTGCGCGCCGCATAGGCTTGCACACGTAGCTCACCAAAGCGTAAGCGCATTACCGGTGAGTCAGAACGAGGGTTGCCGGAGCGATCTGAACTTTGCAGGTGTTCGGCTAGATAGTTGAGCGTCCAGCGCATCAAGCCAACACACTGAGCAGCAATGGCCAAGCGCGTGTCGCCTATTTGCCCCATAGCACGGGGCATGCCGTCACCCGGTTTGCCAATACAGTGGCTCACCGGTACGCGAACGTCAGCAAAGGTAAACGCGGCATGCGTGCTGCCGTCTAACGAGGTGAAGACTCGACTCTTGGTTACACCCGCTGTGCTCACATCAATCACAACCACCGTAGGCTTGCCTTCAACGCGTACCAAGGTGTTGATGAAGTCTGCGCTGTTGCCGCCGGTAACGTAAGATTTTTGGCCGTTGATGATGAGCTCGTCACCGTCAATGGTGGCTTGGGTTGGATGCGGTGCATCATCCGGTTCGGTGAAACCGAAGCTGCCGCGTTTTAACCCTTGAAGCACCGGCTCTAGGTAGGCGCTCTTCAAGGGCTCGTCGCAGCCGCCCAACACCCCAGGCCCTGGACCAAAGACCAAATGCCCAAAGCCCGTGTTATGGCTAGCCAACTCATCGCGCAATAAGCTCAACTGCAGGTTGTTAGCGGCGGTACCGCCAAAGGCTTTGGGTTGCGTCATTTGGAAGAAGCCGGCCGCTTTCGACGCGGCAAGAATCTGTTGGGTGGTGGTGGCATCCAGCCCCGTCTCGGGGATCGCAGGTTGGGCCGCAATAAAGCTAGCCATGTCTTGCTGCAACTTGGCATCGGCTGGGGATAATTGTTCTGGCATGGAGATTCCTACAAGTTGAGAGCGACAGGTTTGTGGCGGGCAAGCCTGTGCTAGAGCGTGGGGCCAATTAGAATCACAATGATTAAAAAAGCGCAGAGCACCATGAAGCCTACTGCGTAGAGCAATAGAGATTCTTTGCGGGCAGCGTTTTTCACCAGCGTTTCAATCTCTTCCGGCGTTTGCGCTGCCACGGTGCTGGTCAGGCGATAACGGGTAATACCGTCGGGTCTTTTCGGTAGCTTCACAAAGAGTTCTGGGGTGTTCTCAAGCCGAGCGTTGGCGTAGGCAAAACCCATGCCGGTCAAGCGTGAGACCTGGGTTGGGTGTAACGCCTTGGGGCTATTGGCCCGCAAGCAATCGTAGATATCCAGCAGCTTGTTGACTTTGCCACGAAAGCGAAACGAAAAGGGAAGTAGTCCTAACATAGAGCGAAACTACGCGTTTCTGGGCAGAGGCTCAAGGTTAAAGTTAAGCCCTTGTGCCCAAAACGATAGCCCGCCGTGGTGCCGGATAACCTTCAACGGTTTGGGTTGGGTCTTGTGGGTTTAGGGTGTGGACGAGGGACTCAAAGGTCATCCAAGGTGTGGGCTGTTGCTCAGCGATGGTGGTGATATTTTCGTCGACCAACCGCACGTCGGTGCAACCGGCCTGTTGCATCCAATTGAGCATCTGATGGGTGTCAGGCACACACCAAACGTTGCGCATGCGGGCGTAGCGATGGCCGGGCGCGTCTTTGGGTTGGGTGGCTGGATAGATGGCTCCACCCTGTGGCATCACTAAGGATTCCAGCGCCAGCCAACCGCCAGGCTTAAGCTGTTGCACAAGCGCCGTGACGTGCTCTTGCGGGTCGCGGCGGTGATACACCACCCCCATGCTCAGCACCCCGTCGAACTGCATCACGGGTAGCTCTTCAAACTTTAGGGGGAGTACCCAGTTGGCATCGCTAGCAAGGTAGCGGTTGATGGCCAAGTGCTGCATGCAAAATAGCAAGGTGGGATCTACCCCAAGCACAGCTTTTGCGCCAGCGCCCAGCAGCCGCCAGCCGAAATAGCCGTTGCCGCTACCCACATCTAAGATGCGCTGGCCAGTCAGGTTAGGTAGGTGTGGCGCTAAGCGCTGCCACTTCCAATCTGAGCGCCATTCGGTGTTGATGCGTTGATCAAAGAGCTGAAAGGGGCCTTTGCGCCAGGGCATAAAGTCGCGCAGGGATTGTTGTAGCTGCTCGGATTCTTGGCGCGTTACTGGGCCGGTGGCGCTCACCCGATCGCCGAAGCTGAGATTTGTCGGGTTAAGCCTTGGTAGCGCGGCCATGGCGGCTTGCCAGCGAGTAAAGTCGCCGTGCGCGCTGGTACTGAATCGCTGCACCCAATCAGCAAACAAGGGTCCATCAGCAAACTGCCGAAGATAGGCTGCCTCGGTGGCCGCTAGGGTTGGATGATGAAAGATGCCCAATTCAGACATTGGAACCACCGTGTTATCTGGGTGAAACCTGCGGCAGCTAAGCGCCGTCGATGCTCGGCTTCAGTATCAACAATCATCACGTTCTCTAACGCGGAACGCTTTTGGCTGACCTCAAGCTCGCTGTAACCATTCGCCCGCTTGAACGCCCAGTGGGCTTGCTCCATTTGCGCTTGATGGCTGGGGTTGGAGTAGCAAATTTTCTCCGACAGCAACAGCATGCCGTCTGGAGCCATTTGCTGACGAATGTTGGTTAGCAGGGTAAGGCGAGTCTCGGGGTCGATAAATTGCAGCACATAATTTAGCAACACCACGTTGGCGCCACTCACGTCTTGCTCCAATATATCGCCGTGGACAAAGCTGAGTCGCGGGTCGCGCTGCTTGCGCTTGGCTTCGCGGATCATTGGCTCAGAGTTATCCACCCCGATTACTTGGGCCGTGGGGTCTGTCAGATAGGCTAAGGTTGCGTAGCTTGTGGCACCTAGAGAACATCCTAGGTCTAGGACCTTGCCGCCAATGGGCAGGTGCTCTGCAGCCAGCAAACCGGTGGTGGCAATCACGTTGTCGTAGCCGGGCACGGAGCGGGCGATCATGTCTGGAAAGACCGCCACCACGTCATCGCTGAAGCTGAAATCTGCTACCGCTTGGCGCGCTTTGGCATAAATATTGTCGGTACGTTTGTCTGAGCTCATAGGCTGCGCATGCTAACGCCTGCAGGGTGTCATATGCACGTCATCTTGTGATGCCAATGTGCTACTTTGGGGGTATGCCTCGTCAAAAGATGCCCGTAGATATTACTGACCTCACGAATCCCGGTTTGTATGTGAACCGAGAGCTGGCCCTGCTTGAGTTCAATCGTCGAGTGTTAGCTCAAGCCCAAGACGAAGATCTACCTTTGCTCGAACGTCTGCGGTTTTTGTGCATCGCTTCATCGGTGCTAGATGAGTTCTTTGAGATACGCGTGGCGGGCCTTAAGCAGCAGGAGGCTTACGGCTCAGCGCAGCGCGGTCCGGACAACATGTCACCCACGGAGCAGTTGGGCCAGATTGGCGAGCGGGCGCGTGAGCTGGCCGAGATGCGCTACGACGTATTCAACAATGACTTGCTGCCCAAGCTAAACCTGCAAGGCATTCGGATCTTGGATACCCAAGACTGGAACGAGAAACAGGCCCAGTGGCTAAAACGCTACTTCAACCGCGAGTTGGTGCCTATTTTAAGCCCGGTGGGGTTGGACCCGGCCCATCCGTTCCCGGAGCCGTTAAACAAAAACCTAACCTTTATCATTACCCTGCAGGGTGATGATGCGTTTGGCCGCAAAAGTGGTAAAGCGGTGTTACAGGCGCCGCGCGCGTTGCCTCGAGTCGTGCGGCTCCCCGACAGTTGCGCCCAAGGACCAAACGATTTTGTGCTGCTGTCCTCCATTATCCAAGCTCATGTGGGTGATTTGTTTAGAGGCATGCAAACCACCGGTTGCTATGCCTTTCGGGTTACCCGCAACAGCGATCTATTTGTAGACGAAGAAGAGGTAGATGATCTGTTACGGGCGCTTGAAGGTGAGTTGTCGTCACGTCACTACGGTGATGCGGTGCGGCTTGAAGTCAGCGAGGATTGCCCAGCTGAGCTTAGCGCCTTTTTAGCCAGCCAGTTCCGGGTCTCTCGAGAAGACCTGTACTACTGCAGCGGGCCGGTCAACATGATGCGCTTGGCCGCTATTCCAGATTTGGTAGAACGTAGCGACCTTAAATTTCCTGGTTTTAGCCCAGGGTTGCCAAAATCGGTGGCAACTGGGGTTGATCTGTTTGCGAGCATTCGTAGCGGCGATATTTTGCTGCATCACCCGTTTGAATCTTTTGTGCCCGTTGTGGAGTTTTTGCGCCAAGCGGCCGTCGACGACAGCGTGGTATCCATCCGGCAAACCCTATACAGAACGGGCGTTGATTCGGCTGTAGTGCAAGCGCTGCTAGATGCGGCAAACAACGGCAAAGAAGTGATGGTGGTGATCGAGCTGCGTGCGCGGTTCGATGAAGAAGCCAACATCGAGCTGGCCACCTTGCTGCAAAACGCTGGCGCCCAAGTGGTTTACGGGGTGGTCCACCACAAAACTCACGCCAAGATGTCCATGGTCATTCGTCGTGAAGGGCGGACGCTGCGTCGTTATGTGCATCTGGGTACGGGTAACTACCACGCGCGAACGGCTCGCGCTTACACCGACTACGGTATGTTTACCTGCGACCCGGAGATTGGTGAAGATGTCCAAGAGATCTTTAGCCAGCTGACCACCATGGGGCGGGCTGGACGCTTAAAGAAGTTGCTGCAAAGCCCGTTTACTTTGCATCGGTCGATGCTGGAGTTTATCGACTTTGAGATCAATGAGGCAGAGCAGGGCCGTCCGGCTTGGATCCGCGCCAAAATGAACTCCTTGATAGAACCGCAGATTATTCAGCGCTTGTACCGTGCCTCCCAAGCTGGGGTGAAGGTTGATCTGGTGGTGCGCGGCGTGTGCTCGTTGCGCCCCGGGGTTAAGGGGGTTTCCAACAACATACGGGTTCGATCTATTGTGGGGCGGTTTCTTGAGCACACCCGACTTTTTGCGTTTGGCAACGCAGGGTCCCCTCGGGTGTTCCTGTCTAGCGCGGATTGGATGGGGCGGAACTTCTTCAATCGGGTTGAGACTTGCTTCCCCTTAGAAGATGACGAGATTCGGGCGCGCGTGATGCAAGAGTTTGATTACTACATGTTAGATAACACCCAAGCATGGCTCATGCAGAGCGATGGCTCCTACCGCAAGGTAGCCCAAGGTAAGCAGCGAAAACGTACGGCCCAACTACAGCTGTTGCAAGAGCTAAGCGAGGAAGGGACCCTTTAGCAAAAAGTCCGACGCGGCTCAGCACACTTTAGAAGGTCTCGATGACGAGCTTGATGTCAACTGTGGCTAGATAGTCGGCTTCTTGTGCAAGATCCAACTCGGTTAGCGGGTGGGATGCCAACCAAGCTTTAGGCAGGCTCAAGATTAGCTTGTCGTTTTTGGTGGTCACTTCTAAGTGCGGTTGAGCCACCGCAGAACGGCTGCGATGCATCAATACCGACAGGCGCAGCAAGATGCTCAGGTACAGCAGCTTGTCGGCATCGTAACCCAGCAGGGCAAACTCTTCTTTCGGAAATTTACGCCGATGGGTACGCACCAGCGTGGCAAGATTGTTTTGCTCAGCGGTTGAGAAGCCGGGCATGTCCATGTGCTCTAACAGGTAAGCACCGTGCTTGTGGTATTGGCTGTGCGAGATATCCATGCCAATCTCGTGCAGCATAGCGCCCCAACCTAGGTTTAGCCTTAGGTTAGCGCTGGTTAAATCCCAGTCTTTGGCCACTTGGGCCAATAGCGATAAAGCGGTGTCACGAACCCGACGCGCATGCTTTACATCCACATGGTAGCGACGCATCAAATCTTCCGCAGTGCTTTCGCGGGTATCTTGTTGGTGCATCCGACCAATGAGGTCGTACAGCAAACCTTCGCGCAGCGCACCTTGCGCCACATGCAGAGTGTCGATGCCTAGGCCCTGGAGCAACGCTTGCAAGATGGCGATGCCGCCGGGGAAGACGGGAGCACGCTCGCTGGATAACCCTGGCAGGCTGAGCTTCTCCAGCTTTTCTTGGTCAACCATTGCATCAACCATTTGTGCTAAGGCTTTTTTGGTTAGGCCCTCGTAGGTAGAGCCTGCGGCTTCCGCCATAGCCAGGGCCACAGCTTGTGCGGTGGAGATTGTGCCTGATGCACCCAGTGCCACCCCCCAACGCTCGGTGCGGTATTGTTCAGCTACCGGTTCAATCTCTTGAGCCGCGTACTCTCGGGCTTTCTTAAAGTTGCTACGCGTTAGCTTGCCGTCGCCAAAGGCACGCAGCGACAGGCTGACGCAACCAATGTGTAGCGACTCAATGATCTGTGGCTGAGTGTTGCGACCTAAGATGATTTCGGTGCTGCCGCCGCCAATGTCGAGCACCAAACGTTGGTCGTGCTGAATCTCGATATCGTGCGCAACGCCAAGGTAGATTAAGCGTGCTTCTTCGCGACCGGAGATGATTTCGATCTTATGCCCTAGCGCCGTTTCCGCTTTGCGAAGAAAGGCATTGGCGTTTTTGGCTTGGCGTAGTGCGTTGGTACCCACCACCCGAACGTTTTCTGGCGGCAGGGAGCGCAAGCGTTGGCTATAGCGTTCCAGGCATTCCAATGCCCGGGTTGCGACGTCTTCATCAATACGCTTGGTGTTCACCAAACCTTCTGCCAAACGCACCATCTCTTTAATCTTGTCGACCACCTGGAGCCGCCCGTTGGATTCGGTGGCTACAATAAGGTGAAAGGAGTTGGAGCCTAAGTCTAACGCCGCAAACTGGCTGTCGAGCGGAAGGACGTTCTCCAAATCTGTCATAAAGGTCCTAGCTAGCTAATATGCCGGTAGATGGCCGGTGGCAATGGACAGTCTAACGTAGCGGCAACCCCTTGCAGTAGTGCGCCTTCTGCAACTGTGACGTTTGCATCAGCCAACACGGTAGCAGCGCAGGCTTTGATGAGCTTGGGTTTGGCTAGAGGCGCTAGCTGCTTTAAGCGATTCAACGCGGTGGTTAGGCGAGCAAAGTTTGGGTCGTCGCTGGCATCGAACTTGCCGGTAACGCCAGAGCTGCTTAGGCCTTGGGTAAAAGCTTGTTCTTGGGCCGCTGTTTGGTCGCTTGCGGCTTGGGCTAGAGCTGATAGCAATACGCAGGTTTCGCTGGCGACTTGATCCAGCTCTGCATAACGCCAGCGGATGGCTTTAACCCGCTCAAAATGAGGCCGCACCTCTTTGACCAACAAGCGATGCAAAACCCATTCAAACAGCTCGATGCGTTTGTCGGATTTAATCAGGTCAACCAAGGTGCGGAAGAATTTTTGGTATTGAGCGCGCGACATCTCTTTGAGTGCCGGCATGGCAGCACGGAGCAGGGTGATTTGATGCAGGTCGTCGGATTCTTCAAGCAGGCTGTTCAATTGAGCCGTGTGCTCAGGGATGTTCAATTGTTCTTGGGAGGCTAACCACTGTAGTTGCTGCTGGCGCTGGTTTGGATCGCTGCTGAGCAACATGGCGTAGGCCAGGGCTTTGGCGCCTAGGGGGTTGTGGGCAGCCTCGATCAACCGGCTGTCGGTGCTTTGCATCACCAGCAACGCATTGTCGTGGCTTTCATCGCTGGGGTTGCCCACCACCTCGTTAACCGCGGCCACCTCTTGCTCGATAACGTCGAAGTCGTCTTCAGCAACGGTTACCGTTGCGCCGCTAAAGCTACTAGCTAAGGGGTTTTCTGCGTTGATCTGTTGCGCCAGTTGCGCCGCATCAATGGCTGGGAACTCACCGTTCCAATTAGGCTCGATGGCTTTGATGCGCACGGGCAACGGCGGATGGGTGGACAGGAAGTTGGCGAGCCGGTTCTGCACCGCATCCCCAAAAAACATGTGGCTGGCTTCTTTGGCGTTAGGGTGCAACATCTGCGAGCCGCTGACGTAGCCGCCGATTTTTTTCAGCGCGCCACCAATGCCTTGGGGGTTGCGTGTGTACTGCACTGCAGAGCCATCGGCTAAAAACTCGCGTTGCCGGCTCACGGCGGCTTTGATCAAGTTGCCAAAGAAGGTGCCGCCGTAGCCGATAGCCATCAACCCGCCGCCTAACACCAATAAAGGTAGGCCAGAGTTGCCATCACGGCCGCTGCGTCGGTGCCCGGTACTGCGCAGAATCATGTAACCCACCAGGCCGATAAACAAAATGCCGTGCAGCATCATGATGAGGCGCAGATTGATGCGGGTATCGCCGTTCATGATGTGGCTAAACTCGTGCGCCACCACCCCTTGCAGCTCTTCCCGGTTCAATAGGTCGATAGTGCCCTGGTTGATGCCAATGACCGCATCGTCTGTGCCCATGCCCGCGGCAAAGGCGTTGATGCTAGGCTCGTCGATGAGGTACACCGGCGGCACCGCAATGCCGGCGGCCAGCGCCATCTCTTCCACCACGTTAAGCAAACGTTTGTGTTTGTAATCTTTGGTGCCCTGGAGCAAGCGTGTACCGCCCAAGGATTCCGCCACCGCGCGACCACCGCCGCGAATAGCGAAGTACTTGTATAGGCAGGCTAAACCAACCACCCCAATCACACCGGCACTGACCATGGCCCAAAACTCTAGCGGGATGGTTTCTAGCAGGTTCAGGTCGACGCCTTGTGCGGAGCCGGCGTTGGAGAGCAAAAATGCGCTGACACCAACCAACAGGTTGGTGAGCACAATCAGGGATAACACCGCGCCGCCGAACAGCAGGCCAAGCTGCCAGGTCTTGCGGCGAGCATCCTGCTGGGCACGGTAGAAGTTCATGTCTTAGTAGCCGAACGCCTTAGTCGAACGACACCTTGGGTGCCGCTTGGATGGCTTCGCTGTCTTCGAACTCCAGCAAGGTGGCATCGGTGGGGTGCCCAAACATGTTGGCAAACACCATAGGTGGGAAGCTTTGGCGGTAGGTGTTGTATTCCATGATCTGGTCGTTGTACGCCTGGCGTGCAAAGGCCACCCGGTTTTCTGTGGTGGTGATCTCTTCGGACAGTTGCATCATGTTTTCGTTGGCTTTGAGGTCTGGGTAGGCCTCAACCACAACGTTCAGCTTGGCCAGTGCGCTGCCCAAGGCGCCTTCGGCGCTGGCGAGCTCTTGCATGGCGGCGCCATTGCTTGGGTCCGCAGAGGCCGCTTTTAGCCCAGCCATGGCCTGATTACGTGCATTCACAACGGCTTCTAGGGTTTCGCGTTCATGCGAGATGTAGCCTTTGGCGGTTTCGATCAGGTTGGGGATCAAGTCGTAGCGCCGCTTGAGCTGCACTTCGATCTGCGCAAAGCCGTTTTGGTATTGGTTCTTGAGTGCGACCAATTTGTTGTATATGGCGATAACCCACGCCACCAGCACCGCAATGATGCCGAGAAAAATTAGAAATTCCATGTTGTCCTCGCTTGTCCAGTAATTTAGAGGTTGCGTGATCGTTACCCACTGCCCAGTGGACAGTATAAGCCTTCGCGCGTGCCTAGTCCGCTAGCCCTAGTCGGGTAGACCTAAAACGCGCTTGGCAATGATGTTGAGCTGCACCTCGCTGGTGCCGCCCTCAATGCTGTTGGCTTTAGACCGTAACCAGTTGCGGGTAGTGGCAATCTCTTTGTCGGAGAACGCATCCCCTTCCCAGCCCAAGGCTTGCGACCCCATCAAGTCGAGCATCAGCTCGTACTTAATTTTGTTTTGCTCGGTGCCGTAGTATTTGAACATGGAGGCAATGTTGCCGTCGGTGCTGCCGGCTTTGGCCTCTTCGCCCGCACGGGCTAAGGTGTATTGGAAGGCTTTGTCGTTTTGACGGTGCCGGGTGACTTGAGTGCGCAGCGCGGGATCAGCAATCTTGCCGTTGTCTTCCCCCAGGTACTCTTTAGCCACATCTTCCATGCGGCGGCCCGTGCCACCCAACGCGGAGTTGCCGCCAATGCCAGCCACCATGTTGCGCTCGTGTTGGAGCAGGCGCTTAGCAACGGTCCAACCTTTGTTCAGCTCACCCACCAATTGGTGCTTAGGCACCTTTACATCATCGAAGTAGGTTTGGCAGAAAGGTGATGAGCCGCTAATCAACTCGATGGGGGACGTGCTGACACCTTCGGATGTCATATCAAAGAGCAAAAAGCTGATGCCTTCGTGCTTAGGGACATCTGGGTTGGTGCGCACCAAGCAGAAGATCCAATCCGCTTCGTCTGCATAGGAGGTCCAAATTTTCGAGCCGTTGACCAGGTAGAAATCGCCTTTGTCTTCGGCGCGGGTTTGGAGCGCTGCAAGGTCCGAGCCGTGGTTCGGTTCGGAGTAACCCTGGCACCAGCGAATCTCGCCGCGCACAATCTCGGGCAGGTACTTAAGCTTTTGCTCTTCGTTGCCGAACTCCAGCAGCGCCGGCCCAAGCATCCAGATGCCGAAGCTTTGCAGCGCAGGGCGCGCCTTAATGTTGCCCAGCTCTTGCTGCAAAATCTTGTCTTGGTCAGCCGTTAGGCCGCCGCCGCCGTACTCTTTAGGCCAGGTAGGGCAGGTCCAGCCGCGTTCGGCCATGCGGTCGAGCCACAGCTTGGATTCTGGGTTGACGTACTCTTGGCGTCGACCGCCCCAAACGACCTCCGCATCCCCACCAGGGGTGCGCATGCTAGGGGGGCAGTTGGCCTCTAGCCAGTTACGGGTTTCTTCACGGAATGCTTTGAGATCAGTCATAAGGTGCTTTGCCATTCAAGTTCGATAAGGGTCTGATGTTACGGGTACTGGCGCTTTGGTTCACCCTGCGGGTACAAGGGTTTATAGTGAAAACTGAAAATTCGATCAAATTTTAAGGAAGACCATGGCTGACGATGCTGCTACCCCGCCTACCGGGACCGATTTTGACGCCAGAGCGTTCCGCACGGCGATGGGGCAATTTTCCACCGGCATTGTGGTGGCAACCGGTTGCCTGGATGGACAACCGGCCGGTTTTGCCGCTCAGTCCTTTGTCTCCTTGAGCCTAGATCCGCCTTTGATTGCCCTTTGTCCAGGCAAAACCAGCACCAGCTGGCCCAAATTGCGAGATTCTGGGCACTTTTGCATCAATATCCTCAGCGATGAGCAAAAGCCGTTGTGCGATCACTTTGCGATGTCTGGTGGAGATAAATTCGCGGATTTGACCTGGCGAGAAGGCGTTAGCGGCTCGCCGGTGCTGGCGGATGTACTGGCCTATGTGGACTGCAAGCTAGAAGCGGAGCATGAAGTGGGCGACCACACCATTGCGGTGGGTCGCGTGCTGGATTTTAAGATTCTTGCCGCTGAAGATTCGCCGCTGCTGTTTTTCCGCGGCGGCTACGGCAAGTTTGAAGCGCTGGGCTAGGGGCTAGAGGCTAGCTTAAACCTTCTACCGGGATCGCGGCGCCGTGTATTGGCTCCGCTGCCGCAGAGGCCAAAAAGCCCACAATCTCAGCAATCTGGTCCGGCCGGACCCAACGATTGAAGTCCGCATCGGGCATGTCTTCGCGGTTGCGCGCGCTGTCGATGATGCTGGGCAAGATGCAGTTCACGTTGATCTTCTTCTCTTTCAGCTCATCGGCCAAAGATTCGGTTAGACGAATCACCACACTCTTGGACGCTGAGTAAGCGGCCATGTTGGGCGCGCCGCGCAAGCCCGCGCGAGCGCCGATGTTAACGATCTTGCCGTGCCCCGAATTGATCATGGCCGGCACCACCGCACGCGACATGTTGAGCACTGACTGTGCGTTCAACGCCATCATGAAGTTCCAGGTGTCTGCCGAGGTTTCGTGGACCGGATCACCCATGGCAAACCCACCGGCAATGTTGGCCAGCACATCAATGCGCCCAAACTTAGCCAATACATTGGTGACCGCGGTTTGACAGTCTTCAAAGCTGGTGAGATCGCAAGTTGCGCTGTAGTGCTCGTTGTTGATCTCCACCACGTCGAGCTGTGCCACGCTGGCACCGCCTTCAGCAAAATGTGCGGCTACCGCGGCGCCCAGTGCCCCAGCGGCGCCGGTCACTAGGACCACCTGATTTTTGAAAGTGCTCATGGGGTTAACCTGCGTCGGCTAGTGCAGCAAGGGTTTCCCAATGCATGTCGCCAAACTGCCCGTTGGGGTTAACCGGCTGGATACATACATGGCTGGCACCCGCGTCAAAGTGCGCTTGGATGCGGGCTTTGATTTGGTCGACGTTACCCCAGGCGAAGGTGGTATCAATAAATTTGTCGGAGCCACCGTTTTCGAAGTCATCGGTGGTCAGGCCGTTGCCCATGCGCAGCCAGTTGTTGCGGTAGTTGGGCAGCCCGGTGTAAATCTTGGCTACAGGTTTGGCCAGCTCGCGTGCTTTGCTGGGGTCTTCTTCCATGATGACCTTCTGCTCGACACAGAGCATGGGCTCTGACCCCAAAATTTCTCGAGCCATGGCGGTGTGATCGGGGGAGACAAAGTAGGGGTGGGCACCGGATGCTTGCTCTCGGGCTAGCTCTAGCATCTTGGGGCCTAGGGCGGCGATCACGGTTGGTGGCGCCTCTTCGGTGGGCACGGCGTGGTAAGGCGCGCTGGCCATCCCGGCTAAGTATTTGCGCATGGTGGTGACCGGCTTGCCGTACTCCAGGCCGCGAACCCCTTCCACCAACGGCTTGTGGGACACACCCAAACCTAAGATGAAGCGTCCACCCGATTGCTCTGCCAGGGTTTTTTGCCCGGCCATGGTGACCCCAGGCTCACGGTTGTAGATGTTGGCGATGCCGGTGGCCAGAACCAACTTGCTGGTATTGGCGAGTAGCCAACTGGCATGAACTAGTGGGTGACGACCCACGGTTTCGGGTATCCACAGAGCAGAGTAACCGAGCTCCTCGATTTTTTTGGCCGCTTGCGCCGCAACGCTGGCGGGTTGGCCATCAAAAAAGTACCAAACGCCTAATTTACCTAAGTTCATTTGCAGTGCTTCCTGTTGAGTAGAATGAGGTGTGTTGTTAGCTGGCGGTGAAATTGCCAGGCCGCCGCTCGCTGACCGCCAAGATGCCTTCTTCTGCATCAGCGGTTGCGCGCAGCCATTGTTGCTCGTGTAGCTCGTGTGCTGTGGCTTGCTGTATCTGATGCACCAACCCTTGCCGCAGCGTAGCGCGTACGGACATCACGGCGAGCGGGGCGTTTTCCGCAAGCTCGGTGGCCAGCTTAAGTGCATCTGCACGTAAGTTGCGTAGGTCGCTCAGTTCATCCGCCAGCCCTATCTCTAGCGCTTCGATGCCGTCCACCCGACGGCCGCTATAGAGCATGTGATTCGCATGGCGTTCGCCGATCAACCTAGGCAAGGTCACCGTGATGCCAAAACCTTGGTGTAGGCCAAGCTTGACGAAGTTGGCCGCAAAGCGAGCTTGTTCTGTCACCACCCGAAAATCAGGCACCAGGGCAAGACCTAAACCACCGCCAATGGCGGGGCCCTGGATGGCGCCAACAATGGGTTTTTTGTTATTAAAGAGGCGCGCCGCCTCTTCGTACAGAATACCCGTAGTATTCATGAACCCTTCTTCGGTAAAATCTGGGTTGCCGCTACCGCTATCGCCACCAAAATTAGCGCCTGCGCAAAAAGATCGGCCTTGTGAGGCTAGGACAATGGCCCGGCACTGTGGCTGCGCGTCCAGCATCTCAAGCGCATCCGCTAGTTGCCGAATGAGCGATAGGTCAAAAAAATTGTGCGGTGGCCGCTGAATTTCTATCTCGGCGACATGATTCGCTAGACTAAGGTGAATGTCTTCGAATTCTGTGTCCAACGAAACCTCTGTGGTGTCGTTTGGCATCTAATTTCCCCCAAGGGTCGTTTGGCACCAACATCTTGTCGCGATGGTGCTGTATACGCTTTTGGTTTTTATATTAACGACATCTTAAAGGTAACGCACACTAGTGGACGATTCTCCAACATCGGATGTCGAAACGGACCCAGGCGCTGATCTAGAGCCTACTTCGCAAGAGGTGGTGCCGGGCTCTGAACGCCCGAGCATCATGGCGCTCGCCTTTCCAGCCATCTTGGGCAACCTGTCTTACACGGTGGTGGGTTTGGTGCAGACCAAGTTCATCGGCGAGTTGGGTGCAGAAGCCTTAGCGGCGATGGGGGTAGGCCAGCGGGTCTTCTTTGCCATGCAAGCGGTGTTGATGGCCGTTAGCGCAGGCACCACCGCGTTGGTGGCTCGGGCTTGGGGTGCCGGTAACTACGAAGAAGCCAGTCGGGTCACCATGGCGTCTTTGGTGCTAGCGGGTGCCTTCGCCCTCTTTGTCGGCATTTTGGGTGTGGCCTTTCCGGGTCCAGCAGCATCGGTCTTTGGGTTGGACCCAGTGACCTTAGAGCTAGCGGCAAACCAAATTCGTTGGTTTTCTGCCTTTAACATCGCCTTTGCGCTGAACTTCATTTTAAGCGCAGCATTGCGCGCCTCCGGTGACGCTTGGACACCCTTGTGGATCAGCATCGGGGTGAACCTTATCAACGTGCCTTTGTTGTATCTCTTTGTGTTTGGTGCCTACGGTTTTCCTGAGATGGGTGTGACCGGTGCGGCTATTGCGGCAGGCATTGCGTTCAGTGTGGGTGGTTTGGTGTTGCTTTGGCTTTGGATCGGGCAAAAATTCCGAGTGAAACACGTGAGCGGCGGTTGGTGGCGGCGCGATCGGTTAAAGCGTTTGCTGGATATTGGTTACCCTGCAGCGGTTGAGCAGCTGGTGTTCCAGTTTGGCTTCTTTATCTTTCTCATGCTGATTGGTCGTTACTACGGCACCGAGGCCTTTGCTGCCTATAACGTGGGCACCACCTTGCTGATGGTGTGCATGACGGTTGGCTTTGGGTTCTCCATTGCTGGCGCAACCTTGGTTGGCCAGAATTTGGGGGCTAACGATGCGGATGGTGCGGCGCGAGCGGGTTGGCGTTCGGGTGGTCTGGCCGTTCTCTCCATGGGGGCGCTGGGACTGTTGGTGATTTTCTTTGCGGAAGAGATGGCCACCTTCTTTATTGGCGATGAGCCGCTCACCATCGAGTACACCTTGCAGTTTGTGTACATCTTGGGCGCCATGATGCCGCTGCTGGCGGTGGAGTTTGCCATTGGTGGTGCGCTACGAGGGGCGGGGGACACTCGCTTCCCGCTGATGGCCACCTTTATTGGGCTGATTGGCGTGCGCTGCGGTTTGGCGGCTTTGGCCACCTACCTAGGGCTGCCGGTGTTTTGGGTCTACGCCGCATTGATCGGCGACTACGTGGTGAAAGGATCGCTGTTGATCTGGCGTTTTTATAGCGGGCGTTGGAAGACCATTGTGCGCAACGATGATGTGGCGTTCGACTAGTAGCGCAAACCTCAGGTTGACCGGCCGTGCCTGAGCTGCCGGATCTAACCGTTTATCTTGAGCAGCTTGAGCGGCGCATCGTTGGTCAAGCGGTGGATGACATTCGGCTTGCCTCCCCATTTTTGCTGCGCACGGTGACGCCATCGGTTGCGGATGTGCAGGGTAAACGTGTGGTTAGCTGCTCGCGCATAGCCAAGCAACTGGTTATTGGTTTAGAAGATGACTTGTATATGGTGCTGCACCTGATGATCTCGGGTCGCCTGCAATGGCGCAAAGCGGGGGCCAAGGTGCCCGCCCGGTTAGGCCTTGCCGCCTTTGATTTTGCTAGCGGCACCTTGATCTTTACCGAAGCCAGCAAAAAGAAACGCGCCTCGTTGCGACTGGTGCAAGGGGTTGAGGCCCTGCAAGCCTTGAACCCCGGCGGGTTAGAAGTGCTGGGGCTGAGCCTGCCCGAGTTTTCGGCCCAACTGCACGCCAGCAACCACACCCTCAAACGCGCGCTCACCGACCAGCACGTATTTGCCGGGATTGGCAATGCCTACTCGGACGAAATTTTGCTGCGTGCGGGTTTGTCACCCTTCAAACGCGCAAGCGTCTTAAAAGACGACGATGTGGCTAGCCTGCATGCGGCCTGCATCTCGGTGCTAACCGAGTGGACCGAGCGCTTGCGCGCAGAGGCTGGGGATGAGTTTCCGAAAAAGGTCACCGCGTTTCATGAAGCGATGGCGGTGCACGGTAAATATCGCCAACCTTGCCCGCAGTGTGGCAAGCCGGTGCAACGTATTGCCTATGCAGAGAACGAGTCGAACTATTGCGCCCAATGCCAAACCGGCGGGCGTATGCTGGCGGATCGCTCGCTATCGAGGTTGCTAAAAGACAACTGGCCTAAACGGATTGAGGATTTGGAGTAGCCTCAGCACCGATGCTACGCATTCGCAACGCGGTGGAGCTGATGTCCTCACGGAACTCCGGCTCACTGACCTCAATGCAACGCTCGCGCAATGCCTTAGGCAATCGCAGATCGCTTAAGACCTGAAACTTACCTTCTACCTGTCGTCCAAACACCAAGAACTGTACCCCTTGCTTCACAAAGGTTTTAAGCGCGTCGTTGCGATCTGCGGTGTTTAGATAGTATCGCGGTGCAGCAATGCGCACGATGGTGTCTGCGCCCACCACAAAGGTAACTCCAGGAAAAGCTTCCGCCTTTTCGCGGAAGGTGGGTAGTGCGGTCAGCCACAAAGGTTTATCGCTAAATTGGGTTAGGCGCCGCTCAATGCTGGTGTAGTCCAACATGGGCTTGTCGACGTTGGCGATTGAAAGCTCAAAACTGCCCGGCTTCTCCAGCTTTTGCTGCGCATAGCTGAGCATGGCTAGGTGACCTGAGTGCAGCGGGTTAAAGGAACCGGGCAGCAGTAGCTGGGGGGTGCCTTCGGTGTTGATGCCCAGTGACTGGCTGTCGCCGGTGAGCAAACCTTGCCAAGCCACCGGGGCGGTCGTGTTGGTGAACTCGTCAAAAGGTGCGGCGCTGTGGAACAAGGCGCGGCTCAACACGGAGGTCATGATCGACCATTGTGCTTCGAGCAACTCTTCCTCTTCTTCTTCCCGGTTACCCGCCAACTGTACGGTTGCACTATGGGTGCCGGCAGCGGTTTGAATGGCTAGGTGCGCCCGATGCTGACCGCGTTTAACCCGATCGGTTGCCAAGCTTGCGGTGCAGGCAAACCCGAAGTTTTGGCCGGTGCCCCCCATGCTTAAGCTTTGCGCGCGTTGGAAGGCGGCCATGGCCAAGGCTCTAGCGGTGGCATCAGAGCTTGCTTGATCTGGTTTGCCACCCAACAGTTCGTGTAGAGCGGTGCTGGCGTAAGGCACGCTAACCTCTAGCACCGTGCGTGATGCGCCAGGTGTGGTTAACAGTTCGGAGATGAGTTGAGAGCCGCCGCCAGTAATGTAGAACACCCCTTGCCAGGGCGTGTCGTGGAGGGCGGTGGCGCGTTCGCTGCTACTCATTCGGCTAAAAAGGCTTTAGTGATCGACATAAACTCTTCCAGCTGATCGTGGTGCACCCAATGCCCGGCCTTTTCGATGTTGGCCACTCGCGCATTCTTGAAGTGGCTGGCACGACCGTCTTTTTCCGGATCCGATGCCCAAGACTCGGTGCCGCGGATCAGCAACGTTGGGCAGGTGATCTGCGCATAAATTTTGTACATTTCATCAAACGGAATGCCTACCGGTGGGAAGGCTCGAATGTAGTTATCAAACTTCCAGCTGTAGGTGCCATCTTCGTTTTGGTTTACACCGTGAATGGTGAGATGCCGAGCCCGCGCTTCGCTGAGATGCGGGTTCTCTGCCTGCATACGTTGAAAGGCTTCTTCTTGAGTTTGGTAGCGTCGTGGTTGACGACCGGCAATTTTGCGGAGGTCGTCGATCCAGTCGGTAATGCGTTTGGCAGTTGGTTGGCTCAAGCGCTCTTTGATCATAGCGGGTGGCGGGCCCATGCCTTCGATAGAGACCAACTTGCCCACGGTTTCTGGATACAAACCGGTGTAGTTCACCGAGATAGAACCGCCTAACGAGTGACCGATGATGGTCACCGGGGTCATCTTGGTTTGGTGCAGCAGTTGGGCAATGTCGTAGACGTAGTCAACTTGGTTGTAACTTCCGCCGATCATCCACTGGGAGTCGCCGTGACCGCGTAGGTCTGGTGCAATGATGTGGTAGTCCTTGCGTAGCTCTTGGGCGACCCAGTCCCAGTTGCGGCAATGGTCCCGACCGCCGTGCACCAACAACATGGGGGGCGCATCGTTGTTACCCCAATCGACGTAGTGCAGCCGCAGGCGTTGAGAGAAATAGACGTGAGAGGTGGGGCCTTCCATAACAAAAATCGCTCCAATAGACCCGAGCAATTATAAGGCAAATTGGTGTGAAAGGCTGACCTGAGATTGTTTGGCGTGACTTACAAAGTATGGGTAAACGAGAAGGTGACGCGGTCTGCGCCAGCAAATTGACCGAACAAACCGTTGGGGTCCCCATAAAATCGGTCCAAACCCAGGTTGACCTTGAGGTTGTCGTTCACCGCGTAGCCGAGCTGCACACGTCCGAGCCCATCGTGCTCATTAAGAGAGCCGTACCAGCGAGCCTCTAGGGTTAGGGTGTCATAACGAAACTGGCGGCGTAAGAACACCGTGGCAATGGTGTCGCGCTCCGGGCGGACTAGCGAGTTGGGTGCATCACGCACTTCATCGTGCAGCAGTTGGATGTTGGCGAAAATCCCGGCAGGGGCGTTGAAGTCCGCAGCAACGGCCATGGTGAGCTGGTTGAGTTTGGTGGTGTTAGGTCCAGTGGGGGGTAGCGTATTGAAGTAGCGGTTGGGTCGCCAACCTACCTCTGCGCGCAGGGCCAAAGGACCAATCGAGCTTTCAGCAGACAGACCGTAGAAGTTTACGCTGCGATAGGTCTGGGTTAACTCTGGGTTGCCAGCGTCTACTTCCGCGAGCGGTTCGAAATCTAAGCTGCGTGCCGCCACCAGGCTCATGTCTAGCGGCCCAACCCGACGGCTTAAACGCAGGCCGCCCCGGTTCAGCTTGTTGCGCGGGGAGCGTACGGCTACTTGAGGCCTAGCTAACCCAGTTGCGGCATCCTGAGTTTGCCCCAAGTTGAAGCGCGCCGCGGTGAACGCAAAGGTATCTTGCGGGCCCGGCAACTCGTGGGCTGAGCTTTGTGGCACCCAGGCCAACTCCGCGCGCCAGCTACCTAAGCTAAGATCTGCAAGGGCGCTCCAAAGAGGAATACGGGAGTGACCAAAATCATCCAAGATAAATTCACGGAAGCTCTGGGGGTTTAAGACGTCGGCCACTTTGAGCCCATCTAACGCACCCCAAACGATTTGCTGTTTGCCTAACCGAAACAACTGGTTGCCTAGGCTAAACTCCGCGTACGCATCGCGCAGCTCAATGCGAGCACCACCACCCAACTGGGCAGGGCGGTCTGCTGAGCTGTAGCTGTTGTCGTTGTATTGCAGATCACCGGTTTGGCTCAGCTGGCGCTGCTCATCGAAACGAGCGCGACCTTCTATGACAAAAGTGGTGTTACCCCAATTGAATTCACCACGAGGGGTTAGCTCAAGTTGGGCCTGCTGGGACTCTTGTTTCTCTAGGGCGTAGCCGTAGGTGCCTTGGGTGGCCAGGGACAAGCTCTGCACTTCAAGCGCCGCACTCGGAGCGCTAAGGCTGAAACCGAGCAGCAAGGTTAGTGCCGCTCGCGCCCAAGTCGGTGTTGCTTTTAGTTGGGTTAGATCGATCATTGCGTTAAGGCTTGGGCGCACCGCGCGATAGGCTTGCGGAGGCAAAGAGCTTGGCAGCCAAGGTGTCGTGATACTGAGTGTCGGAGAAGTGAAACTCGGTTTTGTGCCCGGTTTGGTGGTTTTGAGTACTGATGCTCTGCGCTGTCCAAATGTCGCTGATGTTCTCAACCTGGCCAACCAACACGGTTTTGAGCGGGCTGCCATCGCGGTCACTAAAATCGATCTGCATAGGGATCCAAGTGTTGGGATCAACGAGCGCGCTGAAACCGCCGTAGCCGATCTCTTTGGCAATGCTTTTGCTGACCGGTGTGCCGGTAAGTTGGATCAAACCATCGCTGTTTAGGCCTGCGTTGGTGAATTGATAATCTGCCAGCTCAAATTTGAGCTCTGACTGCATGTCGGCAAAGGTGAAATCGGTACCTAAGAAGTAGTCACCTCGGTCGCTAGCGGGGATACGGCGCACCTTGCGAGTGGCCGGCATGTACAACCAACGTTCGTCGCTTTTGTTGAGTTGGTGAAAGTCGTGGCTTAAAAAGCCCACGTTGCGAACGGCTTTGGGCTCAAGGTAAGTAATGCGTGTGCGTTGATCTTGCTCGGTACTGCTTTTGTGTACCACGGCTAAACGTTCACGTGAACGTCCACGCCGGTCGGTGAGCGACATCTTAAGTTGCCTTGTGCTGGCGTTGCCTGCGGGGCGAGCAGCAATGCGTTCAGCCACTTCGGTCCCGCTCAGGGAGGTTGTTGCGGCTGCCAGGGCTGGGTCGCTTGAGAAGCCCGCCACAAACACCAGAGCCACTACGGCTGCTGCGATTGGGTTAGCAGGTTTACGCAAGGTTGGGGTTGGGCGCTTGTGCTGTAGCCTAGAAGCCAGGCTGAACAACGCTGGGATCAACAGTAGCGATGCAGCAAAGCTTGCTAGGGCGGCGAGGCTAATGAGCCCACCAAAGCGTTGCAACGTGGGTAGGTCGCTAATGGTTAATACGGAAAAGCCAACGGTAAGGGCTGCAGCGTTGAAAAAACAGGCTCGAGCCGTGCCAGGTAGTGCCATGGTTAGCACTGCATCAAAGCTGTGCTGTGAGTTGGTCTGCACCTCGCGCAAACGCGCCACCAAGTGGATGGCAAAGTCGACGCCCACCCCAATGGCAATGGCGGCGAACATAGAGGTAGGTGGCTCAAGATTGATGCCGGCAAACCCCATCACGCCGTAGATGGCCAGCACCGTAAAGACCACGGGCACTACGGAGATGCAACCGAAGAGCACCGACCGAAACATCAGGCAAGCGATGCCAAGCACTAAGGCGAGAGAGACCGCTATGCCGGTAAAGTGAGTATCAATCAATTGCTGCATCCAGTGATAGGTTAGGTTGACGTCGCCGGCGAGAGTGGCGCTAAGCTCACCAGTACTGAAGTTTTCGTCGAGATATTGCTGAATGTTTTCGACCGTCTGCTTGTTGTCGCTAAACCGCGGGGCATCCAAGAAGATTCGGATGAGCGCGGTGCTGTAGTAAGGGTCAATCTCTTCCTCAAAATCTGTGGGGCTACCGGAGGCTTCGTAGATCAACAGGTATTGTGCTATGGCGTCTTCAGCGGTGGGCAAACTGCGGTCGTTAGATATAGGTCGTGTCTCAATGGCCGCGTCTAGCAAGCTGAGATAATCCGCAATAGACACCGTCTTGTTGACGTGGGGTTGTTGCTCGATGAACTGCTGTAGATCTGCTATTGCCTGCATATGTTTGGTTTCCAGCAACGCATCATCTTGCTCTGCACTCACCACCAGGTTCAAAAACGCGGTACCCGCAAATTTTTGGTTGATGAGTTCATCGGCAACGCGAATGGGTTCGTCAGCGGCGAAGTTGTCAATTTGCGAACGATCAATTTGGATCTGCGCTGCACCTATACCCGCAAGGTTTGCGAGCACAACAAAAATGCTGGTCATCAGTAGTGGTCGACGCGCACCAAGCTTGGCGCACTGGGTCAGGGTGTCGGCTAGGGGTGAGCTTGTATCGCCTGCAAAGAGTTTGCTTTGCGCGGGCGGCAATATGGCGAGCAGATTGGGTAGCACTAACAGGGTGAGCAGGCCAGCCAATGCGCTACCAAAGCAAGCGAACCAAGCAAAAGCCACAATAGGCGGCATGACCGAGACCAAACCGATGCCAACAAAACCGACCATGGTGGTGAGCGTGGTCAGTATCACCGGTTTGGCAATGCTCTGCATGGCGGTCACTGCGTGCTCGCGCGAGCTGTGGTGTGGGTTCGCTGCGCGAGCTTCGTAGTAGGCAGACAACACGTGAATGGCATCCGCTACTGCAATTGCTACCAAGACGACGGCAAGGGCGTTGGTGATGGCGTAGTAGGGCACGTTACACCAGGCCATGACCCCTAACGTACCGGTTAGGGTGCTAAGAATGATAATGAGCGGACCGGTGAGTGCAGAAGCGCGCCGAAAGGCCAAAAAGACGAAGAGCAAGACTAGCCCAAAGCCAATGGGGAGCAGCTTACGAGCATCTTGCTCGATGTAGGCACTAAAGTAGCCGCTAACCGCACCCGGCCCGGCAACGTGGAATTCTACCCCCTGGGTGGGCAGCGTATTGATGTAGGTTCTGACTTGTTGGTAGGTGTCTTGGGCGTGAGTGATATCGATAATCTCGCCCATGATCACGGCGGCAGTTTCATCGCTGCTGACCAAAGTCCCTTGATGCGGCGGCATGGCCTGCCATTGCGCGCGCACCCTAGCCACTTGATCTGCCGCTAAGGAGCCATCGTCCATGTCCAAATACTCGTTGACCTCAACTGCGCCTTCAACACCTTGGATAGAAGACTCGGTGGCTAA
>CALHVX010000028.1 GCA_938036875.1 uncultured Pseudomonadales bacterium
ACGTGGGCGTCGATGAAGCCGGGCAGCAGAAATTGACCGCTGGCGTCTATTTCAACATCGCAGCCAGCGGTACTTTGTGTATCAAGGATTTTGCCATCCTCGATGACTAGCGTGGTGTTGGGTTGTATCTCCATGGTCTTAGGATCGAATATCGATCCTCCACGAATAACCGTCTTTGCCATGCCATCTTCCGTTTGTGTGTCAATGCGCCAGTTTAGGGTTACTGATGCCTCGTCACAAACTCTGGGCCTAGGCTGGCGTTGGCTCCGTTTTGTGTATCCATAAAAGAAGGAATGGCGGTAGTAACACCTCGGCGGCAAATAGCGCGGTCACTAGGGTCGGAGGCCAACCGTACATCCAAACCGATATAAAGCGGACTAAGCCGGCGATAAAGAACACCCATATTGTTGCCTTCAACAGGGGGAGGTAGCGAGCTAAGTCGGCTGCGGCCATGAAGAAGATCACGCCATATAGCGTGAAGGTTGCGCCGTAAAACCGGTTTTGGCTGTCCAAGCCAGCATCCACCATGCTTTGGCTCGATACCTGGGCGCCCAACATCTGATCCGCGCCTAAGCCCAAGCCCACATGCATGGAGCCGGCCAGCACAAAGACGATGGATGTTGCGCGTAAGAAGTAGGTCAACAGATTGCTGCTTTGCATTGCCTTTGCCTTCCGCTAATGTGGTTAGAACGATCATTCTAGTCGTCATCCTAGCAAGATTAGAATGACCATTCTAGTAGGTTGCTGAGTGGCCAAATGAAACCGTCCGAAAATAAAATCCTCGCCGCGGCGCACGACCTATTTCGTGAGTACGGCTACAACGGCACCTCGATGAAGCGGGTGGTTGAGGCCTCCGCGCTCACAACCGGCTCGGTTTACCACTTTTACCCAGGTGGCAAAGTCGAGTTGGCCGCGGCTGTGATCGTTGAGGCTGGGGGTGCTTACCAGAAGCTGTTTGAACAGGTTTTGGATGGTTGTCCCACGGTGCTTGTTGGGCTTGAGACCCTGTTTCAGCAAGGGGGCGTTATGCTGGCGAGTACCGATTACATCGACCCTTGCCCCATTGGAGGCATCGCCCGAGAGGTGGCGAATGTAGAGCCAAAGTTACGCGAGGCTTGTGATCTAGCGTTTAACGGTTGGATAGATTCCGGCACGCGCAGATTTATAGCGGCCGGGCTAGAGGCGACCGTAGCGCGAGACATGGCCATGTTGTTTATCACCACCATAGAGGGTGGCTTTCTGTTGGCTAGAACCGCGCGTGACCCGGAACCTCTGCTTGCTGCTGGGCGTGCCTTTTGTGCGGCGTTTCGATCCCAGTTGCGCCGGTAGTTGTGTTCACCCATGCATAGGATGTCTACATGTTGAGGTTCGTTGCGCTGTGATTACACAAGCAGAGGTTGTCATTGTTGGTGGTGGGGTTGTGGGTTGTAGCGTCGCGTATCACCTCGCCAAGCTTGGTGTGCAAAATGTTGTGTTGCTGGAGCGACGGCAACTCACCTGCGGCACAACTTGGCACGCGGCGGGTTTGGTTCCGCAGATGCGCAATACTCGTCGACTAACCGAGTTGTCTGTTTACGGTAAAGATCTTTATCCACAGCTCCAGCGTGAGACCGGGCAAGACATAGGTCTACGCCAAAATGGCAGCCTAAATGTTGCCACCAACGCCGAACGCTTCGAAGAGATATTGCGTGGGGCGTCCATGGCGCGTTCTTGTGGAGTCGATGCACAGGCGGTGTCAGCCCAAGAGATCAACGAGTTGTGGCCAGGCATTGAGATCAAGGATGTGCTGGGCGGTGTGTACATTCCCCAAGATGGTCAGCTGAATCCGGTGGACCTCACCATGGCTTTTGCGAAAGGGGCTAAAGATCGAGGTGCCACTATTATTGAGAATGTTGAAGTCACTGACATTCTCACCCACCAGGGTCGCGCGGTTGGCGTTGCCACCAACCAAGGTGAGATACAGGCGCAACGGGTGGTTAACTGCGGTGGCATGTGGGCGCGTGAGTTGGCCGGTCGAGCCGGGATTGCGATACCGCTGCATGCTTGCGAACATTTCTATGCCATAACTGAGCCAATTCCTGGGCTGCCTAAAAACTTACCGGTGCTGCGAAACCCAGACTCGAGTCTTTACATCAAGGAAGATGCCGGAAAGCTATTGGTGGGCGCTTTTGAGCCTGTGGCCAAGCCTTGGGGTATGCGCGGTATTCCCAAAGACTTTTGCTTTGATGAGCTACCCCAGGACCTTGATCACTTTTTGCCCATACTCGAAGCCGCGACGGTTCGAGTGCCTATGTTGGCGAATACGGGTATCCATACCTTCTTCAATGGGCCCGAAAGCTTTACCCATGATGATCATTATCTTCTGGGTGAAACCCCTGAGCTAAAAAATCATTTTGTTGCCGCTGGCTTCAATTCCGTGGGTATTCAGTCTGCTGCTGGTGCGGGGTTGTTGCTCGCCCAATGGTTGGTTGAAGAAAAGCCTCCAACGGATATTTGGGAGGTGGATGTGCGCCGCGTATTCTCCTACCAGTCTGAGCAGACGTTCATTCAGAGCCGTGTCTCTGAAACTTTAGGCTTGCTGTACCAGATGCATTGGCCGTTTCGACAGTTCGAAACGTCTCGAGATGTGTACCGTAGCCCTCTACATGATGCGTTAAAGGGGCAAGGTGCTTGTTTTGGTGAGGTCGCCGGTTGGGAGCGTGCGAATTGGTTTGCCAGTGGCGATGTTAAGCCAAAGTATGAATACAGCTACAAGCGTCAGAACTGGTTTGAGTGTGCGGGTGAAGAGCACGCAGCGGTACGTAATACGGTTGGCCTTTTTGATCAGTCGTCGTTTGCGAAGTTTGATGTGGTTGGCGCTGATGCAGAGCTTGCCTTGCAGCGTCTGTGTACCAACGATATTGCTGGACCTGTGGGTAGTGTGGTTTATACCCAATGGCTTAATGCCCAAGGTGGCATCGAGGCGGACGTGACTGTAACCCGTCTAGCAGAAGGTGAGTATCGGGTTATCACTAGCCCCGCTACCCGACGCAAGGATTACTACTGGTTGAACGATAATATCCACACTGGATTGGATTGCACCCTGAGTGACGTTTCGATGGATCGTGCGGTGCTGAGCTTGATGGGTCCACACAGTCGTGAGCTAATTCAATCGTTGTCCGATGACGATTGGAGCAACCAAGCGTTTCCTTTTGGTACCGCCAAGGTTGCGACCATTGGTCCGGTTGAAGTTTTGGCTCAACGCATCACCTACGTTGGAGAGTTGGGTTGGGAGCTTTATTGCGATAAGGCTGCTGCACCAGCGTTATATCGGTCCTTGATGCAAAGGCAAGCCCAGTTTGAGCTACGCCTTTGTGGCTACCACGCTTTAAATTCGTGTCGTATCGAGAAAGGCTACCGAAGTTGGGGGCACGATATCAACGATTTAGATACACCAGCAGAGGCTGGTCTGATGTTTGCTTTCGATGCAGAAAAGAAAATTCAGTGCATTGGGCACGATGCGGTTCTCGCGCAGAAAAACCAAGGTATTTCGAGGCGGGTCATGTCCTTTGCGCTAGAAGATCCGCAGCCCCTGTTGTATCACAATGAACCCATCTATCGTGATGGTGTGGTGGCAGGTCATGTGACCTCTGGTGCATTCGGCTATACCTTGGGGCGATCGGTTGCTTTAGGCCTTGTTAACTTTGACCGTGGCACGCCACTGGCGAACTTGCGCGCAAGTTCGTATCAAATTGAAATTGCTGGTGCTAAGTTTGATGCAAGGCCGAGTACGCGGGCGCTGTATGATCCAAAGAGTGAGCGTGTTCGCTTGTAACCCTGTTTGTTTAGGCAGTTTGTGAGTCCATTGCTTTGCGTAGTGCTTGCTCATCGTCCGGATTGGCGAGCTTGCAAATAGCTAGAATGCCGTTGACCTTGTTGTTTTCGCAGAAAGTCGGGTACTTGTTGGTTAGAAACCAATACTTTTTGCCAGGGGCGACCTCTACCTGCTCTTTGATGTTGAGCTTTGCTGTGCCCGTTGCAATCACTTCTTGATCATCTCTGTAGTAGCTTTGTGCTTCGTCGGGGTGTAGTTCTTCTACAGAGGTGTTTTCGAACTGCTCTACCGGAATGCCGCGCAGCTTGCCAACCATTGAGTTGACCCGTAGGTGGCGGTTGTTCGTGTCTTTGTGAAAAACCAAGTAAGGCAGGTCATCGAAGATATTGGCAATGATGCTCTCTAGCGTGCGAAGCGATTCAAGTTCCCCTGCTGATTGAGTCTCGACTGTGCTGTTGGCGTCTTTGGCGCTAGGTAGTGTCACAACAAAACAAGCACCGCCCAGCGAGGAATCTTTGATGTCCACTTGCCCGCCATGAGCAATCACTGTGGCGGAGACCGTGGCCAGCCCAAGCCCTTTGCCTTCTGCTCTAGTAGAAAAGAAGGGGTTGAATATTTGGTTGCGAACGCTTTGGTCAACCCCGCTGCCGTCGTCTTCTACGGCAATGGTCACCCGGCGTTTGCGGTCGACGTAGTTGGTGCTTGTCTTGATACGAACGATTGAGTTTGCGGCCCGCATCGCGTTGTCTAGCAGGTTAACTAAAACCTGCCGTAGTTGGCCGTGGTGACCTAAGACGGTTTCGTCTCCATCAGCTGCTATCTCGATAGGATGCTGTGTTGTGCTGATCAACTCAATGTGCCGAGCAGCGCTGGCTACTAGCTCCGTAACAGCAATAGAGGTATGAGAGCGTTCTTTGCCTTTGGTGTGTTCCAGTAGGTTGGCGCATAGGTCTTTGGCCGCGTTTGCTGAATCGGACGCAAGCTCTAAAGCTTGCAGCGATGCGGGGTTCATCTTTGTATCAAGCTTGGCAAGCTCGATCCCACCGGAGATGCCAAGCAATAAGTTGTTGAAGTCGTGCGCGACACCGCCAACCATGGCAGCCAGTTCTTCGCGCTTTTTTGCGACCACAGTTTGCTCTTCTGCATGCTGTCGAAAATCTGCTTCTTCTAGCAGCGCCTTTGTCGTTTCGGCAAGGTCTGCTACAGATTTGCGTCGGCCGATGTGGAGCATCAAACCGGCAATGCCGATAGATATGACTACCCAGATGGTGTCGTCCATTTTAATTTCTGATTGCAGCTGCACTAAAGCGTAGCTCAGGATTGCTAGCCCGATAACTTGCGCGACAAACAGGTATCTAATATCTAGCATGATATAGAAAGTTGCCATGCTCAGAATGCCCAGTTGAACCAAATCACTTGGGCGCTGGTACAAAATGGACGGTATGGCGATGGTAAGTGCCAGGTAAAGGTAAGCGCCGATAAAAAATACGTTGATATTTTTTGCTGGGAGTTTAATCCAGTAAAGGCACAGCAATGACACAACCGCATGGGACACAATTAATGGGACGGTCAGGCTAGTGGTTTGCTGAGCGAGGTAGGCAGAACCGTCACCAATCATCGAGCCCATTACGGCGAGCAAGACTACCCAAGGAAGGTTCCGGCGCCGCTCTCGTTCAGCGAGTGCTAGAACGCTGGGTGATGGCTGCCAGTTGATGCGCCTAGCCCTGTGCGCAAAACGTTGCCACCATGACAGCGATGAACCAAGCTGTTGTATTGCCACTAGATTCTCCCCTAGTCTTCTCTAAGGCATTTTCGCGCGCAGCCAATGTTTGCCACGGTCTAGCGCATCTTACTCCTTGAGGAGTCTTTGGCTAGTTGTAGCGGTGAGATGATTTATTGCTAAGTAGAAAGTTCGACGCTCCCACCCGTGGGCAAGTTTCTGATGCGTTCGATTTGTGGGTTGAGCTCGAAATTGATTTTTTGCGTGTTGATTAATAAGGACAAACGAATCAATAAATCCGCCTGGTGGATGCCTAGGCTGGGCTCTCTTCTAACTCTTTACAAGCTCCATTCGAGCATCAAGCGAAACCGGTCTCTGTGATCGAACTGCCCAAACAGTTGCGTCTGCTCACCATAAAAAATATCGACCCCTGCTTTGATGACAAGGCTGCTAGACATTTGGTATCCAAGGTCAAATTGAACAAGCCCATCATCGTTTTTGATGTTGTGAATAGCGAGTAACTCGACCGATATAGAGTCATTAAGATAAGTTTGTTGCATCAGGAGCGACAGGGTTAGTGTTGTGCGCTCACGAATGATTCCATCTTTTTGGTCAATGGCGCCCACGAAGATCTGCCCGCTCACGAAGGTGTTTGTCCAACCGCTGTAGTCAATACCGGCCACCCCAGAAAGCTCCTGTGTCTCGGTTGTTCCGTTGGTGTGTGCCGTTGAAGAGAAGTATCTGTGTGTTGAGTACCCCAGCTCGCTGCGTAGTACGTAGTTTCCAAATGCGGTGCTAGCGCTGCCGCCTATCAGGTGGGTACGCTTGTAAACCGGGTTGATGGTTGTGATGACATCACTTCTATCTAGCTCCAAGACTGGTTGGTCTTGGTAGTGGTATAGATAGTTGGCGGTAAGGTCCCATCCGCCGGTAAATGTGCTTAGCCGTAAACCAAAATCCGAATCTTGAAGTAGGCGACTAGGCTTGTCCCCTTGTGCGAGTTGAGCCTTTTCGCCAGGTCTTAAGGCGGGTCTGAAGGTTGGCGAGGTGAAAGCAAAGGTAGCCTTAGCATTAGGGATATCGTCGTAGGTTTGATCAGGAATCCAAAGGAATTGGAGTCGAGCAGGGCCAATTTCCAGTTCTGTGTTTAACATCCACAAAGGAATTCTGCGATTTTCAAAATCGCCCAGCACAAATTCTCGATAGTTTAGGGGGTTTACCAAGTCGAGGATACGTAGCCCGTCTGCTTGCCCCCAAACGACTTGTTGTTTACCTAACCTAAGCTGCGAATTGCCAAGCTCAAAATCCAGGAAAAGCTCGCGGATTTCGAGTTCCAGGCGATCGCCGCCGGTCATTCTTTTTGATGGTGAGGAGCGAGATGCATTCGATGGTCGGCCTGGTTCTAACTTGTCTACTAGGTCGGCCCTAGCTAGGGCTATGCCGGTTAGCTTAACCGAATCGGTGAAGCGAGCATCTATTCTTGGCCTAACGTTCATTTCGCCGACTTGTACTTCACCGCTGAGTTCAACTGCGGTGCCTAGGCTAAGCTGTGCTTGAGCGTCAAACTCCACAGCGTTTACGATGTTGCTGGCCCATAGGGCGATGCCGCCAACGGCCAATTGGCTAGATGATTTCAGTATCCATCTCGTAAGGAGGGTTAGCGAAGGCATCACAAGCCCCGACGCAAGCGAGATTGGGTGAAGAGTTTTTCAGGAACTTCGCTGGTGTAGTCCACGTTAGAGAAGCTAAAAGTCGAGCGGTGTTTGGTTTTATGATTGACTGCGTTGATTTCCAATGCCGTCCAGATACCGTCAATCTGCTCGATTAGCCTAGTCTGTATTGTTTTCAAGTGATTGCCATTGACGTCCCAGAAGTCGCTGCTCCGAGCCATCCAAATATTGGGATCAATTCGCCAGACAATTCTGCTATACCCTAAATCTTTGCTAACTTTTGCTGTTATTGGTTCGCCCACTATGACGATGCAGGGGTGACCATCCACATTTTCTAACCCAACCCGGGTTAACTGGTAGTCGGCAAGTTCGATCTTGTTTTCTTTTTTGATTTCTTCGTAAGTAAAGTCCGTGCCAAGAAAATAGTCGCCTCGATCCGAGGCGGAGATACGACGAATCTTTCTTAACGCGGGAAGATACAACCATTGATCGTCATCCTTTGTTACCTCTGGATAGTCGTAGGTGAGAAAGCCGGTATCCCGTATGTTGGCAGGGGTGCTGTAAAAGATGACCGTACGCTTTTCTTTACCAAAATAACGCCGATATCCCCGGGTCTGTTGAATCCGAGATTTGCCTCGACGATCGGTCAGAACAATTTTGAGATCACGTGTGACCTGCTCCCCATCGTTGCGGGCGTTGACCGCTTGCATGACCTGCTTGCCGGTTAAGGGTGCCGTGGCGGTGTCTTGGGTAGCAGCGTTGGCCTCTGTGATGTTAAAAAAAGATAGCGTGCCCACCAGCGCAACAGAAGCGGCTGTTAGTCCCGAGGGGTACTCTGTTTTTGATTGGGCGAAGATAAAAGAAGGGCGGGTTAAGTAGACGGCCGCTGGTATCAGCGTAAGGCTTGCAAGAAAGGCAACAACCACGGCTAAAGCGACCAGCGTGCCAAAGTTGTTTAGAGGAGGAACGTCGCTGGTGATCAATACGCCGAAGCCTAAAGCGATTGCGGCAAGATTGAAGAAGAGCGCCCGGCCGGTGCTTGGATAAAGCTTGAGCATCGACTCTTTTACATTGGTTGTCTCGCTGTCCACCAGCTCACGCAAGCGGTCGACGGTATGGATGGTGAAGTCAACACAAAGCCCGATAGCAATGGAGGCGAACATGGTTGTCCCTACGCCTAGCCATACATCACTAAATCCCATCCATGCGTATATGACCAAAATGGCTAGTGCTACGGGTAGCGTAGTAATAAGCCCGGCGACGATTGACCGAAACAACACAATGACAACCAGCATCACTGCAAGAAAGGCAACGGCCACGCTCATCGCGTGGCTGCCACCGATTTCTTTTATCCAGTAGTGGTCAACGTTAACTCGGCCAGTAAGCGTGCCGGTAATCTCCGGTGTATTGAATTCATCCTGTAGGTAGGCTTCAACGGCTCGGACTACCGGTGTGTTTTTCTTGTAAGAGCCGTTGTCTATTTTTGCTCGCACCAAGGCTTGTCGGTACTCTCCATCTACTTCTTCCTCAAAATCTGTTGGGTCAGCAGAGGCTGAGTAGAGTAAAAAAAGCTGAGATATGAGCAAGGAGTCTTCTGGTATGGAATAGGTTGATTCGCGGTTTTCGTTTACAGCGCGATGCATTTGCTTGATGTAATCCACCACAGATACGGTGCCGCCGACGCCTGGCTGAGATTCTAGAAATCGTTGCAGCCGATCAATGCGGTTTAGGTGGTCAGCCTGATGCAAACCTTCAATTGTTGTGGTTTCTACCAATACGTCCAGGTGATACACGCCATCCATTGCCTTGTTCATGGCCGTATCTGCCTGATAAATCGCTTCATCGGTTTGAAAATTATCGATGCGGATCTCGTCAATGGACACTTTGGTGGCACCGAGCGTGGCGATTAACGCTACGCCAGCGTAGATGGCTAGTGTAGATTTCGGATGATCAAGGACGGTTTTTCCTAAGCGGAGCATAAATCGGCTTGCCTGATCTGTTGAACCAGTTGTTGTAGATTCAGAGAAGGCTCGACTTCCCTTGGGCTTCAGTAGACTCAGAACGGCGGGTAGAAATGTGACAGAAAAGAACCAGGCGAGGATTACACCGAGCCCGCCGAAGATACCGAAAAACTGGATAGGCGGCATGCTGCTGGTTAGGTACAGCGTGAAAAAGCCAGCGGCGGTTGTGACTGTGGTTAGCGTTATTGGTAGCCACATCGCGATCATGGCCCGTTTTACCAGTGTGGCCTGACTGGCAGCGGGATCACCTGCTTGCTCAGTGTAGTATTGGCTAAACACGTGAATCGAATCTGCTACGGCCATACCGATTAGGCTAACCGTTAAGCCGTTGGTGATGACGTAGAAAGGCACACCAAAAGCACCCATCAGTCCAAAGGTTGAACCCACGGTAGCTAAAACCACCAGGTTTGGAGCTAGGGCTCCGCGCAGGGTAAAAAATGCAACTAGCAATATGATGGTGATGACAACAGCCGAAAGCGGGTTTAGCTTTTGCGCATCAGCACCAATGTAGGCTGAAAGGTAGCCAGCGATGGCACCTTCGCCGGCAACGTGCACAGTGTCGTTTAGGCCGACTGGTGCTGACCCCGTTATTGCGAGTATCTCGTTGTAGGTGGTGTCGGCCTCGAACTCATCAAGCATTTCGACAACGATCAGTGTGGTGGAGTGGTCCCGGGCAACCAGGCTGCCTTGATAAAGTGGAAAGTTGGCAATGGCTTCTTTTATCCAAGAAACCCGCTCTGCTGAGTCAGGGGTTACTTCAAAAAAATCTTCGGTCTCCATACCGTTGTCTGTACCTACAATGTTGGCTTCAGTGGCGAGGCTCACGACTCGTTCTGGATCAACGTTGGCCAGTTTTTGGGCTTCTTCAGTTAGCCATTGGACTAGCCTTAGGCTCTCGGTGTTGTAGATTCCGGTTGGTGAGTCATTAACTACTGCGATGATAATGGGGTCGGCTAGACCGAATATTTCTTCTACCTTTTCGCGGTATACGAGTGCGGGATCGTTTTCGTTGATGAAGGCATCGGACCTTGTATCCATCACTAGTGTTGGTAACCACATAGCGCTGCCAAGGAACAGCAAGGTACTGAGTAGAATGGTTGTCCAGGGTCGATCTACAACCAATTGAAAGTAGGTTCCTGCAGAGTATTTTCGAGTTTCCATTATTTTTTTCCTTTACAGACTATATCGTCTGATATGATTAAAAAAAGTCGCGTGGCTAGTAGTGCTCAGCTAGTCGTCTCAATGTCGCTTCTCGCATGCCGCTTTGCGCTGGTTTATAGGGCGGTAACCTCAATCCTGAATTTTTGTATCTGCTCATGGTGATACTTTGGTTAAAACAGACTACATCGTCTGTATTAGGTAAAAATAGGCTACTCCAATATCTGTAGTGCAACCTCCAGGTGATCTTGAATTTGGGCCAACGGTTCACCGCTCCCAGCGAGCACCATCATTAGGCGGTATTCTTTAGCCAAAAATTTCGCCAACTGTTTGATGTCTTTGCCTTCATCCACTTCGCCCTTTGCAACAGCCCTAGCTAAACAAACTTCGAATACCTTTACCTGCCTGTTAAAGAACTGTTTGATTTCGGTTCTTACTTGAACGTCTTCGCGTCCAAGCTCGATGCCTGCGTTGGTTAGCAGGCAGCCGCGTCTGTTGGTCGTTTGATGCATGACCAATGCCGCGCCTTCTTTAAAGAACCTCCGGATTTCTGGGAGGGATGCATCGGCTTGATAGATGGGTTTTAGTATGTCGCGCTCTCGATCTTTGCCGTATTGGTTAAGGGCTTTTAAAAACAATTCATGCTTGGTGCCAAAGGTGCCGTATAGGCCGTATTTAGCGACGCCAGAACGTTTCACAATTTCGTCCACAGAACCGTCGAAGTAGCCCTTTTCCCAAAATAGTTCGATGGCAACCTGTAGCGCCTCTTTGGGATCGAATTCCCTTGTTCTAGCCATGGTAACAGACTACTGCGTCTGGAAAGAGTTAACGATAGTGAGTTTGCACAAATGTGTCAATGGGTGAGCAACTAAATGGCCGTTGTGGGCGTCTTTTATAGTTGGTGTGTACTTGTGAGTTCTGCGTTTCCTCGACATCTGTAGGCTTGTAAAACTAGAGCGAGTACTGGTTTACTAAGAAACGAACAAAAGATGGACAAATGAGGGGGAGAGCCCGATGAATATCATCCGTAGTTTAGGTGTCTCAGCATTGGCTGTGGCAATCAGTATTCCAGGCACGTTGTTTGCTGCCGAGATCGAAGAAATAGTAGTCACCGCACGATCAGTAGAAGAATCCGTTCGCGATATCCCGGTAGCAATCACCGCTGTTGGTGAAGAACGATTAACCACCTTCGGTTTGAACAG